>NZ_VITO01000007.1:0-340697 GCF_007828025.1 Nitrospirillum bahiense
CGCAGTGGCGAAGGCCCGCACCTGGGCGGGATTAACGACGACAACCGGCAGGCCGGCGGCCGCCAGGCTAGCCACGACCACCGTCTCGAAGCCACCGGTCGCCTCCACACCGATGGCTTTGACGTCAAGCGACGCCAGTTGGTCGACCAGGCTTGCCAGGCCTTCAGCGTCACGCGTGACGCTGAAGGCCCGTCCCTCTGGCCGGATGTGAACGTCCAGGTGGTCCTTGGAGACATCAATGCCGACGATGGCGTCCATCTTAACCCCTCCTTGCGCAAACGGGCTTCGCAAGCGGCCCAAGCGACTGTTCGGGTTCGATGGAACGGCAGGCAAAGGACCTTGCTCGCTTACGGGCTTGGTGGCCCTAGGATAGCGCGGCCTCTTGCCTGCCACCGCGTCTGGTAGCTTACCCGACGCGGCCTCATTCAAGTTACAAGGATAGCCAAGGCCACGGATGTGGCCGCCCGGCGCCTGAGGGCGGCATTTGACCGGCCACGGTCAAATGCCGCTGGCATAAGACCATATAGGGAACGGTGGCGCCCAGGGGGTGCCCAGTGGTAACAGCAAGGCCATGGATCTGTTGACGGCAAGCGGGATGGAGACGGCGGCCCCACCGGTGCGGCGGGTGCGCGTCCTGCTGCCCCTGCCCCTGGCCAGCCCCTATGACTACCGCGTCCCCGACGACATGGAGCTGGAGGCCGGCGCCTATGTCGAGGTGCCGCTGGGCCCCCGCCATGTCTTCGGCGTTGTCTGGGCCGTGGGCGGTCCAGGGGACAATTGGGAGGCGGGCGTGGCGGCCAGCCGCTTGAAGCCCGTCATCCGCCGCTTCGACCTGCCACCCATGCCCGAGGTGTCGCGGCGCTTCGTCGACTGGGTGGCTGCCTATACCCTGTCGGCACCCGGCTCGGTGCTGCGCATGGCGGTCAGTGTGTCGGCGGCGCTGGAGGATCCCAAGCAACTGCTGGCCTATCTGCCGTCGGGCGACTCGCCGCCGCCGGGCTTCAAGATGACGGACGCGCGCCGCCGGGTGCTGGCGCTGATGGAGGAGGACGGGCCGCCCCGCACCCCGGCCGACCTGGCGCGCGACGCGGCCTGCGGCATCGGCGTGATCCGGGGCCTGGCCGAATCGGGCCTGCTGACGCCCGTGGCCCTGCGCGCTCAGCCGCGCCCGCCCATCCCCGACGCCGACAGGGCCGGGCCGGAGCTGTCACCCGACCAGGCGGCGGCCGCCGGCGCCCTGTGCGCGGCGGTGGACGCCCGCACCTATTCCGCCACCCTGGTCGATGGCGTCACCGGGTCCGGCAAGACGGAGGTGTATTTCGAGGCCATCGCCGCCTGCCTGCGCCTGGGGCGCCAGGCCCTGGTGCTGCTGCCGGAAATCGCCCTGTCCAGCCAGTGGCTGGACCGATTCGCCCGGCGATTCGGTGTGCGGCCGGTGGAATGGCATTCGGATCTTGCCGGCACTCATCGCCGCGCCGCCTGGCGGGCGATCGCCAATGGCGAGGCGCCGGTGGTGGTGGGGGCGCGCTCCGCCCTGTTCCTGCCCTATCCCGACCTGGGCCTGATCGTGGTGGATGAGGAGCATGAGGCCGCCTTCAAGCAGGAGGACGGCGTCATCTACCATGCCCGCGACATGGCGGTGGCGCGCGCCTTCCTCGGCGGCATCCCCGTGGCTCTGGTTTCCGCCACGCCGTCGCTGGAGACGCTGACGAATGCGGAAACGGGGCGCTACGGCCGCATCGATCTGCCGGCCCGCCACGGCGGCGCCAGCCTGCCCGAGGTCACGCTGATTGACCTGCGCCGGCCCGACAGCCGGCCGCCGGCCCGCCATTGGCTGTCCCCCATCCTGACGCAGGCGATGGCCGAGACGCTGGCGGCGGGGGAGCAGGGCATGCTGTTCCTGAACCGCCGGGGCTACGCGCCGCTGACCCTATGCCGCAGCTGCGGCTTCCGCCTGCAATGTCCCAACTGCACCGCCTGGCTGGTGGAGCATCGCCTCAGCCGCCGGCTGCAATGCCACCACTGCGGCTACACCGACCGCCTGCCCGAAACCTGCCCGTCCTGCGAGGCGGAGCATTCCTTCGTCGCCTGCGGCCCGGGGGTGGAGCGCGTGGCGGAGGAGGTGGCGCAGCTGTTCCCCGATGCGCGGGTGGCCCTGATGACCAGCGATACACTGGTCGGCCCACACGCCATCCAGACGGTGATCGAGGATGTGCGGGCCCACAAGGTCGACATCCTGATCGGCACCCAGGTGATGGCCAAGGGCCACCATTTCCCCATGCTGACCCTGGTGGGGGTGGTGGATGGCGACCTGGGCCTGGGCGGCGGCGACCTGCGCGCGGCGGAGCGCACCTTCCAGATGCTTCACCAGGTGGCGGGCCGTGCCGGCCGCGAGAGCCGGCCGGGCCGCGTCTTCCTGCAGACCCACATGCCGGAGCATCCGGTGATGCAGGCGCTGGCCGCCCATGACCGCGACGCCTTCCTGGCGGCGGAGGCGGACCAGCGCCGGGCCATGGACCTGCCGCCCTACGGCCGGCTGGCGGCCCTGATCATCTCCGGCGAGGATGAACGCCAGGTGGACAAGCTGGCCCGCGACCTGGCCCGCGCGGCGCCGCAGGGCGACGACCTGCAGGTGCTGGGGCCCGCCCCGGCACCCCTGGCCCTGCTGCGCGGCCGCCACCGCCGGCGCCTGCTGCTGAAGACGGCGCGCGGGGTGGCGGTGCAGCCGCTGCTGCAATCCTGGCTGGCGTCCGTGCCCATCCCTGCGGCCGTGCGGGTGCAGGTGGACGTCGACCCCTATAGCTTCATGTAGGGGGAACACGGTTCAGCCAATAGGCGTGGCGCATCAGCAGCGGATGGCCGGGCGGGGCGGTAAGGGTGCTGAAGCTCAGCGTGTCCCCCCGCCGGGCCAGGATCAGACGCGAGGCCACCGCTTCCCCATTTTCCTCCCCCGTGCCGTCGGCCACCAGGGTCACGTCGCCGGGCCCCGGGCCCGCGCGGAATTCGACCACCCGGTGGCATCGGCTGGTCTCCCCGCTTGTCAGGCACCAGGCCCGCCGCGCGGTGTCCAGCGACCAGGTTTCCCGCGCCTGCACGGTTTTCCCCGGGCCGTCGTCGAAGGTGAAGGCCAGCGTGGTCACCGTACCCGGCGACGTGCCCCCGGTGGCCGACATCTGGGTGGGCAGGACGACGCGGCGGTCCGTTCCGTAGTCGCGATAGTCCAGGGTGCCGCTCCAGCCGCCGGCCAGCGCCGCGCCCAGCGCGCCGGCGTCCGGCATCGCGTCGGGACCGGGCTCCGCCTGGAGGGCGACCGCCAGCGCGCGGTCGGTGCCGCTGGCGAGGTCCAGCACCGTCGGTGTCACCACCAGGTCCGCGGCCACGCCCAGCCCAGGGCCGCCGGCCGGCCTGTCCAGGTCGGTGCGGTTCCAGGCGTTGGGGATGCGCACCTTCAGGTGGCTGTTGGGCAGGGTCAGCAGGAAGATGTGGCCCGCGGTGGGCCCCTCGGCGCTGCCGCCGCTGTCCTCGCCCACGATCAGCGCGTCGCTCTTGTCCTTCAGCTGCGCCAGAAGACGCGTGGCGCCCGAGGCGTTGCGGGGGCCGGCCAGCACCACCAGCCGCCCGGCGTACCGGATCGGCGAAGGCACCTGCCGCCGGAAACCGTCATCATCCGGATCGTCCGCAACCGGCTTGCGCTCCCACCAGCCGTCGGCGGTCTGGCGGAACGCCTCCGTGGGCGGCTCGAACAGGGCCCTGGGATCGCCCCAGCTTTCCATGTGGTCCGGCAGCGTGCCGTACCGGATGGATTTCAGCAGTGGTGGGTGGGACCAGGTATAGGGACGGGCCAGCAGCAGGCTGCCCAGCGCCAGGACGGCATCGTCCGACCCACCGCCGTTGTTGCGCAGGTCCAGGACCAGCCGGGGCACCTCCCGCGCCTTTAGCGGCTTGAAGAACGCGGACAGCAGGGCCGGCGCGTCCACCGGGTTGCGGTAGTTCACGAAGGTGTCGATGCGCAGATAGGCGTATCGCGGCCTCAGGCGCCAGGTCAGCCCGGTGTGGAGTTCCGTCCGGAAGGGTGCCGCCGGGCCGGCCAGGGCGCGCCAGGCGGGGAAGGTTAGCGGGGCCAGGTCGGATCGCGACAGCCCCGTGTCGCCCGGGCGCTTCCAGTCGACCTGCCAGCGGTCGGGAAAGCCGTAGTAGGCCGGCCAGTATTCGTCCACATCGTCACCCATCAGGTCGCTGTCGTCCGCCAGCTTGGTGGCCATGCTGGGCGTCGTGGCGCCGTCATAGGCGACGGCCGCCGCCAGCGTATCCAGGATGCGCGGCACCGGCATGCCATTCAGGGCGGTGATCTCGGCGCCGGCCGGCGGCGCCCCGGGCTGGCCGTCGTTGGACACCACGATCATCCGCCCCTCCACCACCGTGAACCGGAACGGCAGGTGGGTGGCGTGCGCCGTACGCCACGCCTCGATCGCGGGCGAAGCCTCCGGCTTGGTGTGGTCGCAGTGGATGGCCGCCAGCATTTCCGCCACCGCCCGCCACAGCGTCAGGTCGGTCGCCAGCGCGGTGGCGATCTGCTCCAGCCGGGCGAAGGCGGCATCGATCCCGGCGGGGCCGCTGTAGCGGTACAGGCCGGGGTGGATGGTTTCCAGGGCCTGGCGTAGCAGCGCCACGTCGGCCTGCGCCTGCGCCGGTGTGAGGGGCAGGGGGGCATAGCGGGGCGGCTCATCGGCTTGGGCCGTGGACAGACCGGCCAAAGCACCGGCGAGCAGCAGGGAGAGGAGAAGGCGGGAAGGGCGCATCGGTTACCTCTGGGGTTGCGCCGGGACCTTTCCGGCGCGGAGCCCCAGCTAGCCGCCATCGCCGCCCACCGTCGCCTCATTCCCCGTAAATCCGCCGTTTTCCGTCTTTTGAGCCGCGCGCCAGGCGCTGGGGCTCATGCCCGTATGGTCGCGGAACACCCGGTTGAAGCTGGCCTTGGACGCAAAGCCGCAGTCCAGCGCCACCGACAGCAGGTCCCCCGGTTCCGCCTGGCGCAGCCGGGCCTGCACCGCCTCCACCCGCAAGCCGTTGACCAGGGCGCTGAAGGTGTGGCCCAGGCCCTGGTTGAGCGCGCGGGACAGGTAGGTCTCATTGGTGCCCAGGCGCTGGGCGACCTCGGCCAAGGTCAGGCCCGGTTCACGCCACCATCCTTCACGGCGGATGGTGGCCTGCCACCGGGTGGCGGTCTCCGTCCAGTCGCGCTCGCGCGGCCGGGCTGGTTCCGGCGCCGGCGACCCCATGGGCGGATAGGCGCGCCCCGCATGACGCCACCCCTCGAGCCCCAGGGCCAGGACAATGGCGGCGAACGTCAGGTACTGGGGGAAGCGGTCGTAGTAGCTGAGCGGCGCCAGCAGGGCATCGACGGCATCGAAGGCCACCGTCACCACCAGCCACAAGCCCAGCGCCACCAGCAGCGTCCGCTGCCAGGGCGGCTGCCGTTCCCGGGGATTGCTGACGGCACCCGCCAGCCAGCGGCCGTAGCGCGCATGGAATGCGGCTGCCGCCAGAAAATAGAGCGTCAGCGACAGGACGCCCGCCCACGTCTGTACCGGGTCGATCCAGCGGGCATGCACCGCGTCGTTCCACCGCGTCTTCTCATCCAGCGGCAGGGCGAAGGCCCAGAGGGTATAGAGCAGGTTCAGGGCCGCCGGCGTGAAATGCCAGAACCATCCGCGCGGCAGGCGCGGTGTCACCAGGCGGCGGACGTAGAGGTACAGCAGCGGCCCGGTGGCCAGCGCGAAGTTGAAGGGCGCGAACGACAGCCACGGATACGCGTCGTAAAAGCCGGCAAAGCCCAGGACATAGGGCATCAGCCGCAGCACGGCGACGCCCAGCAGGGCCGCCAGCAGGCGGTTTGCCACGCGGTTGCCGGGGGCGTTCAGCAACAGCAGGGCCACCAGCGCGCCGAACCCGGCGGCCATGCCCAACATCGTGCTCCACGGACCGAAGCGGATCATGGCTCCTCCGTCCGTCAGTCTAAGACAGTCCGGCCGCCGGCTGGAAGGGCAGGCTTTTCCGGCTACACCGGCCAGCTACACCGGAAGGACAGATGACGCGCCCCCTAGGGCTGCCCCATGGTCGCCACGATCGGCGTCATAATGTCGCTGATACGACCCCTATCGGTGACATGCCGTCACCCAAGCATCGGAAGAAATGAGGGCCATCATGAAGCGCTCTTCCCGTCTCATCGCCGCCGCCGCGACCGCCGTCGTGGCCTTGGGCGCCACCCTGCCGGCCTGGGCCGATCCGCCGCCCTGGGCCGAGGCGTCCGGCTATCGCTATCGGGACCGGGATTGGCATGACGACCACCGGGGGGACGACCGGCGGGACGATGATCGCCGGGGTGATGACCACTGGCGGGACGATCACCGCGGGGATGACCATTGGCGCGATGACCACCGAGGCCCGCCGCCCCGTTACGTTGACCGCCGCTCCCCGCACTACCGTGAGTTCTACGCCGCCGACGTGGGCATCGATGAAGGCCGCTGCGATCGTGGCGCCGTTGGCCTGAACGTCGGCACGGTGGTGGGCGCGCTGCTGGGCGGTCTGGCCGGTTCCCAGTTCGGCCACGGCGGCGGCAAGGCCGCCATGACCGGTGCCGGCGTGCTGCTGGGCGCCCTGGCGGGCAACGCCGCCTTCAACAGCATGGACCAGAGTGACGAGGGCTGCTTCGCCCAGGCCATGGAAAAGGCGCCGGACGGCCAGCAGATCGTCTGGAACAACCCGGACAACGGCGCGCGCTACCAGATGACCCCGGTCAAAACCTGGCAGGAATCGGCCGACAACTACTGCCGCGAATACCAGAGCGTGGCCACCGTGGGCGGCCGCAAGCAGACCGTCACCGGCACCGCCTGCCGCCAGCCCGACGGTCAGTGGAAGATTGTGAATTAAACACCATCAGCGTGACCGGCGGCAGGACTTCCCTGCCGCCGTTACCGCGAACCTCACGCAAACCCATGCCGGCTCAACCACCGGCGGTACAGATCCGGCCAGGGTTCGGCGGGACGGCCGGGCGTGTCGCGGATGGCGAAGCCGTGGCCGCCGGATTCGAAGATGTGCATTTCCGTCGCCACGTTTTGGCGACGCAGGGCCTGGAACATGGCCAGGCTGTTGCCCACGGGGACGGTGTCGTCATCGGCGGCGTGGAACAGGAAGGTGGGGCAGGCACCCGTCCGCACGATCTGGTCCGGCGAATAGGCCCTCACCTGCTCGGCCGACGGGCTGTTGCCCAGCAGATGCTGGCGCGAGCCCGGATGCGTCAGTGACTCGTCCATCGAGATGACGGGATAGGCCAGGCAGGCCAGCTGGGGGCCGGCCGGCAGCTTGTCGGCCTCGTCCACCGGCGTGTACACGGCGGCGTCGTGCCGGGTGAGCAGGCTGGCGGCGAGGTGGCCGCCGGCGGAGAAGCCGATGATGCCGATGCGGCCGCCATCCACCGCCCAGGCCTTGGCCTTGGCGCGCAGCAGGCGCATGGCGCGCTGCGCATCCTGCAGCGGCACGTCCGCGCCGTTCTTCCAGCCTTCCGCCGGCAGGCGGTAGGTCAGGACGGCGGCGTGCAGACCGGTGGCGTTCAGCCAGCGGGCGATCTCATAGCCCTCCTTGTCGAACCACACACTGGAGTAGCCGCCGCCGGGGATGACCAGGATGGTGGCGCGCGGGCCGGGGCTGGCGCTGCGGAAGAAGGCCAGGGTGGGAGTGGACACGCTCTCCGCCACGCGATCCGGCGGCCCGCCCACGGGGCCATGGTCGGTGACGACATCCTTGACCGCCACGCCCTCGCCGCCCGGCGGGGTGCCGGGCCATAGCGGCAGCAGCACGTCCGGGTCGCGATGCTGGCGCGAGAGGCGTACCAAGTCGGTGGCGGGCGTGCCGTCCGCCTTCGCGGACCGCGCCAGGACGGCGCCGGCCACGGCGGCCAGGGCCAGGCCGCGGCGGTTCAGGGTGAAGGTCATGGGGGCTGCCTCCCTCAAGGCTGTTCCGTTTCTGTTACCGGTAACTTAGCCGAGAGCGCCGCGGGAATGCCAGTCCGCGTCAGGTGCCGGCCACCGTCATGCCTTCCACACGCAGGGTGGGGCTGTCCACTCCGTGGCGGAATTCCAGGTCGTTGGCCGGCCGCAGGGTCAGGTACATGTCCTTCAGGTTGCCGGCGATGGTGACCTCGGCCACGGGGAAGGCGATCTTGCCATCCTCTATCCAGAAGCCCGAGGCGCCCCGGCTGTAGTCGCCGGTGATGCCGTTGACGCCGCTGCCCATCAGCGAGGTGACGTAGAAACCCTGGCGGATGTCGGCCAGCAGCTGCTCCGGCGTCTCCTCGCCCGGGGCCAGATAGACATTGGTGGCGCTGGGGCCGGGCGGGCCGCCAGTGCCGCGCGACGCGTGGCCGGTGGAGGCCAGGCCCAGCTGGCGGGCGGAGCGGCAGTCCAGCAGCCAGGTGGTCAGCACGCCGCCGTCGATCAGGTTGCGGCGGCCGTTGGCCTGTCCCTCGGCATCGAAGGGCTTGGAGCGCAGGCCGCGGCGGATGTGCGGGTCGTCCACGATGGTGATGCCGGGCGCGAACACCGCCTGGCCCATCTTGTCCTTCAGGAAGCTGGTGCCGCGCGCGATGGCGGCGCCGGAGATGGCGCCCGTCAGGTGGCTGACCAGACCCCCGGCCACGCGCGGGTCGAACACCACCGGCACGGCCTGGGTCGCCACCTTGCGCGGGTTCAGGCGGGCCACCACCCGCTCACCGGCGCGGCGACCGATGGTGACGGGCGACTCCAAATCACCGGCATAGATGGCCGAATGATAGTCGTAGTCCCGCTCCATGCCCGTGCCGCTGCCCGCCAGGACGGAGACGGACAGGCTGCGGCGGCTGACGCTGTAGCCGCCGGAAAAGCCGTTGCTGGCCGCCAGCGTGACGGTGGAGCGCGACCAGCCGGCATCCGCCCCTTCGGAATTGCTGACACCGGGCACGGCCAGCGCCGTCTCCTCCAGCTCCGCGATCTGGGCCAGCAGATCCTCGGCCACCGGCTCGGATGGGTCGCACAGGTCCAGGTCCGGCCAATCGCGGGCCAGGCTGTCAGGATCAGCCAGGCCGCAGAAATCATCTTCCGGCACCAGGCGGGCCATGGCCACCGCCCGCTCCGCCAATTCCCTCAGCAGCGCCGGGCTGCGGTCGGTGGAGGAGACGATGGCCTGGCGCTTGCCCACGAACACCCGCAGGCCCAGGTCGCCCGATTCGGCGCGCTGCACCTCCTCCGGCTTGCCCAGGCGCTGGCTCATGGACATGGCGGCGCTGTCCACCAGCAGGGCGTCGGCGGCATCCGCGCCAGCCTTGCGCGCCAGGGTCAGCAGGTCGTCCAGGATGCCGGCGGCGGTGGCGTCGGGGGGCAAGGGGGGCATGGGTGCGCAAGCTCCAGGCTTAGATCACGGTGCCCCAGGGCGAGCCAAAGGGGCAAGGCCACATGTGGGCATTCGGCGCCAGCTTGCCAGGTGGCGGGGCTCCGGGGGAAGCCTGACCTTGCATGGCGGGGTTGGCGGGACGGGAAAAGCCCGCCTTCAGCCGGAAATGTTTCTGAAAGGTAACTGAAAGCACAATTGCAACGATTTGTTTCTTAGCCTATCAACAAGTGACATCCGTTTGTTACCGACCGGGTCTAGGTTCCCCAGGCCAATGCGCAAAGGCTGCCCCGCCTGACGCATTCGGTCGGTCGAATGGACCACTACGGGGATCTGCCGCCCCGGTTCGTTCGGTCAACCTTTCGGGTTTCTTCCCGGAAGTAGTCCATCAACCTTGACAGGGCCCGGGCGCCAACCCCGCGGCCCTGTTTTCTTTTCTGGCATCGGCGGCCGAGATTCCCCATGGTGGTGAAGACGGTACGGCCCAGGCCCGAGTCCAACTGAAACCGATTTCACAAAACGGGGAATCGTCATTGCCCTTCGACCTCACGGTGCTGACGCCCCATCTGGACGCGCTGCTGGCCGGTGCCGCGCTGACGGCCGAGGTCTGCGGGCTGGGCATCGCCGGCGCCTTCGCGCTGGCCACGATGCTGGGGCTGGCGGCGGTGGGCGAAAGTTGGGCGGGGCGACTGGCGCGGCTGTATGTCGACGTCTTCCGCAATGTGCCCTTCGTGGTGCAGGTCTTTTTCCTGTTTTACGGCCTGCCCGAGGTGGGCGTGTACATCGACGCCTTCTGGACCGGCGTGCTGGCGCTCGGCCTGGTGGGCGGCGCCTATGGCAGCGATGTGGTGCGCAGCGGCATCCTGGCGATCGAGCCCGGGGTGGTCGAGGCCGCGAAGGTCAGCGGCCTGTCCCGGCTCGCCATCATCAGCCGCGTCGTCCTGCCCATCGCCCTGCGCACCGCCATCCGGCCCCTGGGTTCCGTCTTCGTGAACCTGGTGCTCAGCTCCTCCATCCTGTCCATGATCACGCTGGATGAGGTGACGGGCACGGCCCGGGGCGTGGCGTCGGAAACCTACCGCCCGTTCGAGGTCTACGCCTTCCTGCTGGCCGCCTACGCCGGCCTGACCTATGCCGTGTCTCTGGCGATCAATGCCCTGCATCGGCGCCTGAACCGGCACATGATGACCAGCCGCACGGCTGGGAAAGGGGCCTGATGCGGCACGTCGGCTTCACCTGGCATGACGGCGCCCTGCTGGCCCAGGGCCTGGGCGTCAGCCTTGGCCTGTTCGCCGGCACCTTCCTCATCGGGCTGGTCCTGGGGTCGGGTGCGGCCGTGGTGCGCCACTTCCGTGCGCCGGCGCTGGGTACCCTGCTGCACACCGGCCTGGAATTGCTGCGCAATTCACCCGTGCTGGTGCAATTGTTCCTGGTCTTCTTCGGTGTGCCCGCCTTGCTCCACCAGCCGCTGACGCCCATCTTCGCCGCGGGCCTGACCCTGTCGGCCAACACGGCGGCCTTCGTCTATTTCATCGCCGTTGCCGGCCTGGACGCGGTGGGGCGGGACCAGGTGGAGGCGGCGCGCGCCTTCGGCCTCAGCCGTGTCCAGCTGGTGCGCCACATTCTGGGGCCCCAGGCGCTCGCCTTCGCGGTCGCGCCGCTGGTGGGCCTGGCGGTCAACCAGTTGCAGGTGACCTCCCTGGTCTCGGTCATCGGGGTGGTCGATCTGACCAAGGCCGGCGACATCCTGAACCTGCGGACCCTGCGGCCCTTCGCCGTGTGGACCATGGTGGGCATGCTGTATTTCGCGGCGGCCAAGACGTTGACGCTGCTGGGCAATCGATGGGAGCGGCGGCTGCGCGCCCATGCCGCCCCGCTGGGGCTTTAGGGGGCTGGAGATGACGGCATGATAGCGGTGGAGGGCGTGATCAAGCGCTTTGGCGCCCACACGGTGCTGGACGGGGTCAGCCTGACGGTGGCGCTGGGGGAGGTGGTGACCATCCTGGGATCCAGCGGGTCGGGCAAAAGCACCTTGATCCGCTGCGTCAACGGGTTGGAGACGCTGGACGGCGGCCGCATCACCGTGGATGGGCTGGACGTGTCCGACCCGCGCCAGCTGGCCCAGGCGCGCCGCCTGTCGGCCACCGTGTTTCAGCTGTTCAACCTCTACCCCCACATGACGGTGCTGCGGAACATCACCCTGGCGCCGGAACTGGTGCTGAGGCGCCCCAGGGATGAGGTGGAGGCGCAGGCCCGCGCCCTGCTGGCCAGCGTGGGGCTGGTGGGCAAGGCCGACTCCTATCCCGGCCAGCTGTCGGGCGGGCAGCGCCAGCGCGTGGGCATCTGCCGGGCACTGGCCATGAATCCGCGTTATCTGCTGCTGGATGAGGTGACCAGCGCGCTGGATCCGGAGATGACGGCGGAGGTGCTGGCCATCCTGGGGAAACTGGCGGCGCGTCAGTCAGATGGGGCCGGCACCACCATGCTGTTCGTGACGCATGAGGTGGAATTCGCCCGGCGCATCTCCACCCGCATCGTCTTCCTGGACCAGGGGCGCCTGATCATCGACCTGCCCACGGACCAGTTCTTCGCCGCGGACGGGGGGTTGGCCCATCCGCGCATCCGTCAATTCCTGTCCAAGATGGCGCCCGCCGCCCCCCTTGCCGAGATTCCCGCATGATATTGATCGCCAATTCCGAGGCCTGGCCCGGGTTCCAGACCACCGTTGACCGCCTGAGGGCGGGGGAGCGGGGGCCCGACCCCCTGGTGGCCGGCATCGCGCGGGTGGAGCGCGAGGCGACGGTGCGCAGTGTCGGTTACGGCGGGTGGCCCAACATGCTGGGGGAGATGGAGTTCGACGCCGGCGTCATGGACGGCGGCACCCGCCAGGTGGGGGCCGTCGGGGCATTGCGCGACGTCATCCCGGCCAGCGCTGTGGCCCTGCAGGTCATGCGCCGCCTGCCGCACACCCTGCTGACCGGTGACGGGGCCCGCCGCTTCGCCCTGGAGTGCGGGTTCGACGTGGAACCGACGCTGCTGGAGGACTCGCGCCGGGTGTGGTGGGAGCGGCTGGAAAAGGAGCTGCCGCCCGCTGACCTTGCCGCCTTCCCCAACATCCCGCTGGCACCGCTCAGCCGCGCCATCACCGATCCGGAGCGGGTGCGCGACACCACCGTCTTCCTGGGCCGGGATGCCGGCGGCGACCTGCACGCGGCCACCAGCACCTCGGGCTGGGCGTGGAAGTACCCCGGCCGTCTGGGCGACTCACCCGTCGCCGGCGCCGGCTTCTATGCCGACAGCCGCTTCGGCGCCGCCGCCTGCACCCATACGGGGGAGATGACAGTGCGCTGCGGTACCGCCCGCGCCATCGTCCTGGCCTTGCAACTGGGCAAATCCCTGCGCGAGGCGGTGGACCTGGCGGTGGCGGACCTGGCGGAGTTGCGCGAGGGCTTCCTGGCCGGCGTGGTCATCCACGCGTTGGACGCCCACGGCAACCATGAGGTGGTCAGCTTCCGCTGCGGCCCCGCCATCCGCTATTGGTATTGGGATCCGTCGCTATCCGCCCCTGAGGAACGGGTCGCCCGCACGGTTTAGCCCAGCGGCATGAGACGCGGCTCATGCCGCTGTCGGACACGGCTGTGTCCGCCGGAGATTTCCGGGGAACGCAGTGGATTGGAAACTGAGGAAGCCAAGCCGCCGGATGGCGGCGTTCGGCGTCCGAGGATCGCATAAGGAATTCTCATGCTGCGCAAGCTGTTGCCCATGCTCGCCGTCCTCCTGCTGGTGACGCCCGCCTGGGCCGGCAAGCTGGAGGATATCCGCCAGCGCGGCGTGCTGCGCGTGGGGGTGTCGCTGGGCGGGGAACCGGTGGGCTTCCGCGACGACCGCAACGCGCCCGCCGGCTATGACGTCGATGTGGCCAAGCGCCTGGCGGACAAGCTGGGGGTGCGGGTGGAATACACCGACGTTTCCGGCGACGCCCGGGTCAGCATGCTGGTGTCGGGCCAGATCGACGTGGCGGTGGCCAATCTGACGGCCACGGCGGAACGCGCCAAGACCATCGCCTTCACCATTCCCTACAACCGCGCGGGCCTGCGCGTCATCGTTCAGAAAAGCGCCGGCATCAACCAGCTGTCGGATCTGGCGGGCAAGAGGGTGGTGGTGGGCCGCAGCACGACGGGGGAGGTCTTCCTGCGCCAGGCGGTGCCGGGGGCGAAGCTGGTGCACACCGATAGCTTCGCGCCCGATGGCGTGCTGCTGCTGGTGCAGCGGCGGGTGGACGCCGGCATCGAGGATTCATCCATGATGGACTATCTGGCCAGCGTCTACCCCACCCTGAAGATACTGCCCGACCTCTATTCCAACGCGCCCATCGCCATCGGCCTGGCCCAGGGCGATCTGGAATTCCTGCGCTGGCTGAACGGCTTCGTCGCCGACTACATCAAGTCCGGGGCATATGAGGCGAACTACCGCAAATGGTGGGGCCGGGATGCTGCCGTTCCGGCCCTGTCGGCCGGTTAGCCGGTCAGCCGGGGATGGAATCGCGTGGGCAGGGTCAGGGGCCAGGGGCCGGTGGCAGCACCGGTCAGCACGGCGATGACCGCCGCCACATAGGCCTGCTTGTCATAGCCGATGGACGAAATGGGATAGGCGTCGAAATCCATCAGCGACAGATTGTCGAAGCCGTACAGGCGGGTGGTGGTGGCACGCCCCTGGGGGAAGTCCGCCCGCAGGCGGTCCAGCACACCCATGGCCATGGCGTCGGAGGTGCAGAAGATGGCATCCGGCCGGGGCGTGAGCGCCAGCTCCTCCCCCGCCTTGTGGCCGCTGGCATAGGAGTAGTCACCCTGCAGGCTGGCCATCAGCCGGATGCCCTGGGCCGCCAGGGCCGCCTGGTACAAACGGATGCGTGCCTGCTCCAGGGCGGACGTGAGGCGGCCCGTCACCAGGGCGGCGCTTTTCACCCCCTGGCGCGCCGCGTGGGCCATGGCTTCGGCGATGCCCACCCGCTCATCCGGGATGACGGCGGGGGACTGGTCATCGTGCCGGCCATTCAGCATCAGCACCTGGTCGCTTCGGAACAGCGTGCGGGCGGTGGCGGCATCGGCGAAATCGGAAAAGACGATGGCGGCGTCGACGTGATAGGCGACGCCGGTACGCAGGAAGGACTCCACGCGGTCGCTGGAGCCCACCCGGATGAAAATCACCTGCTTGCCCATGTTCTGTACGGCGGCCAGCAGGGGATCGAACAGATCCAGGTCGCTCAGATCATGGATGTGGTTGACGACGACGGCCACCAAGTTGACGCTTTTGGTGGTCAGGCTGCGGGCCAGCAGGTTGGGGCGGAATCCCAGCTCCTGCGCCGCCTGCAGCACGCGCGCCTTTTTCTCCGCCGAGACGGGCCGTTGTTCGTCCGACAGCGCCCGGGACGCCACCGCCCGCGACACGCCGGCCCGTTCGGCCACGTCGCTGATGGTGGGGTTGGCCGGAAGGGGTGCGCACAGCTTGTCGGTTCCGTTCCCGTCCATCCCAACCATTCCCTATTCTTTCCCAACGCCGATAAGGTGCCGGCGGTTTCCTATAAAACCGGGCACATTAACGAAAGAAGATTTCAATCTTGATATACTGTTTCGATATCGGCGGGTCATACATTTCCCTGGGGACAGCCAGTACAGATGTCGCGGTGACAGGGGCGCTGACCCGTGTTGGCCGGGTGCCGACGCCGGCCCGCGACCGCGCCGCCTTCGTCCAGGCGCTGGCCAGCCTGATCGATCAGGCGCCAGGGCCCGAGGACGCGCCGGTGGCCCTGGCGCTGGCCGGTGACATCGACCCCGCGACGGGGCTGGCCAGCTGCGCCAACATCCCCTGCCTGACGGGCACGCCCCTGGTGGCCGACCTGACGGCCGCGTTGGGCCGCCCCGTGGTGGTGGGCAACGACGCCGCCTGTTTCGTCCTGGCGGAGGCGACGGTGGGGGCGGCGCGCGGCCAGGACACCGTTTTCGGCATCATCCTGGGCACGGGCGTGGGCGGCGGCCTGGTGGTGGGCGGCCAACTGGTGCCGGGTGCTGGGGAGTGGGGCCATGGGCCGGTGGTGAAGCAGGTGGCGGGTGCGCCGCCTATCACCTTGGCCCGCCTTCCCTGCGGCTGCGGTCAGGCCGGCTGCGTCGACACCATTGGCGGCGCCCGGGGGCTGGAGCGCCTGCACCACGCCCTGCACGGCGTGCGGCTGGACAGCCAGGCGCTGACGGCGGCCTGGCATGCCGGCGACCGCGATGCCACGCGTACGATGGACATCTATGTCGATCTGGTTGCCGATCCCCTGGCGGTGGTGGTGAACGCCGTGGGCGCCGGCCTGGTGCCGGTGGGGGGCGGCCTGTCGTCCGACGCCGCCCTTGTTTCGGCGTTGGACCAGGCGGTGCGGGCCCGTATCCTGCGCCGCACGGGCACGCCGCTGCTGGTGCCCACGGCGCTGGGCGGGGCGGCGGGCATGCTGGGGGCGGCCATCCTGGGCGCCCGGTGGCTGGAACGGAACAGGGCTTGAAAAGGGGACTGCGGGCATGACCCGGGTGGATGCGAATCGCGTGCGGCTTGAGGTGTGCGTGGACAGCCCGGCAGGGGTGGCCGCCGCCATCAAGGGGGGCGCCGACCGGCTGGAGCTGTGCGCCGCCCTGGTGGTGGGCGGCCTGACGCCGTCCCGCGGCCTGATGGCGCTGGCGGCGGCCAGCGGGCGGCCCGCCTACGCCATGATCCGTCCCCGGCCGGGCGACTTCGTCTATGGCCCCGCCGACCTCGACGTCATGGGGGATGATATTGACACGGTGCGGGCCCTGGGCCTGCCCGGCGTGGTGCTGGGCGCCAGCCTGCCCAGCGGTGAACTGGACGCCGCCGCCCTATCCATCCTGGTGGACCGTGCCGGCGGCCTGGGCATGACCCTGCACCGTGCCATCGACCTGACCCCCGACCCCATCGAGGCCTTGGATATCGCCATCGAACTGGGGTTCGAACGCGTGCTGACCTCCGGCTGCGCCCGCACGGCGGTCGAGGGGGCGGAAACCATCGCCGAGCTGGTGGACCACGCCCAGGGCCGTATCAGCATCATGGCCGGCAGCGGCGTCACCCCCGACAACGCCGTCGACCTCATCCGCCAGACCGGGGTGACCGAGGTCCACGCCTCCTGCGGCATGGCCCCGGCGGTGGTGGACCAGCACCTGCTGCACTTCGGCTTCGTCCAGCCCGGCGCCCGGGAGACGGACGCGGCGACGGTCATGTGGCTGGCGGCAGCGATCCGGGATATCGAGGCCGATCAGTGGCCGTAATGCTCGTCCCGCATGATGCGTTCATGGTCGCGAGCACCATGAAGAATATGGAGAATTTCGATCGCGTTCAGTTTTGGGACTGAGCGGTAGTAGATGATATAGTCCTTGTAAGGGCAACAACGGCCGCCAGACAGAAGATGGTCGCAAGCCTTTCCGGCGGCGGGAAAAAGAGCGCGCTTCTGGCAGATGGCCTCAAGTTCTTCAGCGAACGCGAGCGCACGATCCACGTCGTCCTGGGCGATGAAATAAGTGATGTCCTTCAGGTCTTGCTCAGCCAAGGGATGGAAGAAGGCCCTCGGCATAGGCTCACTGAGCCTGCGCCTTTTTCATTTCGAGCAAGCGGGCTTTCAGGTCACCGAACACCTTTTCCGCGGGGATAGGTGTTTGCCCATCTGATGCTCTGGCCTGGAGTATGGCCCGGATATGGGCTTCCGCCTCTTCCTCCGTCGCGTCAATGATTCGCACTTCGACGCGGCGGTTGCCGGCGAAGGGGGCAAGTTCGTCTGACAGCTTGTCGACAGTGGTACGGATGACGGTTTCAGCCATGCCCCCAGCATATGCCGTGGGCTGCCGTTGCGCCAGTGGATGCCTCACTTCCGCCAGATCGGCTTCCCAGTCCCTGGCAGGCCATAGCTGGCCCATTTGCGGCTGACCTCCTCCACCACGCCCTGGTCCATGGCGATCTTCTCGCCCCACTCGCGGTGGGTTTCGGGGGGCAGCTTGTTGGTGGCGTCCAGGCCGACCTTGCCGCCCAGGCCGGATTCGGGGCTGGCGAAGTCCAAATAGTCGATGGGCGTGCCCTCGATGACGGTGATGTCGCGGGCCGGGTCCATGCGGGTGGATACCGCCCACATCACGTCCTTCCAGTCGCGGGCGTTGATGTCGTCGTCCACGACGATCACCCACTTGGTGTACATGAACTGCCGCAGGAAGGACCAAACGCCCATCATCACCCGCTTGGCGTGGCCTGGATAAGCCTTGCGCATGGACACCACGGCGATGCGGTAGGAACAGCCCTCCGGCGGCAGCCAGAAATCGATGATCTCCGGAAACTGCTGGCGCAGCAGGGGGATGAAGACCTCGTTCAGGGATTCGCCCAGCACCGACGGCTCGTCCGGCGGCCGGCCGGTGAAGGTGGAGAGGTAGATGGGGTCGCGGCGCATGGTGATGGCCGTGACCTGGAAGACGGGGAACTTCTCCATAGAGTTGTAATAGCCGGTGTGGTCGCCGTAGGGACCTTCGTCCGCGTACTCGTCCAGCGAGACGTAGCCTTCCAGGACGATTTCCGCCTGGGCCGGCACCTTCAGCGGCACGGTCTTGCAGTCGACCAAGTCCACCTTCTTGCCGCGCAGCATGCCGGCGAACTGGTACTCCGACAGCGTTTCGGGCACCGGGGTCACGGCGGCCAGGATGGTGCCGGGATCGGCGCCCAGCACCACGGCGGCGGGCAGGGGCTCGCGCTTGCCGGCAGCCTTCCAGCGGTGATGATGCTGGGCCCCGCCGCGGTGCTTCAGCCAGCGCATGATGGTGCGGTCGCGCCCCAGCACCTGCATGCGGTAGATGCCCAGGTTGAAGCGGTCCTCCGCCATGCCATCCCTGTCGTTGGCCGTGGGGCCTTGCGTCACCACCAGGGGCCAGGTGATCAGGGGCGCCGGTTCACCGGGCCAGCAGCTCTGGATGGGCAGGCGGCCCAGGTCGATCTGGTCGCCGGTCAGCACCACCTCCTGGCACGGTGCGCTGCCCACCGTGCGCGGGCGCATCGCCATGACGGTCTTCACCAGGGGCAGCATCTCCCATGCGTCGCGCAGGCCGCGCGGCGGCTCCGGCTGCTTCAGGAAGGCCAGCGTCTCCCCCACGTCGCGCAGCTCATGCGGCTCCCGGTCCATGCCCCAGGCAACCCGCTCCACCGTGCCGAACAGGTTGATCAGTACCGGCATTTCCGACCGGGTGCCGTCGGCCTTGGTCACGTTCTCGAAGAGGACGGCGGGGCCGCCCTCGGCCAGCAGGCGGGTCTGGATCTCGGTCATCTCCAGCACAGTGGACACCGGGGTCTTGACCCGCACCAGGCGGCCCGACTGTTCCAGCCGGTCGATGAACTCACGCAGGGAGGCGTAGGGCATGGGGAAACGTCCAGGGTAGGGAATCAGGCGGTAAAGGAGCGGATGCGGCCCCGCCAGGTCAAGCCTCCACCCGCCAGACGACGCTGTCTCGGTGGGTGCGGTCCTCCAGCTCCAGCGTCGTCGGCACGCGGTAGGTGGCCAGGGGAACCAGCCCGTCCTTCGGCAGGTATGTACGGCCGGGATCCCCCATCAGGATCACCAGTCCGTCGCCGGCCAGGGCGCGCAGCCAGGCCATGACACGCTCCGCCATCGGTTTCTCGTAGCAGACGTCGCCCACCAGCACGACATCGATGTCCGTCAGGGGCTGGCCCACCACATCGCGCTCCACCGCCGTCACGGTCACGCCGTTCAGCCGGGCGTTCAGTGCGATGGCGGCGATGGCGTAGGTGTCGATCTCGACGGCGGTGACGCTGGCGGCCCCCGCCTTGGCGGCGGCGATGGCGATCAGACCGCTTCCGGCGGCGAAGTCCAGGACGCGGGCGCCCCGCACCAGCTCCGGATGGTCCAGCACATGGCGGGCGACGGCCTGCCCGCCGGCCCAGGGGAAGGCCCAGAAGGGGGGCGGCAGATCCTTGGCCGCCAGCGTCGCCTCCGTCGCCTGCCACAGGGGCGTGATCTCGCTGGCGGTCAGCAGTGTCAGCTCCGGCACCAGGGCCGGGGCTTCCGGGGCGGTGTTGGCGTGGATGAAGGCGGCGCGATCGGTCTCGCTCAAGACGCGGCCGCCATGCCCAGGATGATGCTGGCCAGGAATACCCAGCCGGCGACGCGGGCGGCGCGGAAGGCGGCCAGGCTGTCGGCCGGATCCTCGGGGCGCCACTGCCAGGCCTGGCGCAACAGCATGCCGCCGGTCAGGGCCACGCCCAGGTAGGCCAGCGGGTGGACGCCGGCAGCCACCAGGGCCAGTGCCCACAGCGCCGTGGCGCCGGCATAGAAGCCCAGGATCCAGCGCTTGGAGGCGGCGCCCAAGCGCAGCGCGGTGGACTTCACGCCCACCTTCACGTCGTCCTCGCGATCCTGGTGGGCATAGATGGTGTCGTAGCCCAGGGTCCACAGGATGCCGCCGGCGTAGAGCAGAACCGGCGGCCAGGCGAGTTCGCCCGTGACCGCCACCCAGCCCAGCAGGGCGCCCCAATTGAAGGTCAGGCCCAGGAAGGCCTGGGGCCACCAGGTGATGCGCTTCATCAAGGGATATGCGGCCACCAGCACCAGCGAGGCGGCGCCCATGACGATGGTGGGCCGGTTCATCTGCACCAGCACGGCCAAGCCCACCAGGCACTGGGCGATCAGGAAGGCGATGGCCTGGGGCACGCTGACGGCACCGCTGGGGATGGGGCGCACGCGGGTGCGTTCCACCAGGGCGTCGAACTTGCGGTCGATGATGTCGTTGATGGTGCAGCCGGCGCCACGCATGACGACCGAGCCCACGGCGAACAGCAGCATGAGCCACAGCTTGGGCAGGTGGCCGGGTTCCGCGGCCAGGGCGATGGACCAGAGCCCCGGCAGCAGCAGCAGCCAGGTGCCGATGGGCCGGTCCAGCCGCGCCAGCCGAGCATAGGGGCGGGCGCGGGTCGGCACATGCCGGTCGATCCAGTCGCCCTGGCGGATGTCGGTATGGCCGGCGCCTATGGTTTCGCTGGGCATGCGGGAAAGCCTTGTTCAGGTGTTTGCAGGGACCTTAGCGGGAACCTGGCCGTCAAGAAAGGGCGGCCGGTCACCCTTCAGGCGGACGGGCAGACCCTTGAAAAATGCTCGAGTGTTCAATGGTAGAATGGACAAAGGAATGATTGTTCCGCATCTAGACCTCTCCCGTTCCGCCTCCTTTCTCCGCGACTGACCCCATGGCCGACCGCCCCCGCACCCGCCTGCATATCGACACGCCCCTGGCCGCCGGCCAGTCGGCACCGCTGTCGGGCGACCAGGCGCACTATCTGCGCGGCGTGCTGCGCCAGGCGCCCGGCGACCGGCTGCTGGCCTTCAACGAGGCCGGCGGCGAATGGCTGGGGGAGATATCGGCGCTGACCAAGTCGGGCGGCACCATCACCCTGCTGGAACAGACGCGGCCGCCGGTGGCGGTGCCGGACGTCTGGCTGCTGTTCGCGCCGCTGAAGGGTGGTCGCACCGAGTACGTGGTGGAAAAGGCGACTGAGCTGGGCGTGGCCCGCCTCTGCCCCGTGCTGACCCGCCGGGGCGACGTGCCCCGGGTGAACCTGGACCGCCTGCGCGCCAACGCGGTGGAGGCGGCGGAACAGTGCGAGCGGCTTTCCGTGCCCGTGGTCGATCCGCTGGCCGACCTGTCGTCCGTGCTGGCCGGCTGGTCCGCCAGCCCCCTGACCCGGGATCGCACGCTGTTTGTGGCGGCGGAGACGGGGGCGGCCCAGCCCCTGGCCACGGCTGTGACGGCGGCTACTGCGTCGGGGCGCCCGGCGGCGTTCCTTGTGGGACCGGAGGGGGGCCTCCATCCCGGTGAGCTTGACCAGCTTGCCAAAACACCCTTTGTTGTCCCGGTAGGACTGGGTCCACGCATTCTGCGGGCGGACACGGCCGCTTTCGCTGTGCTTGCCTTGTGGCAGGCGCTGGCGGGCGACTGGACCGCCGCCCCAGGGCAGGACGCGCGCCCGCCGTTCCGTTGAGTATCCCGTTCCCTGTCCCCGGCCCCCAGCCGCGCTTTGATACCCAAGCCTTGTGAAGCCAAGCCTTGTAAAGAAGGACCGACCTGATGTCTGCGCCGCCGAAGAGCCCGGGTGCCCCCATCACCGACCGCCGCGAGCTGGTCGAATACCTGGAACAGGGCAACAAGCCGGCGGATGCCTGGCGCATCGGCACGGAGCACGAGAAGTTCGCCTTCCGCCTGGGCGACAACCGTCCGCTGCCCTATGAGGGCGAGCAGGGCATCGGCCGCATCCTGTCCGAGATGGCGACCCGCTACGACTGGGCCCCGGTGAAGGAGGGCGAGAACATCATCGCCCTGACCAAGGGCCAGGCCAGCATCACGCTGGAGCCGGGCGGCCAGTTCGAGCTGTCGGGTGCGCCGCTCAGCACCATCCACCAGACCTGCGGCGAGGTGTCGGAGCACCTGGCCCAGGTGCGCGCGATCGGCGCCGATCTCGGCATCGGCATGATCGGCCTGGGCTTCAATCCCAAGTGGAAGCGGGAAGATATTCCCTGGATGCCCAAGGGCCGCTACCGCATCATGCGCGACTACATGCCCAAGAAGGGCACCATGGGCCTGGACATGATGACCCGCACCTCCACGGTGCAGGTCAACCTGGACTTCAGCTCCGAAGCCGACATGGTGAAGAAGTTCCGGGTCAGCCTGGCGCTGCAGCCCATCGCCACGGCCCTGTTCGCCAACAGCCCCTTCAAGGAAGGCAAGCCCAACGGTTTCCAGAGCCTGCGCAGCCATGTGTGGACGGATACCGACCCCGACCGCTGCGGCGACCTGCCTTTCGTGTTCGAGGATGGCTTCGGCTTCGAGCGCTACGCCGACCATGCGCTGGGCGTGCCCATGTACTTCGTCTATCGCGACGGCCAGTACATCGACGCCTCGGGCCAGGACTTCCGCGCCTTCCTGAGGGGGGAACTGCCGGCCTTGCCGGGTGAGCGGCCGCTGATCACCGACTGGGTGGACCACCTGACCACCCTGTTCCCCGAGGTGCGGCTGAAGCGCTTCCTGGAGATGCGCGGCGCCGACGGCGGCCCATGGGCCCGCCTGTGCGCCCTGCCGGCCCTGTGGGTGGGCCTGCTGTACGACACCACGGCGCTGGACGCCGCCTGGGACATGATCAAGGACTGGACGGAGGAGGAGCGGGCGCAACTGCGCAACAACGTGCCGCGCCTGGGTCTCGATACGCCCTTCCGCAAGGGCACCGTCCTGGACCTCGCACGTCAGACGGTGGCCATTTCGCGCAGCGGCCTGGACAACCGGGCGCGCCTGGCCGGCATGGGCGACAACGAAAGCCACTTCCTGGACGCGCTGCAGGCCATCGTGGACAGCGGCGTTTCGCCGGCCACGGAGTTGCTGAACAAGTTCAACGGGGAATGGGGCGGCGATATCGATCGCGTCTACGCCGAATACGCGTACTGAGGCTGGCCGTTCAGCGGACCTTGGTGCCTCGCGTTGTTTATGTGGCCCCCGGCTATGGCCGGGGATTCCTCCCTATAATCGACGCCATCTGGGACGCCATTTGGGACACCATCTGGCTTCCCCCCGGAAACCGGTGGCGTCATTCCCATCGCGTGATCCGCAGGCTTACGACCCGGGGACCTTGGTGCCCAGCGGGCGGTTCAGCATATCCTTGGGGTCGGCGTGGCCGACGTCGTTGCAATTGCCGGCCAGGCGGCTGCCCGTGTTCACGCACCGCTGCTGGGCCGCGGCCTTGGGCGCGGCGGCGTTGGCCGTCTGGGCGGCGTCCGGCTGGGTCTGGCAACCGGCCGTGAGCAGGGCGAGACCAAAAGTTGCTGCCAATAACTGATAGTGACGCATAAGAACTCCGTTTGATGTGGACAACGCAACAAACGGATTTATGCGTACCTCGGCGATGTGGGCAACCAGTCTTTTGTCCGGAAGCGTTGCAAAATTGATACCGGTTTCCATCCAGTCCCGCGTCTGACGCATCCAGGCCGCAGGAATGGCCAAAACGCGCAAAGATCCCCCTAACGCGGCGGCGTTCCGGACGGTTGGTAGGGTATCCGGAATTTGGCGGGGAAGTGGCCCGTGCGCCGGCTTGAGGTCGCCGTCCGGCCGGTTGGGCGACGGCGGGGTCCCTGCCGCGATGGCGGCGGAAATTCAATCGCGGGTCACGACCCGGGCATGGGCGCGCGCCAGCCAGGCGGCGACCTCCTCGGTGATGTCCTCCACCGAGGCCAATGGGATTCGGTAGGTGATGCGATCGCTGGGATCCGCGGTCTTGACCGGGCTCAGGGAAACGGCGCCTGGCGGCAGCGGCTCCCGGCCCAAGGCCAGGCCCAGGTCGATTCGGCCCTTACCCGCCGGCTTAACCTCCGCGAACTTCAATCCCACGCTGAAGGAGACCATGGTGGACAGGACGGTGCTGGTGACATCCACGCCCAGGCCCAGGGCCAGGGCGGTCAACCTGTCGCCAATGGGGCGCAGGGCCTCCCGCCCTTGATACAGCTTATCCAGCCGTTGTTCCGGTGACAGGTCATGGATCCCGCCCAGGGCATGGGCCGCCAGCACCTGTGCCGTGGCGCCGCCCAAGCCGTGGGCCTGCTTCAGCCAGCGGGCGCAGGCCTTGGGCTCGGCCGGCCCCTCCGCCTTGATCAGGGCGGTCCAGGCGCCCGCGTCCCGGCCGGTCTTGGCCGGCAGGTTGCGCAGGATGGCGGCCATCATCTCGTCCGGGCTCTTGCCCATGGCCACCCTCCCTCGTATCCGATTCAGGCGGCGGTGCCGCCGACGGTCAGGCCGTCGATGCGCAGCGTGGGCTGGCCCACGCCCACCGGCACGCTTTGCCCCTGCTTGCCGCAGACGCCGATGCCCTCGTCCAGGCAGCTGTCGTCGCCGATCATGGTGACCTTGGTCAGGGCGTCCGGGCCATTGCCGATCAGGGTGGCGCCCTTCACTGACGGGCCGATCTTGCCGTCCTCGATCAGATAGGCCTCCGAGGCGGAGAAGACGAACTTGCCCGACACGATGTCCACCTGGCCGCCGCCGAAGTTCACGGCGTACAGCCCGCGCTTCACCGAGGCCAGGATCTCCTCCTTGGTGCGGTCGCCGGAGCGCATCATGGTGTTGGTCATACGCGGCATGGGCACGCTACTGAAACCCTGGCGGCGGCCGTTGCCCGTGGGCTTCACCCCCATCAGGCGGGCGTTCATGCGATCCTGCATGTAACCGACCAGGATGCCGTCCTCGATCAGGGTGTTGCACTGGCTGGGCGTGCCCTCGTCATCCACGGTGATGGAGCCGCGGCGCCCCTCCAGCGTGCCGTCGTCCACCACGGTGACGCCGGGGGCGGCCACCCGCTGTCCGATGAGGGAGGAGAAGGCGGACGTGGACTTGCGGTTGAAGTCGCCCTCCAGCCCGTGGCCGATGGCCTCGTGCAGCAGCACGCCGCACCACCCGGGCCCGAGGACCACGGGCATCTCGCCCGCCGGCGCCGGGATGGCGGCCAGGTTGACCAGGGCCTGGCGCAGCGCCTCATCGACATGGTGGCGCCAGGTTTCCGGCTGCATGTAGCGCTCATAGGCCAGGCGGCCGCCGGCGCCGAAGCTGCCGGCCTCCATGCGGTCGCCCTCGCCGACGACCACGGAGACGTTCAGGCGCACCAGCGGGCGGATGTCGGCCACGCGGTGGCCGTCGGCGCGGATGATCTGCACGGCCTGCCACTCGCCGGTCAGGCTGGCGCTGACCTGGCGCACGCGCGGGTCACGGCCCCGGGCATAGGCGTCGATGTCGGCCAGCAGCTTCACCTTGGCTTCGAACGGCACGATGGCCAAGGGGTTGTCGGCGGCGTAGAGGGCGCGGTTGGTACCCACCGGCGGCTCCGCATAGGTGCCGCCATGGCCGGCCTGTACGGTGCGCACGGTGGCGGCGGCGCGCTTCAGCGCCTCCTCCGTCAGGGTGGAGGCATGGGCGAAGCCCGTGGTCTCGCCGGCGACGGAGCGCAGGCCGAAGCCCTGGGTGGTGTCGAAGCTGGCGCTTTTCAGCTTGCCGTCATCCCAGAACACGCCTTCGGACTGGGCGTACTCCAGGAACAGCTCGCCATCGTCGCCGCCCTTCAGCGCGTCGGCGACGATCGATTCGGTGCGCGCGCGGTCCAGTCCGGCGCGGGTGAAAAACAGATCGTCGGTCTGGGCGAGCAGGCTCATGGTCGCGAAACTCCAAGGAACGGGCCGAAAAGCCGGGGCGGCCGCGGGGCCGGCCACCCGGGCGGGGCATGACCTTCATAACATGGCGCGTCGATGCCGCCATCGCCAGGGGAAAGGCCGCCGTTCGAAGGTGGGGGGACGGGATCGGGAATCCTCAAGCACGCCAAGGCTGTAGCGCCGGGCCGCTTTTGCGCCACCCTGGCGGGTCCGGCGGGCGGGTCAGTGCGCCCAACGGTATGCGCTGGGACGCGTTGTCCGCTTTACGTCAAGGATTGGGAACGTTATGGTCTGCCACGATGCAGGTGTCCCTTAACCATCGGGGACGCTTGCGATGCTGGGTCTAAACTCCCGGACAGGTGCCCCGATCGCCGACGCCGTCGCCGCTTCGTCCCGCCGCAACGGGAGGTGGGGGCGGGGGCAGGTCGATCAAGGACGGGCCCCCATAATAAACGGGAGGATGGGACGGCATCCCGCGTTCGGTGCGGCGCCTGAACAGGGGGCGTGCGGGGCCGGCGTGGGTCACCAGGACAATCTTCGGGTGGGACGTGTCGCGCGTCCCCGGCAACGAGAGAGTGGTAAGGGATGTCCGTACGCAAGAACGCCGCCGCCTTCGCGGCCCTTTTGACGGCCCTGGCGGGGCGCGCTTCCGTGGCGCTGGCCGACCCGGTGGTGAGCATGCCGGAGGCGGGCAAGCTGGGCATGCAGCATGCCTACTCGCCCGTGGCGGTGCAGCTGGAGAACTTCCACAACCTGCTGCTCTACATCATCATCGGCATCGTCGCCTTCGTGTCGCTGCTGCTGCTGACGGTCATGGTGCGCTTCAACAAGCGCGCGAACCCCGTCCCGTCCAAGACCAGCCACCACACCCTGCTGGAGGTGGCGTGGACCGTGGTGCCGGTGCTGATCCTGGTGATCGTGGCCGTGCCGTCCTTCCGCGTCCTCTACTACGGCGACCGCACGCCCAATCCTGAGATGACGGTGAAGATCACCGGCCACCAGTGGTATTGGTCTTACGAATACCCGGACAACAACGACATCTCCTTCGACAGCAACATCGTCTCCGACAGCGACCTGAAGCCGGGGCAGCCCCGCCTGCTGACCGTGGACAACGAGATGGTGGTGCCGGTGGGCACGCCGGTCCGCCTGCTGCTGACCGGTGCCGACGTCATCCACTCCTGGTATGTGCCCTCGCTGGGGGTGCAGTTGCACGCCGTGCCCGGCCGTATCAACGAGACCTGGCTGCAGGCCAGCACCGAAGGCACCTTCTATGGCCAGTGCACGCTGATCTGCGGCACCAACCACGGCTTCATGCCCATCGTCGTCCATGCCGTCAGCAAGGAGGACTACAAGGCCTGGGCCGAGAAGACCAAGACCGCCGGCATCGACGCGGGCCGCGAGTTCCTCGCGTCGCTCGAGGCCGCGAAAGGGGCCACCAGGACCGCCCTGGCGACGGACAATGGCGCCGCGCGCTGAGCCCGCCCCGTCTGACATTTAACCCCGGCAGAGATTAACGAGGGGAACTGGAATTATGGCGCACGCAGCCCACGATACGGCTCATGACGCGCATCACGACCATAAGCCCGGGTTCGTGAAGCGGTGGTTGTTCTCGACCAACCACAAGGACATCGGCACGCTCTACCTCATCTTCTCCGTGATCGCCGGCCTCATCGGCGGCGCCATCTCGGTGATCATGCGCATGGAACTGCAGGAGCCGGGCATCCAGATCCTGAACCACCTGTCGGCCGACATCGGCCAGCAGTGGAACGTGCTGATCACCGCCCACGGCCTGATCATGGTGTTCTTCGTGGTCATGCCCGCCGTCATCGGCGGCTTCGGCAACTGGTTCGTGCCGCTGATGATCGGCGCGCCGGACATGGCCTTCCCGCGCCTGAACAACATCAGCTTCTGGCTGCTGGTCCCGGCCTTCCTGCTGCTGGTCTCGTCCTCACTGATCGGCCCGGGCGCCGGCACCGGGTGGACCATCTACCCGCCGCTGTCCTCCACCGTTGGACACAGCGGCCCCTCGGTCGACATGGGCATCTTCGCCCTGCACCTGGCGGGCGCATCGTCCATCCTGGGTGCCGCCAACTTCATCACCACCATCTTCAACATGCGGGCGCCGGGCATGACCCTGCACAAGATGCCGCTGTTCGTGTGGTCGATGCTGGTGACCGCCTTCCTGCTGCTGCTGGCCGTGCCCGTGCTGGGCGGCGCCATCACCATGCTGCTGGCCGACCGCAATTTCGGCACCCACTTCTTCGACCCGGCCGGCGGCGGCGACCCGCTGCTGTTCCAGCACCTGTTCTGGTTCTTCGGCCATCCCGAAGTGTACATCATGATCCTGCCGGCCTTCGGCATCATCAGCCAGATCGTCTCCACCTTCTCGCGCAAGCCGGTGTTCGGCTACCTGGGCATGGCCTACGCCATGGTCGCTATCGGCGTGGTGGGCTTCATCGTCTGGGCGCACCACATGTTCACCGTGGGCCTGGACGTCGATACCCGCGCCTACTTCACCGCGGCGACCATGATCATCGCCGTGCCCACGGGCGTTAAGATCTTCTCCTGGATCGCCACCATGTGGGGCGGCTCCATCGAGTTCAAGCCGCCCATGGTCTGGGCCATCGGCTTCATCTTCCTGTTCACCGTGGGCGGCGTCACCGGCGTGGTGCTGGCCAACGGCGGCCTGGACGTGATGCTGCACGACACCTACTACGTCATCGCGCACTTCCATTACGTGCTGAGCCTGGGTGCGGTGTTCGCCATCTTCGCCGGCTACTACTACTGGATCGGCAAGATGTCGGGCCGGGAGCATCCGGAATGGGCGGGCCACCTGCACTTCTGGACCACCTTCATCGGCGTGAACCTGATCTTCTTCCCCCAGCACTTCCTGGGCCTGCAGGGCATGCCGCGCCGTATTCCGGACTATCCGGACGCGTTCCACATGTGGAACCAGATCTCCTCCATCGGGGCCTACATTTCCTTCGGCTCCACCTTGTTCTTCGTCGTGATGGCCCTTTATACCCTGATGTTCGGCCGGCGCGTCGGCGCCGACTACTGGAACACCGGTGAGACGACGCTGGAGTGGACGCTGTCCAGCCCGCCGCCGTTCCACCAGTTCGAGGTTCTGCCCCGCATCAAGTAAGGTGCTGAGGGTGGCACCGGCTGCATAGGCGACGACCGCGCGGGAGGGGTGGCTTCCCGCGCGGTTTTGCCTGATTAAAGACGCCATCGGTTCCCCGCATGGAGCCGACGACGTCGGATGAGATGCGAAGACAGATGACCGATACCGCCTTCGAAGGCCAGACCGCCCCGGCCCAGGCCGCCAGCCTGCCGGGCAGTGTGGCCGACTATATCGCCCTGCTGAAGCCCCGGGTCATGTCGCTCGTGGTGTTCAGCGGCCTGGCCGGCCTGGTGGTGGCGCCGGGCACCCTGCACCCGGTCCTGGCGGTGGTGGCCCTGCTGTGCATCGCCGTGGGCGCCGGTGCCGCCGGCGCCATCAACATGTGGTACGACCGCGACATCGACGCCGTCATGGAGCGCACCCGCGGCCGGCCCATCCCCCAGGGCAAGGTCAACCCGGATGAGGCGCTGGCCTTCGGCGTCGTGCTGTCCGTGGCCTCGGTGCTGCTGATGGGCCTGGCGGTCAACTGGGTGGCCGCCGCCATCCTGGGCGTGGCCAACGCCTTCTACGTCTTCGTCTACACCATGTGGCTGAAGCGCCGCACGCCGCAGAACATCGTCATCGGCGGGGCCGCCGGCGCCTTTCCGCCCATGATCGGCTGGGCGGCGGTGACGGGCGACGTCAGCATCGGCCCGGTGTTGCTGTTCTGCCTCATCTTCTTCTGGACGCCGCCGCATTTCTGGGCGCTGGCCCTGTTCCGCAGCGGCGATTACAGCCGCGCCGGCGTACCCATGCTGCCCGTGGTGGCGGGCGAGACCGCCACCAAGCGCCAGATGCTGGTCTACACCCTGCTGCTGCTGCCCATCGCCATCGCCCCGCACTGGTTCGGCGTGGGCGGCATGGCCTATCTGGTGGGCGCCACGGTGCTCAGCTTGCTGTTCATCCTCTGCGCCGTGCGGGTCATGCTGGACAAGACCCACCGTGCCGCCAAGCAGATGTTCGCCTATTCCATCCTCTACCTTTTCCTGCTGCTCGCCATCCTGATCGGTGAGAAGCTGGTGGCCTGACGCCCTCGCCTGAGAGGGCCCCTCCGCATAGGAACCCCGACCGCATGGCCAACACCGTCAATCCCACCGGTACCCCCGCTGGCACCTCCTCCTCGGCCGAGCCCGTCCTCGACGCGGCCGAGCGGGCGCGCCGCCAGCGTGGCAAGAACCTGGCGCTATTCTTCTCGCTGCTGGGCTTCGTGGCATTGATCTATGTCGTGGCCATCGTGCGCATGGGGCTGCACGCGCAAGGCCAGTAACCTTTTTCCCAATAAGAATTCGGCGGGCGAACCCGCCATCGCGCGCAAGGACGGCCGCCCACCGCAAGGGTCGTCGTCAAAGCCAGGGAGGCGACAGGTTGGCTGACACCCCAGGTCCCGATTCCCCCCATACTCAGCCCGCGCGGCCCGACCTGGCCCGGCGCAACCGCCGCATGCTGGTGGGGGCGCTGACCATTGTGGCCGCCATGGTGGGGCTCAGCTTCGCCGCCGTGCCGCTCTACCAGGTGTTCTGCAAGGCCACCGGCTTCGGCGGCACGACACAGGTGGCGGAGAGGGGCGCCGACCGCGTGATCGACCGTACCGTCACCGTTCGTTTCGATGCCGAAGTGAACCGGGAATTGCCTTGGCAATTCCGTCCCCTTCAGAATGCCGTGCAGGTCAAGCTGGGGGAGGTGCGAGAGATCCGCTACCACGCCAAGAACCTGTCGGACAAGGCGCTGGTGGGTACCGCCACCTTCAACGTCACCCCCGACAAGGCCGGCATTTATTTCAATAAAATCCAGTGCTTCTGCTTCACCCGCCAGCGGCTGGAGCCGGGGCAGGAACTGGACATGCCGGTGACTTTCTTCGTCGACCCCTCGTTGGCCGACGATCCGCACATGAAGGACGTGGCCACCATCACCCTGTCCTACACCTTCTTCCTGGCGGCCGACCAGACGGCGGCGGCCGTTCAGGACCAGACCGTCAAAGCGCGTCCGGGCGGCTAAAGCGTACCCGGGCAACGGCTTCGCCACTGTACAACCTCTGGACGGGCGGGGCAGGAACGTTTACCAAGGGTGTGTCCAGTCCCCCGAACGCGGGGGACCAGGGAGGGCACCAATAAGGACCGGGGCGGCAATGTCCGCCGATATCTGACGACCACCGCGTTGTTTTGATCCGAGGGAAACAAGAACATGGCTGATGTCCAGGCTAACTCCGCTCCCGGAAATTCTGAGGGCATAAAGCAGCCCTACCACCTGGTGGACCCCAGCCCGTGGCCCTTGGTCGCCTCCGTCGCGGCGGGCCTGCTGACCAGCGGCGCCGTGCTGGGCATGCATGGTCATGGCTGGATCCTGGCCATCGTCGGCTTCCTGGGCGTGCTGGGTGTCATGTTCGCCTGGTGGCGTGACGTCATCGGCGAATCGGTGGTGCGCAAGCTCCACTCCCCGGTGGTGAAGATCGGCCTGCGCTACGGCATGACGCTGTTCATCGCGTCGGAAGTCATGTTCTTCGTCGCCTTCTTCTGGGCCTTCTTCGACACCAGCATCTATTTCAACGAGGCGCAGCAGATCGGCCGCGTTGCCGCCAACGGCGGCGTCTGGCCGCCCAAGGGGATCGAACCGGTCAACCCCTTCGACATGCCCATCCTGATGACCGTCATCCTGCTGCTGTCGGGCACCACGGTCACCTGGGCGCACCATGCGCTGGTCGAGGGCCGCAACAAGGAAGCGGCCCGGGCCCTGGGCTTCACCATCCTGCTGGGCCTGCTGTTCACCTGCTTCCAGGCTTACGAGTACATGCACGCCGAATTCGGCTTCGCCCAGAACGCCTACACCTCGGCCTTCTTCATGGCGACCGGCTTCCACGGCTTCCATGTCATCGTCGGAACGATCTTCCTGATCGTCTGTTTCTTCCGCACCCGCGCCGGCCACTTCACGCCCAAGAGCCACTTCGGCTTCGAGGCCGCGGCCTGGTACTGGCATTTCGTGGACGTGGTCTGGCTGTTCCTGTTCGTCAGCATCTACTGGTGGGGTTCCACGCCGCGCGGCGTGATCCCGCACTGACGCCGGGACCGTCGCTCCGTTCCTGACGGAAATGAACCTTGGAACCTGATGCCTCCTCCGTCGCCCCGATCCTGGCGGGCTTGCGCTGCAAGTGTCCCCGCTGTGGTCGGGGCGATTTGTTCGTGGGTTTCCTCACCGTGGCGGAGCGTTGCCCCGTCTGCGGCCTCGAACTGGCCCGGGGCGACAGTGGCGATGGCCCGGCCGTCTTCCTGATCTTCATCCTGGGCTTCGTCATCGTGCCCGTCGCGTTGATGGTGTCCATGCGGGTGGATTGGCCCTTATGGCTGACCGGCCTGGTCTGGGGCGTTGTCATCCTGGGTGGCACGCTGGGCCTGCTGCGCCCGGCCAAGGGCGTGGTGTTCGCCCTGCAATACCGCTACCGCCGGGCCGAATTCGAGGGGCCCCATGAAGACATGCCCGGACATGGCGCGGGGCATGGCGATAGTGACAGCGATAGGAATCCTGGCGCATGACTTCTTCGTCCACCGCTTCCCCCACCGGCGCCACACCCGGCCCCGTCGCGAAGGGGCGCCGGCGCTTCCGCCCGACCTTCTGGGGCGGCTTGGTGGCTGGCGGTGCCATCCTGTTCATGGCGGGCCTGGGCACTTGGCAGGTGCAGCGCCTGTTCTGGAAGCAGGGCATCCTGGACCACATCCAACAGCAGATGGCGGCCGCCCCGGCCGAGCTGCCGGCCAAGATCGATGATCCCAAGGCTTGGGATTACCGCCGGGTGCGCATCACCGGCCACTTCCTGAACGATCATGAGCTATACCTGGGCGCCCGCTCCCTGAAGGGTGCCCCCGGCTACGACGTCGTCACGCCCTTCGTGCGGGCGGACGGCGGCGGCGTGGTGCTGGTCGATCGCGGCTGGGTTCCCACCCAGGGCAAGGACCCGGCGCGCCGGCCTGAAGGCCAGTTGGAAGGCGAGGTGACGGTGGACGGGGTGGCCCGCGTGCCGCCGCCGCGCGGCTGGATGCAGCCGGACAATCTGGTGAACGACAATTTCTGGCTCTGGTACGACCTGCCCGCCATGGCGGCCAAGGCGGGGACCGAGGTGCCGGAGCCCGTGGTGGTGGAGGCCGGTGCCACGCCCAACCCCGGCGGCTTCCCCGTGGGCGGCCAGACCCGCGTCACCATCCCCAACGATCATCTGCAGTACGCCATCACCTGGTACTGCCTGGCCGTTGCCCTGGCGGTCATCGCCTACCTGCGCTTCAGCCGGGTGGAGAGTGACTGAGTGCCCGACAGCGAGGGCAAGCGGGAGCGCAGCGACCTAGGCCCCGACCAGGGCCGCCGGAGCCTTTCGGGGAACGCAGTGGACTGAAAGGCGAGGATAAGCCAAAGGCCCCGATGGGCCTGCCGGCGTCTGAGGAACCAAACTAACTAGCCGCAATGCGCGCGGCCTTTGCCGCCCGAGTCTCCAGCCCGCCGCTGGTGGCGGCCGGTGGGGCGGCGGCGTGGCTGGGGCGCAGCATCAGCTGGCTGACGCGGAAGCCGCTGCCATGGGGAAAGCGGCGTTCCAGGCGTGCCCTTGCCCCCTCGTCGTCGCCGGCCCAGAGCAGGAAGCGGCGGCGCTGCCACGGCACGGCGGCGGGCAGGGCGCTGTCGGCGACGGTGCCGCCCACCTCCACCGTGGCGATCCAGGCGGCGTCGGCGGGGTTGCGGCGCTCCTCCAGCACGAAGATGCGGTTTTCCGGGCGGGCGATGCGCTTGATGTCCTGCTCCAGCCGCGCGCATTCGTCCTGCAATGTCTCCATGGTCAGCTGGATGTGGCGGCGTTGCTGCTTCAGGCTGTAGGTGGCGCGCGCCAGGCGGCGGATGCGCTGGCTTTGTTCACGCTGCCGGTTCAGGGCCTGGCGGCGGCGGGCCTTGGCCTCGCTGACGCGGGTCCAGGCGCGTTCCCCGGTCAGGCCTGCCGTGACCGTCACCGCCAGCAGGGTCAGCATCAAGGCGATCATGCCGTGCTCTCCTTTTGCGCGGCCGCGTCGGCCTTGCCGCTGTTAGCCAGCTGGATGCTCAGCAGCACATAGCCCAAGGGTGCGGGAAAATAGCGCTGCAGGTCGCGCCGGGCGTCGGCCAGGTTTTCCGACCACACTTCGATCATCTGCGGGCCGGCCCACTCCGGGTCCAGCGCCACGGCGGTCTTGGAGTCGCCTTGGGCCTGCTGCACCAGGCGGTTGACCATCCAGGCGACGAAGCGGTTCAGGCCGGCGTCCTCGCGCCCCACTACGCGCACGGGCGCCTGGGCGCTGCGGCGCGCGTCTTCCAGGTCCTTGTCCAGGGCGTAGCGGCGGCGGCGCACCTCGCCCAAGGCGCCTTGCAGGGCCGTTAATTCGGCGCGCAGCTCCGCTTCGCGCCCCTCCAGCCGATTCTCGATCTGGGCACCCAGGGGCAGGCGGCTGAGGGCATGGCGGAAGTCCGGCTGGCGTTCCACCGCCGCCTCGCCCAACTTGCCCAGAACCAGGATGATCAGGCCCGCCACCACCGCCAGGGTACCGGCCAGCATGATCGCGTGCATCAGCCCCATGGTGCCGCGGAACGCCCCATCTCGAAGACCCCACGGCGTTCCGGAACGATGCCTCGTCCGGTTCATCCTGGCGGGGAATGTTGCTATTGAACGGCGGGGGCATGCCCCGACCATCGGTTCTATTGCAGCGCAACCGAAGGCGGTTTCCAAGTGTCATTTCCGGGAAAATTGGATGTCCTGGAACCCCGCGCCGGGGCCTTGACACGCCGCTGGTCTTCCCGTGCGAATCACCCATGTTTCCATGGGAGGCCGGCGGGCTTGCGGGACCTTGGCGCCACTGGCTACTGTAGGGGTTCAAGTTAAGCCAAGGGATGGATGCCTAGGGTGGATTATATCAGCACGCGGGGCCGGGCGCCGGCCTTGGGCTTTGAGGATGCGCTACTGGCGGGCTTGGCCCGTGACGGCGGACTGTATGTGCCGGCGGCCTGGCCGGCCTTCGACGCCAGCGCCTTGCGCGCCCTGCGCGGCCTCAGCTATGGCGAGCTGGCCACCCGCGTGATGACCCCCTTCATGGGCGGCGCCATCTCCCAGGATGAGCTGCGCGCCCTGGTGCATGACGCCTACGGCAGCTTCGCCCACGCCGCCGTCACCCCGCTGACCCAGCTGGGGCAGGGGGATTGGGTGCTGGAACTGTTCCACGGCCCCACCCTGGCCTTCAAGGACGTGGCGCTGCAGCTGCTGGGCCGCCTGTTCGACCATGTGCTGGCCAAGCGCGGCCGTCGTATCACCGTCGTAGGCGCCACCTCGGGCGACACCGGTTCCGCCGCCATCGAGGCCTGCCGGGACCGTGAGCTGGTAGACATCGTCATCCTGCACCCCAAGGGCCGCACGTCCGAGGTGCAGCGCCGGCAGATGACCACGGTCCTGTCGCCCAACGTGCACAATGTGGCGTTGGAAGGGACCTTCGACGACTGCCAGGCCATCGTGAAGGCCCTGTTCAATGACCAGGCCTACCGGGATGAGCTGAACATCTCCGCCGTCAACTCCATCAATTGGGCCCGCATCCTGGCCCAGGTGGTGTACTACTTGGCGGCCGGCGTGGCCCTGGGCGCGCCGGACCGGCCGGTGGCCTTCTCCGTTCCCACCGGCAACTTCGGCAACGTCTATGCCGCCTATGGCGCCCGGGCCCTCGGTCTGCCCATCCAGCGCCTGGTTGTGGGCACCAACAGCAACGACATCCTGACCCGCTTCTTCCAGTCCGGCACCATGGCCACCAATGGTGTGGTCCCCACCATCAGCCCCAGCATGGACATCCAGGTGTCCAGCAACTTCGAACGCCTGCTGTTCGATCTGCTGGGCCGCGACGGTGCCGCCGTCACGGGCGTGATGGACGGCTTCGCCGCCAGCGGCCGCTTCACGGTGGACGAGCGCCAGCTGGCCGAGGCGCGGGGCCTGTTCGACGGCTTCCGCGCCGGTGAGCATGAGACGGCGGAAACCATGCGCCGGGTGTTCGAGACCACGGGCTATCTGCTGGACCCGCACACGGCGGTGGGCGTGCATGCCGCCGCCCAGGCCCGCGCCGCCGGCACCGTGCCGGCCGAGGTACCGCTGGTGTCGCTGGCCTGCGCCCATCCGGCCAAGTTCCCGGACGCGGTCAAGGCGGCCACCGGCGTGCACCCGCCGCTGCCCCGCCATCTGGCCGACCTTTATGAACGGGAGGAGCGCGTGACCGTCCTGCCCAACGACGTCGAGGCGGTGAAAGCCTTCGTGCGCTCCAAATCCCGCGTCACGGGAGCCGCCCAATGAGCGACGGAAGCGGAATCCAGGTCACCACGCTGGACAACGGCCTGCGTGTCGTCACCGACAGCATGACCGGGGTGGAGACGGTGTCGCTGGGCGTCTGGGTCGGCGTCGGCACGCGGGACGAGGCGCCCGAGGTCAACGGCGTTGCCCACCTGGTGGAGCACATGCTGTTCAAGGGCACGCCCAAGCGCGACGCCTATCAGATCAGCCAGCAGATCGAGGATGTGGGCGGCCACCTGAACGCCTACACCACGCGGGAGCACACGGCCTATTACGGCAAGGTGCTGAAGGAGGATGCGGGCCTGGCCCTGGACATCGTGGCGGACATGGTGCAGCACGCCAGCCTGGATGCCGACGAGTTGGCCAAGGAGCGCACGGTCGTCCTGCAGGAGATCGGCCAGGCCGAGGATACGCCCGACGACATCATCTTCGACCATTTCCAGGCGACGGCCTTTCCCGGCCAGGCGCTGGGCCGCCCGGTGCTGGGCTTGCCGGAGATCGTGGAGAGGCTCAGCCGCGATGATCTGAACGCCTATGTGCAGGGTCATTATTCCGGCCCGGCCATGGTGGTGGCGGCGTCCGGCCGAATTGAGCATGCCCGCATGGTGGACATGGCGGCCGGGATGTTCGGCGCCCTGCCGGAGCATCGGGACTGGACGCACGAAAAGGCCAGCTATCGCGGCGGCGATTTCCGGGACGAGCGCGACCTGGAACAGACCCACGTCGTGCTGGGATTCGAGGCGGTGGGTGTCCATCACGAGGACAACTACGCGACGCAGGTGCTGTCCACCCTCCTGGGCGGCGGCATGTCGTCCCGCTTGTTCCAGGAGGTGCGGGAGAAGCGCGGGCTGGTCTACAGCATCTACAGCTTCGCCAGCCATTTCGCCGAGGCGGGCCTGTTCGGCATCTATGCCGGCACGGGACCGGAACAGGTGGCGGAACTGGTGCCCGTGGTCTGTGGCGAGGTCGCCAACCTGGTGGGCAGCATCCGCGAGGATGAGGTGGCGCGCGCCCGCGCCCAGCTGAAGTCCAGCTTGGTCATGGCCCTGGAAAGCAGCATGGCGCGGTGCGAGCAGGTGGGGCAGCAGATGCTGATCCACGGCCGCCCCATCCCGGTGGCGGAGATGCTGGCCCGGGTGAACGCGGTGGACGTGGACGCTGTGGAACGGTGCGCCCGCCGGCTGTTGGAGAGTGAGCCGGTGGTGACGGCCCTGGGGCCGCTCGCCGGCTTGGAATCGTATGACCGCATCCGGGCCCGGCTGGGCCATTGAAGCCGGTAAGGATGGGGCGGCGGTGATGGGGGTAGGGAGGGGCTTGCGGCGGTGATACGGCTGTTACATGCCGATATCCTGAGCACACCGGCCATCCGCCTGGACGGGCCGCAGGTCTACCTGCGCCCGGCCCAGGTCAAGGATTGGCGGGAATGGGCCGACCTGCGCGAGCGCAGCCGGGACTTTCTGGCCCCGTGGGAACCCACTTGGCCGGCGGACGCCCTGTTGCGCTCCTCCTTCCTGCGGCGGGTGCGCCGGCACACGGCGGAATGGCGCAATGACGAAGCCTACAGCTTCCTGATCTTCGAGCGCTCCAGCGACCGGCTGGTGGGCGGCATCGGCCTGTCCAATGTGCGCCGGGGCGTGGCCCAGATGGCCACCATGGGCTATTGGGTGGGCAAGCCCTACGCCCGGCGTGGCTATACCAGCGAGGCAGCCAAGGCCAGCCTGGGCTTCGCCTTCGGCCAGCTGGGCCTGCACCGGGTGGAGGCCGCCTGCCTGCCCACCAACCAGCCCAGCCAGGGCCTGCTGGAAAAGGTGGGCTTCGTGCGCGAGGGCTATGCCCGGGGCTATCTGCGCATCGACGGCCGCTGGGCCGACCATGTGCTGTACGGCATCCTGCGCGACGACTGGCGCGGTTAGCACTTTCCAGTCAGAGGCCCAGTCAGAGGGCCCCCAGCGCCTTCAGGATCTCATGGTGGCGGTCGGCGCCCATGCCCGCCCGCTGTTCCCGCGCCAGCGGCGATATGTCGTCGTTGGTCAGGCGCAGCATGGGCCGCTCGCTGGCGGTACCGAACTGGATCAGCACCGGATGTCCCTGTGGCGCGCCGTAGAGGTCGATGACGTTGGCCAGCGTGCCGGGCAGCGGCGGTTCCGTACTGCCGTCCGTCTCGTATAAATCCAGATAGCGCAGGAAGGTGGACCGCCCCACCTCCGCCCACACGCCCCAGCCGAAGAAGTCCGCCTGGTGGGTGAAGGGGATGGGCAGGACGCAGCGGATGAAGAAGCGCCCGTCGTAGGCGCAGACGTCCTCGGTGAAATCGGCGGCGCTCTCGCGGTCGCCCTCGGGAATGGCCCAGACCGCGTCAGGCAGCTTCCAGGCCCACTGGGTGGGCAGACCCTCGTGAGTCTGGCCGCAAACACTGCAGACGAACGCCTCGCTCATGCCTGTTTCCCTCGCCATTGTGCCCCCAGGATATGGCAACGGCCCGGGTGGATGTCACCCGGGCCGTTGTCACATGTGAGCCTGGGACCCGTCTTACCAGCTGAGGCGGAAGCCGGCGGTGAAGACGTGGTCGGTCTCATGCCGGCGGAGCGTGCCGTCGTAGTTGGCGTAGAGGTTCAGGTTGTTGCCTTCCTGCAGGGTCAGCCCGCCGCCGATGCCCAGCGCGTTGGCGCCGGTGTCGGGGCCGGTCACGGCGAAGGTGGTGCCCGCCAGGGCAGCCTGGCTGGTTAGGGCCCGGTCGCGGAAGTCGTGCAGCCAGGCCGCCCGCAGCGCCGGGGTGATCACCGTGCCGCCATCCGTCTTCCAGCTGGCCGAGGCGCGGCCGCCCAGGCTGCTCTGCAGGGCCGTGGCGTCCAGGTCCTGCAGCACCAGGTTCAAGGCGCCGGCGCCCGTCTCGGTGAAGCCGTCGCGGCCCACCTTCAGCCACTGGATGCCGGCCTGCGGCTCCAAGGTCAGGTTGGACACCCGCACCCGATAGCCGGCCGTGACACCGGCGCTCAGCTCGTCACCCTTGGTGTGGCCGAAGGCCGTGCGGCTGAGGCCGCCGAAGCCCATGGTCCGCGCGGTGTCGTACTGGTCGTAGGTGTAGCCGGCGTTGCCGGTGACGAAGAGGCCGTCGCCGAGATCCACGTTGCCGTAGGCCGACAGGCCGTAGCTGCTGGTCTCATTGGACCCGCCCGAGGTGCTCTGTAGTAGCACGCCGGCCAGGCCCAGGGTCACGCCCGGCGCCACCGTGCGGTCGCCGCCGAACAGGCCGCCGCCGGTGTTGCTATGCCCGCCGGCGGCGTTGCCGTCGCTGTCCACCCGGGTAAACGCCCCCAGGCCCTGGGCCCAGAAGTGCCAGCCCTCCTCCGGCGCCGAGCCGGCGGCCACACCGCGCTCATCCTCCACCGGCAGGGCGTCACCGCTGCTGGCCATGCTGGTGTACAGCGTGCGGCCGACCAGCTGCGCCTGCATCGTGCCCTGCATGCCGCCCGCCACGCCATCGCGCACCGCGGCCAGGCGCTGGCCCAGCACCTGGGTGGCGGCCAGGCCCCGGTTCAGGCTGTAGGCGACGATGTTCGCCTGGCTGCTGCCGCCGATCTGGGCCAGGGCATCCAGCGACGCCCCCACCGTGGGCAGGCCGTAGAGGGCCTTCAGCACGGTGTTGAGGTCGGCGTTGCCGGTGCTGCTCAGGCCCGCCACGACGCGGCCCATGGTCTGCTGGTTGGCGCTGGCCCCCAGGCTGGCCAAGTTGCCGTAGGTGGGGGTGACGTACAGGTCGACGGCGTTGCTGCCGTACAGCGCCGTGAACTGCGTGCCGGCCAGCAGCCCGCTGCTGGGTTGGGTGATGCCGGCGAAGGTGCCGGAGACGCCACCCGCCGCTTGGACGATATTGAAGTCCGTGCCCAGGCCCGGGGTGTAGGTGTTGCTGGCGCTGCCCGTCATGCCGCGCAGGTTGGGCTGCAGCACGGCGCCGGAGCCGATGACGTAGCTGCCGCCCGTCACCAGGACGCGGGAGTAGTTGCCGGCGCCCTTGCCGGTGCCCGTGCCGTCGATGTCGATGGACAGCACCGACTTCGCCGCTTGCGTCAGCCCATCGGTGAAGGTCAGCGTGCCGGGCGAATTGCCGGGGCGCAGCACCCCGGCCACGGTGGCCGCCCCGGTGATGACGCCGGACCCGCGCAGGGTGCCGCCGCTGCCCACGGTGACGGGGCCGGAGGCGCTGCCGTTCAACGCCACCAGGCCGCCGGTGACGGCCAGGGGTGCTTGAACCGTGCCGCCCAGGTTCAGGCTGCCGCCCTGGACCTGCACCGCCGTGGTGCCGGCGATGGTGGACCCGGCGCCTTGGGTCAGTGTGCCGCCGCTGATGGTGCCTAGGGTGGCGCCGCCACCGGCCAGCGTGATGGTTCCGCCCGTGACGGTGCCCAGGCTGGCCGAACCGCTGGTCTGGGTCAGTGTGCCGCCCGTGACGGTGCCCAGGCTGACCGAACCGCTGGTCTGGGTCAGCGTGCCGCCGGCGATGGTGCCCAGGGTGGCGCCGCCACCGGCCAGCGTGATGGTTCCGCCCGTGACGATGCCCAGGCTGGCCGAACCGCTGGTCTGGGTCAGCGTGCCGCCGGCGATGGACCCCACCGTGGGCGTGCCGCCGGTAATGGCCAGGGTGCCACCCGTCATCTGGTCTAGGGTCCCGTCGCCGCCGGCGATGGTGGCCGTACCGCCGGCCGACAGGCTGCTGTGGCCCACGCTGATGATCAGGTCGGTCTGGCCGCCCACCACCGTGCTGGTGACGGTGGTGGAATCGTAGCCCGGGGCCAGCGCGGTCACGCTGGCATAGCTGGACGCGGCGTCGCCGGCCGCCACGATGGTGTAGCTGGCGCCGCTGGTCAGGCCGTAGGCGTATTGCGAGGTCAGCACCACGGTGGCGCCGCTGATGCTGGCGCTGCCGCTGACCTGCAGCCCGCCCACGGTGCCGCCGGCCTCCAAGGCCGTCAGCGTGCCGCCCGCCTGGGCATAGTTGCCGGTGATGGTGGTGGGGGCCGCCAGCACAAGGCTGCCGCCATTCTCCACCAAGGTGTGGCCGGTGATGCTGACGCTGTCGTTCAGCACGAGGTTGCCGGCCAGCGTCACATTGCCGGCCGTGCTGGCCAGGGTGCCATGGGCGCCGTTGACGCCCGTCAGGGTGCCGAACACCGTGCCGCTGCCGCCGGTGATGGACAGGTCGGATGCGGCGGTGTGGACGATGTCGCCGGCGATGACGCCGGTGTTGGTGACCGGGCCCAGCGCGCCGCTGTCGCGGATGGCCGCCATGGCGCCGGTGATGGTGCCGCTGTTGGTCAGGGTGCCGATGGTGCCGGCGTTGATGATGCCCGTCTGGCCGCCCTGGATCAGGCCGCTGTTGACCAGGGTGCCGATGACGGCGTTGGCGGCGCCATTGTCGATACCGGCGACCGTCGTGCCCAGGATGGTGCCGCTGTTCATCAGCGTGCCGATGGTGCCACCGACGGGGCCGGTGGTGCTGACCACCGAACTGGTCACCGTCTGTGGGCCCTGAAAGAGGGAGGATGTCACCGTGGAAAGAGTGCTCGTCCCCGTTACGCCGTTGATGATGCCGCTTTGGCCGCCGCTGAGCACCCCTTGGTTGGTTACCGCCGCGATGGTGCCGCTTTGGCTGGTCACCGTGCTGATGGTGATGTAGTTCCAGTTAAAGCTGTTGGGCAGATAGTTATAGGTGATGGTGGAAGACTTAACCGAGCCGACGTTCTGGACGCCGGCAACCGTGCCACCCGTGATGGTGCCGCTATTGGCCAGTGCGTCGATCCGGCCCGCCACCTGAACGCCATTCAGGCCACCATTAAGGGCGCCGCTGTTGCTGAGCGTCCCAATGCTGCCAGAATGGGCGGCCGTGGTACTGGAATAGTTGGAAGTTTGGTTCAGGCTGACCGCAGCGGTGCCACCCTGGATCATGCCTTCGTTGTCCACGGCGCGGATGGTGCCCGAGACCTGCAGGGCGGCGCCCGGCGCGGCGATGGTGCCAGCCGCCAGGTTGAGCAGGGTGCCAAGAGTCCCGCTAAGCACGGCGACCGCGGAGGCGAGGGTGGATGTGCCCTGGTCGGCGATCAGCCCAGCGTTCCGCAGGGTATCGACCGGCGCGTTAAGCAGGACGGCCGCTTGAGAGCCCATGCCGATGAGGGAGCCGCCCGCCAGATTATCGACCAGGCCGACACTGCCTACCGCCACGCTGTTGTTCAGCGTCGTGCTCAACGCGTAGAGGGCCATCGCCCCGGAAATCAGGCCGCTATTGGAAAGGGTGCCGACGTCGACACCGCTTAAGATGGCGGCCGTCCCCGAAATCACGGAGGCTAGCGTAGAGCCGGTGGCGGTCAGGGTTCCGAGATTGGTGATTTGGCCAATGGAGGGCGCGATGGTGGAGTAGGACCCGAAGTTGCTGGCCACGATCGCCCCTTGCGTGCCCGTGACCAAGCCGCGGTTCACCAAGGTGGACAGCGTTCCCGACGAGACAAAGACGCCCGCGTAGCCCCCGGCAATGGTGCCCGTGACCCCGTTGACCAGAGTATCCAGAGCCGGTGTGACGGGGCCGCTATCAGAATAGAAACTCTCAATCTTGATGCCGCCACTGGCGGAGCCTTGAATCAGCCCATCGTTGCTGAGCGTGCCGATACGGCCGGTTCCTGACACGTGGACCCCGGTGGCGCCGGTAATCGTTCCGGAGGCGCTGTTGGTCAGGGTGTTGATCTGTCCGGAGATGGAGGTGGTCCCATAGGTGCCGTGAACAGTGTCGTACGTGTAAAATGAGTTTCCGGAGACCAAGATGGCGTTGGCGTAGGTGCCGCCGCTTACCAAACCATCATTCTGCAGACCCACGATGGTGGCTCCGGCAACGGCAATGGCGCCCGAGTAATAAAGGCCGCTGATAGTGCCGTGAACGCCATTGATCAGCGTGCCGATCCCCGCACTGGCACCGTTCCCGGCGATTGAGATGCCGCTGCCGCCTTGTGTGGCGGCGATCAGGCCGTCATTGATCAGCGTGCCGATGGTGCCCTGATACTGGATGCCGCCGTAATAACCCTGAATGGTGCCGCCGGCCGAATTCGACAGAGTGCCGATACTGGCCGCCGAATACTCATAGCTTGACGTCACGGAGTTGTAAGAAGACTTGAGGCCGCCGGTGATGGCGGCGTTGTTCAGGCTCTGGATGAGGCCGCTGTTGCTCAGCGTTCCGACGTCCGTACCGCTCAGGCCTAGACCGACAAAACCGGAGAGGGAGGCACCGGCCTCGTTCGTGATGACGCTGGCCTTGGAGTTGCTGCCAAAGCTCAGGCCATAGGAGTTGTAGGTGTAGGTGCCGATGGAGCCGATCATGCCGGCATTGTCGAACGTTCCCACCGTGCCGCCGATGTAGACGCCACCCGTGATGCTGGCGTTCGCCGTGTTGATCAGCGTGCCGATGGTGGAGTCCACGCTGGAATACGTGCTGCTGTACGTCGTCCCGTTGGAACTGAAGGTGGAAGTGCTGGCGCCGCCGAGATTCACGCTGCCCTGGATCATGCCGGCGTTGGTAAGGGTGCCTATGGAGGCGCCGGTCGCCGTCAGGCCACTGCCGCCGGTGATCGTGGCGCCGGCCGCGTTGGTCAACTGGCCGATGGTGGAGGTCACCGCGCCGTAGATATAGCTATAGCCCGTGCCGCTGCTGGAATAGGTGTAGGAGCTTGCGGCGCCCAGGTTGACGCCGCCGCTGATCAGGCCGGCGTTGTTGAAGGCGCCGATGGAGGACGCTGTGGCGGCCAAGCCTCCCGTGATGGTGCCACCGGCCTGGTTGTTGATGGTGCCGATGTTGCTGGGCAAAATGGTCGTACTGGACCCGTAGTTGTTGTAGGCACCGAGATTGACGCCCCCACCGATGCCGCCGGCGTTGGTGAACGTTCCGATGGTCACCCCTTGCGCATACAAGCCCCCGGCGATGGTGGCGCCGGCTTGGTTGTCGATGGTGCCGATGCTGCCGGCCACGACGGTTGTGGTGGACCCGTTGTAGACGCTGCTCGCGCCCAGATTGACGGCACCATTATAAACATAGCTGTTGGGTGCGGGTGCGATGGTGCCGCTGTTAACGAAGCTGCCGATGCCGCCGCCGGTAAGCGTGACGCCCGCCAAGCTGCCACCAACCTCATTGCGGAGGCTGCCGACGGATACTTGCGTCCCTGTGATGGATCCGGTGATCAGGCCCGCATTGTCGAATGTTCCCACCGTACCGGTGATGTAGACGCCACCCGTGATGCTGGCGTTCGCCGTGTTGATCAGCGTGCCGATGGTGGATGCTACACTGGAATACGTACTGCTATACGTTGTCCCGTTGGAGCTATAGGTTGAGGTGCTGGCCGCGCCGAGATTCACGCTGCCCTGAATCACGCCGGCGTTGGTGAGCGTGCCGATGGAAGCACCGATGGCCGACAAGCCGCTGCCGCCGGTGATCGTGGCGCCGGCCGCGTTGGTCAACTGGCCGATGGTGGAGGTCACCGCGCCGTAGATATAGCTATAGCCCGTGCCGCTGCTGGAATAGGTGTAGGAGCTTGCGGCGCCCAGGTTGACGCCGCCGCTGATCAGGCCGGCGTTGTTGAAAGTGCCGATGGAGGACGCCGTGGCGGCCAAGCCTCCCGTGATGGTGCCACCGGCCTGGTTGCTGATGGTGCCGATGCTGCTGGGCAGGACGGTTGTGTTGGAGCCGTAAATAGTGGCGGCGCCGAGATTGACGCCCCCACCAATGCCACCAGCGTTGGTGAACGTTCCGACAGTCGCCCCTTGCGCATACAAGCCCCCGGCGATGGTGGCGCCGGCCTGGTTGTCGATTGCTCCGATAGTGCCGCGCGTTATGGTCGTGCCGGACCAAGTGTAAACGTTGCTCGCGCCCAGATTGACAGCACCGCCGTAAACATAGCTGTTGGGGGCGGGGGCGATGGTACCGCTGTTAACGAAGCTGCCGATGCTGCTGCCGGTGAGCGTGACACCCGCCAAGCTGCCGCCGACCTCATTGTGAAGGCTGCCGATGGATGCCGTCGTCCCCGTGATGGAGCCGGTGATCAGGCCGGCATTGTCGATAATTCCGATCGTGCTGCTACCCCCACGGACCAAAATGTCGCCGGCGATGGTGCCGCCGGCATTGTTCATGATGGTGCTGATTTCCCCGGGGGCCACGACCGTCTGTGACGTGTAGATCGATCCACTGAACGAAGACGAATAAAGTGTGGCGCTGCCAACGATCATCGCGGTGCCGCCAGAACTGCCTTGCCCCATAATCAGGCCCGAGTTGACCAAGGTGCCTATCGTGCTGCCGGCGAAGTCCATACCGCCGCCGATCACGCCGCCGGCATTGTTGGTCAACGTGTCGATGGTGACGGTCTGCAGGCCCGAACCAGCCCAGAGCTGAGCCGCGCCGCTGATGGCCGCGCCCGAGCCGTAGGAGGGAGAGGTCTTGATGGTGCCGCTGTTCGCGATGGTACCGATCGTGGCGCCGTCGATCCGGATGCCGGAAGCACCCCCCAGGATGGTGGCGCCCGCGCCGTTACTCAGCAGGCCGATCGTGGCGGGCTGATAGGTGCCAGCGATCGTCGCGCCCTGGATCGTCATGCCAATGCCGGACAGCCCGACATAGGGGCCGACCAATTTGATGGTGCCGGTGTTGGCGATCGTCCCCACGGAGCCGGATGCGTTGACCGCCGCGATGAACGTGCTGCTGCTGATGGTGCCGCTGTTCGCCAGATTGCCCGAGGTGATGGTCACGGCCGCAGACGTGCCCGTAACGTTGATGTCCGCCTGCGCCGGGTGTTGCCATGAGGTGGCGAGCGCCAGGACGGAAGCGCCGAGCAGAAGGGCTTTGGAACGGGTCGGGATGGCGGTACGCATGGCGGCAAAGGCTCCTGAAAACATGAATTCAGTGTCAAGAATCGGCCCAGCGGCGGGATGCGCGCTGGTGGGGAGATGGATTGCGGAGGAATGCGGGGCTTAACCCGGCGGCACCGGGCATAAATAAGTCCGGTGCGCGCACGCAATTGGCGCTCGTCGGCGCGCGGTGGAACTCAGGTTAATGTGACCTGGAACAGGCATATCGATTCAAAGCCCATCTCTTATACGTTTTGGCTGAGACGATATAGCAAACGGCTAATTTGTTAATTCATTTTTGCAAATTTAAATGCGTGGAGCTATGAGCCGCCGGCTGTCAGCGGTGCATCAGGAAGTGAAAATACAAGTGTAGCGCATCGGTTCGAAGGAGAGGAACGCCCCAAGGCATGAAAACGAGGCGCGGTCGAGACTCGGGCGGCCGGACCTCAGCCCTCGTCGCTAACCGCCACGCTGGCCAGCGACAGCAGGATGCTGACCAGGCCGCCCTCGGCCACCATCAGGGCCGCCTGCGAGGGGCTGACCCAACGGCGTTCGCGCTGGCCTTTCTCCGGCCAGTCCTCCAGTTCCCGCTCCACCTCGAACAGATAGGCATCGACGGCGCAGGGCAGGCGCTTGCCCGTGGGCATGATCTTGTAATAGTGGAAGGTGCCCAGCGGCTTCTTGTGGATGGTGCCGACCAGTCCCGCCTCTTCGAACGCCTCGTTCGCCGCGACGCCGCGGGCGTTCAGCTTCTTCTCCGGCCAGCCCTTGGGCACCACCCAGCGCCGCGTCTCCCGCGAGGTGATCAGCATCACCTGCAGCTGCCCGTCCTGCACCCGGACGGGAATGGCGGCGTACTGGCGTTCGGCGGCCTCGCAGCCCATGGCTGGTTGATCCGAAACGAGAAGGGGGGCGGCGTGGGACAGCGGGCGGAACCTTGTCGCAAAAGGTGGTGTTGAAAAAGGGGTGGAGGCAACCGCGGTGGCGGAGACGATCCCCTGCGATCGTACACCCGCATCCTTGTTTCATATAATCCCTGAACGGTTGCCAAGCCGTAAACGTTTTCAGTCATCTAAGACCAAAATGTGCGCCGGGGCGTCCATGCGGCCGATGGGACGCCCATTCGGCCTATCCTGACCATCTGGTCAGGGCTGGAAAAGGGGACGCCTGCACGGGAAGGGAAAGGGGGCAGGACCGACTCAGGCGCGCCTGACGGAGGAGATTCAGGGCGATGGCGGCAAGACGTCAACCTGGGCCAAATGGCCGATGACGTGGGTGAAGAACAGTTCCCCCGCCTCCAGCCGCACCGGTACCACCGGGCCCCCTGCTACCGGCCGGCCGATCCACAGGTCAAAGCCGCGCGGCTTGCCGTCCGGCGCCGCGGTCCAGAAGTTCTGGCTGCCCCGCCCAGCCGGCTGGAAGCCCGCCACCGGCAGGATGGCGACGTGACAGCCGATGGCGTCGCCGTCGAACACCGTATAGTCCGACTTTTCGATATGGCGGCGGGGCCGGCTTTCCATCAGCACGTCATAGCGGCGACGGCCGTCATAGACGGGCAGGCGGCTGGCGCAGTCGCCGCCCTCGGCATGGCGGCTGATGGCGACGGCGGCGCTCAGCAGGTCGACGGTGCCGGGGCGCTGGTCCGCCGGTACGGCGGTGGCGTCGTCGGGCGAGGGCGGTGGCGTCTGGGTGAAGGTCACGGCCGTGTCGCGTGTGCCATAGGGGGCGGCATAGCTCAGCGTCGCGTCCCAGCTCTTGTCCCGCAGGGTGCGCAGGCTGTGGAAGTGGCGCGGTGCGACGCCGTTGACGCCGCCGAAGTGCCCGTCCGCCTCGGCGGTATAGGACCACTTGATGAGACGGGCCAGCATGTCGCCGGCCTCTGCCGCCACGGTGACGCGGTAGTCCTCGCCCTTGATCTCCGTCTCCAGCGTCATGCGCCCCATCTTCAGCCCGCCGACATAGACATCGTAGCCCAGGCGCAGGTGCTGTGGGGCTTCAGCCGCGTGGCCGGACAGCGGAAGGACCAGCACCGTCATTGAGAGTGTGGTCGCGCGTGCGCAACGGGATAGGGCTAACGAGGTCATGCCGGCCATCCTGCGGTGTGAAGATGGCGGCCCCAAGGCATGAAGGGCGCCGTCAGGCGTGCCCCACCTCGGCCGACAGCATGGGCAGGCTGACGCCCAGCTTGGCGATGGCCCGTTCCCACTTGGTGTCCATGTCGTCATCGAACAGCAGGGTGGCGTCGGCCGGCACGTGCAGCCAGCCATTGGCCTGCATCTCCTGGTCCAGTTGCCCCGCCGCCCAGCCGGCGTAGCCCAGGGCCAGCAAGCACTGGCGGGGGCCGCGCCCTTCCGTGATGGCGCGCAGGATGTCGACCGTGGCGGTCAGCGCCACCTCATCCTCCACCCGCAGCGTCCCTTCGCGCTGATAATCGGTGCTGTGCAGCACGAAGCCCCGGCCCGGTTCCACCGGCCCGCCGAAATGGACGCGCAGCCGGTCGTCCGGATCACCGCCGTCGATGCCCAACTGCTCCAGCAGGCCACCGGCGTCGATGCCGTCGAACAGCCGGTTGATCACCAGGCCCATGGCGCCGTCGTCGGTATGGGCGCAGACATAGATCACGGTACGGGCGAAGCGCTCGTCCGGCATGGCGGGCATGGCGACCAGCAGTTGCCCGGTCAGGAAACGTCGGATGGTGGTGTCCTTCATGGGCGGCGCCTTCCCTTGTCACCCGGTCCTTCGCCAGGGGCGACCACCGGGGCCGGCCCCTGTGGCCGACGCTGTCATACTGCCTGTCCATGCCTTCAGCGTAGCATGGCCGTATCGCTCCGTCGCCCCCGTGGGGGCGGGGAAACATCCCTATTCTGGTCATATTGCGCGCGGGCGCCGGCTGACAAGGGGTGGATACCCGTTTCCCTTGCCCATACCGCCCGGTGGGACATAGAACCACAGGGCCTGAACCATCCAGCACCTCCGGCATTTACGCTCCAGGCCAAACATCCCAGGCCAAACATCAACGGGAGTTCCAGTCCATGACCATCCAGGTTGGCGATACCTTCCCCAGCGTTTCGGTCAAGCACCTGACCGAAGCCGGCATGCAGGAGACCAGCACCGACGCCCTGCTGAAGGGCAAGAAGGTCGTCCTCTTCGCCGTGCCCGGCGCTTTCACCCCCACCTGCTCCGCCAAGCACCTGCCCGGCTTCATCCAGAACGCCGAGGCCCTGAAGGCCAAGGGCGTCGACGCCATCATCTGCCTCGCGGTCAACGATGCCTTCGTAATGCAGGCCTGGGCCAAGGCCAACGACGTGGGCGACACGGTGTTCATGCTGCCCGACGGCAACGGCACGCTGACCCGTGAACTCGGACTCACCATGGACGGCACCGCCTACAACCTGGGCCACCGCAGCCAGCGTTTCGCCCTGGTCATCGATGACGGCGTCGTGACCCGGGTGGACGTTGAAAAGCCGGGCGCTTTCGAGGTGTCCAGCGCCGAGGCGGTGCTGAAGAACTTGTAAAACCAGCACGATAACGCCAGAAGGCCCGCGCCGGTTCCCCAACCCGCGCGGGCCTTCTTCATGACGTGCCGCCCAGGGCCGGCGCTCGAGGCGACCGAACTATCTTGCCCTGGCCTCCGCCAGGCCCTCGCGTGCCAGCTGGTCGGCGCGTTCGTTCTCGGGATGGCCAGCATGGCCGCGCACCCAGTGGAACACCACTTCGTGCCTGTCGGCCTGGGCGGACAGCCGCTGCCACAGATCCACGTTCTTCACCGGCTTCTTGTCGGCGGTCAGCCAGCCCTTGGCCCGCCAGCCGTGGATCCACTTGGTGATGCCGTCGCGCAGGTACTGGCTGTCGGTGTGCAGGTCCACCTTCACCGGCCGCTTCAGCGTTTCCAGCGCCTGGATGGCGGCCATCAGTTCCATGCGGTTGTTGGTGGTGTCGGGCTCCCCGCCCTTCAGCTCCCGCTCCGTGCCATTCCAGCGCAGGATGGCGCCCCAGCCGCCAGGGCCGGGGTTGCCGCTGCAGGCACCGTCGGTGAAGATCTCCACACGCGGGCTGGGAACCTTCGGGTGGGCGGGGGTGTCGGTCACGTCAGTTCCTCCGGCGCCAAGCCGTAGTCGGCCAGGCCACGGGCCTGCTGGTGGAAGCGCAGCTTGTGCAGGTATTCCAGCGGGTCCTTGCGTTTCACCAGCGCGCCGGCGGGTGTGTTCACCCAGTCATATAGCCGGGTCAGCAGGAAGCGCAGGGCGCTGCCCCGCGCCAGCAGGGGCAGGGCCGCCACCTCCGCCGCCGTCAGCGGCCGCACTTTGGCGTAATTGGCCAGCAGCAGGCGCGACTTGGTGACGTTGAAGGCGCCGTCCGGCTCGAAACACCAGGCGTTCAGGCAGATGGCCAGGTCGTAGGCCAGCATGTCGCTGCAGGCGAAATAGAAATCGATCAGGCCGGACAGGGCGCCGTCCCGGAAGAAGACGTTATCCGGGAACAGGTCGGCATGGATGATGCCCTGCGGCAGGCTGGGGCGACCGTCCCGCCCGGGCCACAGGGCCGCCAGGGCGGCCAGCTCATCCGCCAAAGCCGCCTTCAGGCCGGGCTTCACGCCGTCGGCCCCGTCCGCCGTCGCCGCCACCAGGGCGCGCCAGCCGTCCAGCGACAGGCTGTTGGGCCGGGGCGTGGCGTAGTCGGCGCCGGCCAGGTGCAACTGGGCCAGGGCCTTGCCCAGGGCCGCGCAATGCTCCGGCAGGATGCGGCGGGGCCACATGCCGGTGAGGAAGGTGACGATCACCGCCGGCCGGCCGGCCAGCACGCGCAAGGCCTCGCCATCACGGCCGGGCACCGGCTGGGGACAGACGATGCCGCGCGCCGCCAGATGGCGCATCAAGCCCAGGAAGAAGGGCAGGTCGGCCGGGTTCACCCGCTTTTCATAGAGGGTGAGGATGTAGGGCCCGTCCGTCGTCACCAGCAGGTAGTTGGAGTTCTCCACCCCCTCGGCGATGCCCTTGCACGAGATCACCTCGCCGATCGCGTAATCGGCGATGAACGCGCGCAGTTCCTCATCGGTGACTTCGGTATAGACGGCCATGCCTTGCGAGGTAGCGGGATTCCCGGCTGGGGTCAATGGTCGCGGCGGGGCGGACCGCGCCTTTTCGGGCCCGTCGCCAGGATACAGATGGCGCTGGTGGCGAGTTCGGCGATTTAGTGGCGAGAATTGTCACGCCTTTGCCGTCCGCTATGGCCGTCCGAAAATTTTATATAGCAAAAACAATGAATTATCATTCCGCTCCGAAACTGGCACGGCGGTTGCTTTCAAGGGGACATGGCCGACACCGCCACCGGCGACCGGCCCCCGAGACAACCGAGCTTCCGTTCACGGAGATTGAAATGACCGACCTGACCATGACCGCCGCTACCCGGACCTTCACCGCCCACGCCGGCCACGCCCCCCGGGGCCTGGCCGCCGCCATCCGGCACCTGCCGCTGCTGGCCGTGACCGCCCTGCTGTCGGTCGCCATCCTCAGCGCGTTTTAAGGCCAGCCTGTTCTAAGCGCCCGCCGTCACCGCCCCCGTCCGCCACCAACGCCTCATTTCAAGGACGCCTGCCATGGGACTGTTTTCCCGCCTCGGCGACATCATCGATGCCAACCTGAACGCCATGTTGGACCGGGCTGAAGACCCGGAGCGCCTGATCGGCCTGGTCATCCAGGAGATGGAGGACACGCTGGTGGAGGTGCGGGCGGAAGCCGTGCGCTCCATGGCCCGCCGCAAGGAGCTGGAGGCCCGCTACCGCGATGTGGAGTTCGAGCTGCTGGAATGGGACCGCAAGGCCGAACTGGCGGTGACCAAGGGCCGCGAGGATCTGGCCCGGGGCGCCCTGGTGGCCAAGGCCCGGCTGGCCGACGCCGCCGACCCAATCCGGCGCGAGATCCAGGCCATTAGCGACAGCCTGGCCAAGGGCGCCGACGACGTGGCGCGGCTGGAGGCCAAGCTGGCCGATGCCCGCGGCCGCCAAGGTGCCCTGCTGGCCCGCCACCGCAGCGCCACCGCCCGCCTGCGCTTGCGCAGCCAAATCCACGACAACCGCCTGGAAGAGGCGCTGTCCCATTACGGCACCCTGCAACGCGACATCGACCTGCTGGAAAGCGAGGCCGAGGTCATGGAGATGGGGCGCCAGCCGCGCGGCCTGGCCGCCGAGATCGACGCCCTGGGCGACGACAAGGTGACCGCCGAGCTTGAGGCGCTGAAGGCCCGCGTGGCCGCCCGCGCCAACCCGCAAGGCTAAGCCCGCCCGCAAGGCCAAGTTTGAGACGACCCGCACGACCGCAGCGCCCGCCGGCGCTTGGCTTCACTGAACACCGGCGCACCTCGCGCCTTATGAACACGGGAGAGGGGATTATGAGGAGCTTTCAGCGTATTTCCGCCACCATGCGTCGCCATCGCCTGGCCAAGGACCCCAGCCGCGCCGTCCTGTTCGGCGTCTGCGCCGGCTTGGCGCGCTACACCGGCCTGCCGGCGACCTTCATTCGCATCCTGACGGTGCTGAGCCTGTTCTGTTTCTTCGGCGCCACCTTGGTGGTCTACGGCGTCTTGGCCCTGGTGCTGGACAGCGAATACGCCGACCGCGAGGACATCTACGTCAGCCGCAGCTTCTACCGCGCCCATTGGTAAGCGCATCGGCCCGGTGACGGCATCGGACGGTTCGCGGGGGACCGTCCCGACCGGCCCCCGCCGCCCCGGGAACCCGGCCCAATAGGCCAGGGATGCCCGGAAGCGCGGCGGGGGCCGGTTCCATTTTCAGCGTCCTGTCTTCAGGGCCCCGGTTTCAGCGCCCCGTTTTCAGTGCTTGGGGTTTGATGGCCAGGGGCAACTGGTCGAACAGGCTGGGCGGCTCGTCCTCCGTCCTGGCCTGCTCGATGGCCAGGATGCGGAACTTGGTGTCGATGCCGCCCCGGGCGGAAAAGCCGCCGGTGCCGCCGCCTGCCGCCAGCACGCGGTGGCAGGGGATCAGGATGGGAATGGGGTTGTGGCCCAGCGCCTGGCCCACTGCCCGCGCCGCCTCTTTCGGCGCGCCGATCCGGCCGGCAACCGTGCCGTAGGTCAGTGTCTCCCCGCGCGGAATGGCTCGGGTCACGGCATAAACCTTAAGGGCGAAGGGATCGAGACCGGCAAGGTCGAGGGGAATGTCGGCGATGTCCACCGCCTCCCCCGCCATCAGGGCCCGGATGCGGGCCCGGGCCTCGCTGATCACGGGCGGCAGGTCATGCTCCGCTGCCGCCATGGCGCCGGGGAAGCGCCGTGCCAGCCGGGCCCCGGCCTGCTCGGGCCCGCCCTCCGGCAATTGGGCACCCACGATCCCATCCGGCCCCCATACCAGCGCGCAAACGCCGATGGCGGTGTCGAACAGGATGTGAGCGCGCACGGTCATGCCATGAACTCCATCCGCACTACCGCCCCTAGGCTGCGACCGCAGCCGCCGGACGTTTTCGGGGAGCGCAGCGGACTCAAAACGGAGGACAAGCCAAGGGCCGGATGGCCCGCCGGCGCCTGAGGAACACTTATTCAGCCGCCAAGCCGCGCGGCAGCTTGAAGGTGATGTTTTCCACCGCCGTCACGACTTCCTCGATCTGGACGTCATAGCGCTCACGGCAGGCCTCGATGACCTCCTGCACCAGGATGTCCGGGGCCGAGGCGCCGGCGGTGATGCCCAGCACCTTGACCTTGTCCATCATGGACCAGTCGATCTGGGTGGCCCGCTGCACCAGCATGGAATTGACGCAGCCGTGCTTGGCCGCGACCTCCACCAGCCGCATGGAGTTGGAGCTGTTGGGCGCGCCCAGCACCAGGATGGCGTCCGCCTTCTCGGCGATGGCCTTCACCGCCGTCTGGCGGTTGGTGGTGGCGTAGCAGATGTCTTCCTTGCGCGGCCCGGCGATGGCGGGGAAGCGGGCCTTCAGCGCGGCCACGATCTGCACCGTGTCGTCCACCGACAGCGTGGTCTGGGTGACGAAGGCCAGGTTCAGCGGGTCGTCCACCTGGACGGTGCGCACATCCTCTTCCGATTCCACCAGCAGCACCGCGCCCGGCGGCAGCTGCCCCATGGTGCCCACCACCTCGGGGTGGCCGGCATGGCCGATCAGGATGATCTGGCGGCCGTCGGCGAAGTGGCGTTCCGCCTCGCGATGGACCTTGGACACCAGAGGGCAGGTGGCGTCGACATACAGCAGTTGCCGGCTTTCCGCCTCCGCCGGGATGGACTTGGGCACGCCGTGGGCGGAGAACACGACGGGGCGGCCATCCGGCACCTCATCCAATTCCTCCACGAAGATGGCGCCCTTGGCCTCCAGGCCCTGCACGACGAAGCGGTTGTGCACGATCTCGTGCCGCACATAGACCGGCGCGCCATACCGCTGCAACGCCACCTCCACGATCTGGATGGCGCGGTCCACACCGGCGCAGAAACCGCGCGGGGAAGCCAGGAGGATGTTGAGCGTCGGCTTGGTCATGGTGATTGGGTCTACTCGGTTCCGGTAAGCCCCGGGTACGGGGCCGATCATGGCGGCGGATCATAAAACGGCGGGTCTGTGGATCGCCAGCGCCGTTACGTTAAATCTCGTCGCCCTTCAATATAGGGACGGCGCAGTCGATGTCTTGTGCCGGTATGGCTGCTTCTCTATTGTCGCGGGGCCCCGACGCCGGCCGGCGTCCAACTCCAGACGAGCCCCGCTTCAATGAACATCCACACGGACACTAATATAGGTTCGCCCACCAGGAAAGGCACCCGCGGCCGCCTGGCCCTGCTTTTGGGGATGCCTCTCATGCTGTCGCTGGCGGCATGCGCCAACAAGAATGTCGGCTACCGCCCGGGTTGCCCGACCGTGGCCATCGTGCGCGACGCTTCGTCGGTGGGCGTGCCCGGCGCCAACGGCCAGCTGAGCTACACCGCCGTGATGCCCAACATCGAGGGCCGCTGCGAGTACAGCGAAAAGGGCGTGACCATGACCGAGCAGCTGCGCGTGGGCGCCAGCACGGGGCCGGCCTACACCGGCGGTCCGCTGCCGCTGACCTATTTCGTCGCCGTCACCGATGCCGACCGCAAGATCCTGACCAAGCAGACCTACAACGTCACGCTGGATGTCAGCACCGGCAGCGGCGGTTCGGTGGAGCGGCTGACCCAGTTCATCCCGCTGAGCCCGGAAGTCGACGGCCGTTACTACGAGGTACTGGTGGGCTTCCAGCTGTCCCCGGAGCAGCTGGAGGCCAACATCCGCTTCAATTCCAAGCCGCCGGTGCCGCCGGTTCCGGCCGGGAAGTAAGCGCAGGAAGTACGGTGTGAAGGTTCGGCCGGCCGGGCAGGGGCGCCAGGGCCGGGGAACCACCAGGGGGAAGGCGGGTCGCGGGGCAGCGGCCCGCCTTTACTTTTTGGGGCCCGTTGGATTAGGGTGCGCTCGCGAAGCTGATGACATCTCGCGGGAGAGACCGGCCCCCTGTGGGCTACCCGCTTGGACCGGCGCCGAAGGAGCAACCGCCCCCGGAAACTCTCAGGCAAAAGGACCGCGAGAAAGAAGCGCATCTGGAAAGCGGCCCGGCCTCATAGCAACGCCTGAGCCACCCTTATTGGGGTGGATTTCCGGTGTTCGAGGCCACAAGCCCACCGACGGAGTAAGCGGGACCTTCCTGGTGACAGGATTTGGGCACCCCGTGAATCTCTCAGGGTCCGGGACAGAGGGGGGCGAGCCCGCACGGAATCCGTCCGCGCGGGAGGAACTCGTCCGCCGGGAGTCCCAGCGCCTATGTCCAGTGAAACCGATTCGCCCCTGCTTGTTACTCCCCTGAACGCCCTGCACCGCGAGCTGGGCGCCAAGATGGTGCCCTTCGCCGGCTATGACATGCCGGTGCAGTACCCCCTGGGCGTGCTGAAGGAGCATCTGCACACCCGGGAACAGGCGGGCCTGTTCGACGTGTCGCACATGGGCCAGGTTATCCTGCGTGGCGACGGTGTCGTCGATGCCCTGGAAAAGCTGGTGCCCGGCGAGCTGAAGGCCCTGAAGGAAGGGCGCATTCGCTATAGCTTCTTCACCAACGACCAGGGCGGCATCCTTGACGACCTGATGATCGCCAACCGGGGCGACCATCTGTTCGTGGTGGTGAACGCCGCCTGCAAGGTGCCGGACATTGCGCACCTGACGGCGGGGCTGCCGGGCATCGAGGTGGAATACCTGGGCGACGACCGGGGCCTGCTGGCCCTGCAGGGTCCCGTGGCCGCCACCGTGCTGGCGCGCTTCCTGCCAGAGGTCGCTACCATGCCCTTCATGTCCATGGTGACCGCCAGCCTGAAGGGTATTCCCGTGACCATCGCCCGCTCCGGCTACACCGGCGAGGACGGGTATGAGATCGGCATCGATGCCGACCGCACCGAGGATGTGGCCCGCCTGCTGTTGGCGGAGCCCGAGGTGGCGGCCATCGGCCTGGGCGCCCGCGACAGCCTGCGCCTGGAGGCCGGGCTCTGTCTCTACGGCCACGACATCGACACCACCACCACGCCCGTGGAAGCCGGCCTGACCTGGGCCATCTCCAAGCGCCGGCGGGAGGAGGGGGGCTACCCCGGCGACGCCATCGTCCGCCGCCAGCTGGCCGAGGGCGCCGCGCGCTACCGCGTCGGCATCCAGCCCGAGGGCCGGGCGCCGGCGCGTGAGCATACCGAAATCCAGGACGCCAACGGCCAGGCGGTGGGCGAGGTCACCTCCGGCGGCTTCGGCCCCAGCGCCAACGCCCCCGTCGCCATGGGCTATGTCACCGCCGCCAACGCCGCGGTGGGCACGCCGCTGTCGCTGATCGTGCGCGGCAAGGCCCTGCCGGCCAAGGTTGCCAGCCTGCCGTTCGTGCCGCAGCGCTACTACCGCGGCTGATCCCCATCGCGCGGCCCGGCCAGCGCCGGGCGCGCCTTTCCTTGATGCCCGCCTTTCCTTGATGAACGCCTTCCCCCGAGGAGCAGAACCATGACCATCCGTTTCACCGAAGACCATGAGTGGATCAGCGTCGACGGCGACGTCGCCACCGTCGGCATCACCACCTTCGCCCAGAGCCAGCTGGGCGACGTGGTGTTCGTCGAGGTGCCCGAGGCCGGCCGCGCCCTGACCAAGGGCAAGGACGCCGCCGTGGTGGAATCGGTGAAGGCCGCCAGCGAGGTGTTCGCCCCCGTCGACGGCACGGTGGTCGAGGGCAACCAGGCCGTGGTCGATGACCCGTCCCTGGTCAACAGCGACCCGCAGGGTGCCGGCTGGTTCTTCAAGATGACGCTGGCCAACCCGGCCCAGCTGGACGGCCTGATGGACCAATCCGCCTACGACGCCTTCGTGGAAGGTCAGCACTGATGCGCTATCTGCCCCTGACCGAGGCCGACCGGCAGGAGATGCTGGCGGCCATCGGCGCCCCGTCGGTGGATGCGCTGTTCGGCGACGTCCCGGCGGCGGCCCACTTGGATCAGCCCATCGCCGGCCTGGCCCCGCACCAGGGCGAGTTGCAGGTGGAACGTGCCCTGTCGCGACTGGCCGCCCGCAACGTGCCCGCCGGCAGCTGCCCCAGTTTCCTGGGCGCCGGCGCCTATCGCCATCATGTCCCGGCCTCGGTGGACCAGCTGCTGACGCGTGGTGAGTTCCTCACCAGCTACACGCCTTATCAGCCCGAGGTGACGCAAGGCACCCTGCAATACCTGTTCGAGTTCCAAACCCAGGTGGCGCTGATCACCGGCATGGATGTGGCCAACGCCTCCATGTACGACGGCGCCACGGCCTGCGCCGAGGCGGTGCTGATGGCCAACCGCGTCACGCGCCGCAACCGTGCCGTGCTGTCGGGTGGCCTGCACCCGCACTATCGCGACGTCACCGCCACCACCACCGGCGTGCTGGGCGTGGACCTGGTGACCCTGCCGGCCGATCCGAAGGGGATCGAGGACCTGGCGGCGGCCATCGACGACAAGACGTCCTGCGTCGTCGTGCAGAACCCCACCCTGTTCGGCCATGTCGCCGACCTGACCGCGCTGGCCGAGGCCTGCCACGCCAAGGGCGCCCTGCTGGTCGTGGTGGTGACCGAGGTGGTGAGCCTGGGCCTGATGCCGTCGCCCGGCTCCATGGGCGCCGACATCGTGGTGGCCGAGGGCCAGAGCATCGGCAACGGCCTGAACTTCGGCGGGCCCTACCTGGGCCTGTTCGCCACCCGCGACAAGTTCGTGCGCCAGATGCCCGGCCGCCTGTGCGGCGAGACGGTGGACGCGGATGGCAAGCGCGGCTTCGTGCTGACCCTGTCCACGCGTGAGCAGCACATCCGCCGCGAGAAGGCCACCTCCAACATCTGCACCAACTCCGGCCTCTGCGCGCTGGCCTTCACCATGCACCTGTCGCTGCTGGGCGAGGTGGGCTTCACCGGCCTGGCGCGGTTGAACCACGCCAAGGCGGTGCAGTTGGCGGACAAGCTGGCCGCGGCCGGCTTGTCCGTGCTGAACCAGGGCTTCTTCAACGAATTCACCGTGCAGGTGGCGGGAGATGCCGCCGCCCTGGTGGACAGGCTGGCGGCGGAACCCATCCTGGCCGGCGTGCCCGTCTCCCGTCTCCACCCCGGTCAGGCGGACCTCGCCGACCTGCTGCTGGTGGCGGTGACGGAGACGACCACGGAAGACGACATGGACGCCCTCGTTCAGGCCCTGGGAGGCAAGCAGTGATGAACACCCAAGGACGCAAGACCACGCCCGACGTCGAGTCGGCGGCGGCCACCGACGTGGGCACCTACACCGGCAACCGTGCCTTGGTGCATGAAGAGCCGCTGATCTTCGAACTGGATAACCCCGGCGTCACCGGCGTGGACCTGGAGGCGGTCCCGGCCGTCGCCAGCCGCCTGGGCGGTCTGAAGGCCCGTGAGGGCATCGGCCTGCCCGGCCTGTCGGAACCGACGGTGGTGCGCCATTACACGCGCCTCAGTCAGAAGAACCTGGGCATCGATAGCACGATGTACCCGCTGGGCTCGTGCACCATGAAGCACAACCCCCGCCTGAACGAGAAGCTGGCGCGCCTGCCGGGCTTCGGCGACATCCACCCGATGCAGCCGCAGTCCACCGTCCAGGGCGCCTTGGAGCTGATCGACCAGCTGGCCCACTGGCTGAAGACCCTGACCGGCATGCCGGCCGTGGCCATGTCGCCCGCCGCCGGCGCCCATGGCGAGCTGTGCGGCCTCATGGCCATCCGCGCCGCGCTGCAGGCCCGGGGCGAGGCCGGCCGCACCCGCGTGCTGGTGCCGGAATCGGCGCACGGCACCAACCCGGCCACGGCGGCCTTCTGCGGCTTCACCGTGGACGCCATCCCGGCCGAGGCCAACGGCCGCGTCAGTGTCGAGGCGGTGAAGGCCAAGCTGGGCCCCGATGTCGCCTGCATCATGCTGACCAACCCCAACACCTGCGGCCTGTTCGAGCCCCAGGTGAAGGAGATCGCGGACGCGGTGCATGCCGCCGGGGGCTATTTCTACTGCGACGGCGCCAACTACAACGCCATCGTCGGCCGGGTGCGCCCGGCGGACCTGGGCGTGGACGCCATGCACATCAACCTGCACAAGACCTTCTCCACCCCGCACGGCGGTGGCGGTCCGGGCTCCGGCCCGGTGGTCCTGTCGGACGCGCTGGCGCCCTACGCCCCACTGCCCTACGTGGTGCACGGGGCCGACGGCTTCCGCTTGGTGGAGCATGAGGGCGAGGTGGAGCAGGGCGCCCAGCCCTTCGGCCGCATGAAGGCCTTCCACGGCCAGATGGGCATGTTCGTCCGCGCCCTGGCCTATATCATGAGCCACGGCGCCGACGGCCTGCGCCAGGCCTCCAGCGACGCCGTGCTGAACGCCAACTACCTGAAGGCGCGGTTGCAGGACCTGATGAGCGTGCCGTTCGACGGCTACTGCATGCATGAGGCCCTGTTCGACGACCGCTTCCTGAAGGACACGGGCGTCACCACCCTCGACTTCGCCAAGGCGATGATCGACGAAGGCTTCCATCCCATGACCATGTATTTCCCTCTGGTCGTGCACGGCGCCTTCCTGATCGAGCCGACGGAGACCGAGTCCAAGGCCACGCTGGACCAGTTCGTCGGCGCCATGCGGCACCTGGCGGGCAAGGCCAAGGCGGGCGATGCCGCCCACTTCCTGGCGGCCCCCCGCTACACCCCCCGGCGCCGTCTGGATGAGACTGCCGCAGCGCGCAAGCCAGTCCTGCGCTGGACGCCGTCGGCGGTGTAAAGCGGTTTGGGGCGGTCGTTTCGGTCCCCGGGGCATCGTGGGGAAAAGGGCGGAATCCTTGGGTTCCGCCCTTTTTCCTTTTAGGTTTGACCTGTTTCGGGGCCCGCGCCGTTGGCTTACCCAATCGGGTTGCAACGCACACAAATCGGCATTGCCCCAGGGGGGCCTAGCTTACATCTCAATTTCGGCCAAATCTCCCGTCATCACTCACCACGCGGCCGATCCGACGCCGCGACCTTCCGCCGGGACCATCCCCCATGTTGACCGTTGCCAGCTTGCCCAGGGTTGAGATCGCCCGCCTGCGCCGTCCGGCGCTGCAGGCGTCCGGCTGGCTGGTCATGGGCCTGGGCGTGCTGTCGCTGCCCATACCCGGGCCCGTCTCCACGCCGCTGCTGGCGGTGGGCGGCCTGATGGTGCTGCGCAGCTCTGTCTCGGCCCGCCGCCATTACGTGCGCGCCCGCGACCACGCCCCCCGGCTGGTGCGTCCGCTGTTCGGCCGCTTCGACGCCTGGCGCCATCGCCACCGCGCCCCGGTTCGGGTGCCCGCCAAGGTGCTGGCCGCCGCCAACGACGTCGCCGCCAACGACCAGGCCGAGCTGGCGTCGGTGACCGTGGCTGGCAACGCCTGAAAGACCTGAGTTCCCAAGTTCGAGGCAAGGGCCGTAGCGTGGATGCCACGCTACGGCCCTTTGTCTTTTCAACGCCTTGACCATTCCTTGATTGACCAGGACCATGGTCATCGCGCATGGGCTGAATCTGGAGCCGGGCGCGGGGCGTGCGAAGGCGGCTCGGAGAAGAGTGGGAGGAACGTCGGTGCGATCGGGTAACGCTATCCTGTCGGGATACGGGACGACCATCTTCGAGGCCATGTCGCGGCTGGCGGGCGCGCACAACGCCATCAACCTGGGCCAGGGCTTCCCCGACGACCGGGGGGCGGAGGATGTGCTGCAGGTGGCGGCCCGCGCACTGCTGGAGGGCAACAACCAGTATCCGCCCATGATGGGCCTGCCGGCCCTGCGCCAGGCCGTGGCGGCCCACGCGGCGCGCTTCTACGGCCTGGACGTGGATTGGGAGCGCGAGGTGATGGTGACCTCCGGCGCGACTGAGGCGTTGGCCGCCTGCCTGTTCGGTCTGATCGAGCCGGGCGACGAGGTGGTGCTGTTCCAGCCGCTCTACGACAGCTACGTTCCCATCATCCGCCGGGCCGGCGGCATTCCCCGCTTCGTGCGCCTGCAGCCGCCAGGCTGGACCGTGGACCCGGACGAACTGGCCGCCGCCTTCAGCCCCCGCACCAAGCTGGTGGTGCTGAACAACCCCCTGAACCCGGCGGCCAAGGTCTGGTCGGCGGAGGAGTTGCGGCTGCTGGCGGACCAGGTCATCGCCCACGATTGCCTGGCCGTGTGCGACGAGGTCTATGAGCACTTGGTGTTCGACGGCCGCCGGCATGTGCCGCTGATGACCCTCCCCGGCATGCGCGGGCGCACGCTGCGCATCGGATCCGCCGGCAAGACCTTCTCGCTGACGGGATGGAAGGTGGGGTACGTCACGGCCGCTCCGGACCTGTTGCAGCCGGTGGCCAAGGCGCACCAGTACCTGACCTTCAGCACCCCGCCCAACCTGCAGGCGGCCGTGGCCTATGGCCTGGCCAAGGATGACGCCTATTTTGGCCTGCTGGCGGCAGCGCTAGAGGCCAAGCGCGACCGTCTGGCTGCGGGCCTAGTCTCCGCCGGCCTGCCCGTTCTGCCCTCGGAAGGGACCTATTTCGTGGTGGCCGACATCACCGGCGCGCGCGGCCTGCGCCGGGGCGAGGACGACGCCGATTTCTGCCGACGCCTGACGACGGATGCCGGCGTGGCCGCCATTCCGGTCAGCGCCTTCTATGAGGAAGGGGCGCCCACGCACCTCATCCGCTTCTGCTTCAGCAAGCAGGACGCCATCCTGGACAGCGCGGTGATGCGGCTGAAGGAATTCTTTGGGCGATGAGCCGAGGGCTCATGCCACCTCGTCACCATCGCGCGGAAGGGTGTTCCGCACCTTACCCAGGACTTCCAGCAAGGCGCCTGGCTTGGCCCTGCCAGCTCGCAATTCGAAGTAGCGGTCCGCTTCGCCGGTTGAAGCCAACTGGGCCGTTACCGCCCGCACAATGAAGGCGTTGAGGGACTCACCTTCCTGCTTAGCTTTCCTCACGGCGGCTTCATGGGTGCTGTCGGGCAGGCGGAGATTCACGTTGGTCATCTCAATCTCCTCAGCAATTCACCAGGTCTAAGAATAAGTAGGCCAAATCGCTCTCCCGCTTTCGCCATGTCGCGGTGATTGAACGTCACGACGGCGTCGGCGCGACCGTTCAAGGCTGTCTCGAGTACATGGTCGTCATCTGGATCACCGGCTGCGGGCCGCCATCGAATTTGGATAGAAACCCTATGGCACAGACGAATCATGTCATCCAATGCCGCCTGAATGTCTTCCGCCGTCAGGCCAGTACGTTGCAGGTAGGCCTGCCGCGTTAGGACAGCCTCGTATTCCAGGACAAGACTGGTCGATAGAAGCGGTTGCAGCTCTCCCCGGCCAGCCCGCAGCAGCAACTGATGCGAAGCACCGCTGGCGCTTTCCAGAGCGGCGACCATGACATCGGTATCGAAGACGACGCGCATCTTGATCCCAGGATCCACTCAACCTATGTGATGCGACGAATGGTACCATAGGCAGTACCGTTGGAGGCAAAAATTCCATTGGGCCGGTTGGCCGTTTTTAAGGCCGTTAGCGCTACCAGCTGCGGCGCAAAAAAAAGCGATTCAGCCGACGACCTGCAGACCCCGGCGCTTGCGGTCAAAGGCGCAGCCGACCAATAGGCGGGAAACCTTCCCATCCGGCCCACCCAGGGGCAGCACCACCAGTTCGGCGGCGGGAACGGTCATGGAGGGGATGGCCGGCAGGCTGCGGGTCTGGGGCAGGCCGTTGTCGGCGGACCGGCGCAACATCTGGGCGAAGGGCACGGTGTTAGGGGAGGGGGGCAGATCCTCCAGCTGCAGGCCGGTGGACTCGCGGCGCAGCCACAAAACATAGTCGGTGCCCACCCAGTGCAGGGTGAAGGCCATCTGGTTGGGCGCCACGTCCACCAGCATGACGCCGCCGGGCGAGACTGGCAGATCCACCACCTCGACCTCGGAACTGTTGGGAAAGGCGCGGTCGCCGCGCAGGATGTCCCAATAGTCATGCAGGAGGCGCAAGGTCGAATTCTGGATTTGTAAAGGGAAGCGGGAGATTGAGGTCGCGCCCCGGGTGGCAGGTCCAGTCATTCTCGTCTCCCATCCTTACGTTCTACATGAGCGTCGCAAGTCGATGGGGCTATAACATTTGAGCCCGGACGGGACGCAAAACGGCAATGACCCGTCCTCATCCCGGCATGGAATGCGCGACGGCTGGAATGGATCAGGCAGATAAAACCAGAGAGCCCAGGCCTGCGCGTCGCAGTTATCCTGGGAGTAACCCCAACGGGGTACTTCGCAACCACCAAGTAAAAAAACTGCCGGTAAGTCGATGACTTACCGGCGAGTTGAACAGGGAGGCTTCACGTCTGGGAGACGTTGGGCCCGAAGGCCCACTCCAGGACGGGCATCCTGGAGGAAACATCGGATGCTGCGTCGCAACATCCGATGGCCAATATTTAATCTTTTGATGCCCCGTTTAAAGGGGTGATTAGCCGTCTCAGCTATGCGGTGGGCGCATGCGTCGCGGGGAATGTTTCGGCGACCTTCTTCACCAGGAAGTCGCGGAAGACCGCGATGCGCTTGGAATGGCGCAATTCCTCGGCATAGACGAAGTAGGCGTCGATGCGTGGGCCCGTCACGTCCGGCAGGATGCGGACCAGGTCAGGGTTGCTCTCGGAAATGATGTAGTCGGGGATGGCCGCGATGCCCAGGCCGCTCTCCACCGCCTTGTACAGGGCGTACAGGCTGTTGACGCGGAAGATGGTGTCGCGCTCGCCGCCCGGCGGATCACCCAGGGCCAGCAGCCAGTTGATGTTGGGCACCGGCGCCTTGGCGTCGGACGGATAGGCGATGAGGTCGTGCTTCTGCAACTCCTCCACCGTTTCCGGGGTGCCGCGCTTCTCCAGATAGGTGCGATGACCGTAGAGGTGCGTGCGCACCGTCATCAGGTGGCGCTGGATCAGGTCGGGCTGGCGCGGCGGCACCATGCGGATGGCGATGTCCGCCTCACGCATGGACAGGTCCAGCTCGTTATCGTCCAGCAGCAGGGTCAGCTGCACGTCGGGGTAGATCGACAGGAATTCCCGGATGCGCGGGGTCAGCCACGTGGAACCGAAGGCGACGGTGGTCGTCACCTTGAGCGGGCCCTTCGGGTGCTCCTTGCTTTCCGAGAGCATCGCCTCTGTCATGGACAGCTTGGCGAACACCTCGCGGGCGGTGCGGTACAGCAGCTCGCCCTGTTCGGTGAGGATCAGGCCGCGGGCGTGGCGATGAAACAGCGGCACGTGGAGGCTTTCCTCCAGCGCGCTGATCTGCCGGCTGACGGCCGATTGGCTGAGGTTCAGGGTCTCGCCAGCATGCGTGAAGCTGCCGGCCTCCGCCACCGCGTGGAAAACGCGAAGCTTGTCCCAGTCCATTCCCGGTCCTTATGCGTCAAAGACGTTGCGGCCCCGCAGGGCGGGACCGTCGGAAATGACGGCCTCAAGCGGGCCGCCATGCAAAGAATATATACCCAGCTTGTCCAAGACGCTACCGATTGTGGGTGTCCACACGGTTAGGCCATAGACTGATAAGGCATTTTAGCACCGCATCGTGCCGTTTTGGCAACGCCCCGGTGGCGAATTCCCGAATGGATACCGCGAATTAGTACAAAGAAGGGCACCGCCGTACCAAGACGGCGGCGCCCGCTTCGGTGACTCGGGAGGGGCCGCGGGCGGCTCAATGGCCGCCCAGGAAGCGCTCGGCCTCCAGTGCCGCCATGCAGCCCATGCCGGCGGCGGTGACGGCCTGGCGGAAGATCTTGTCCTTCACGTCGCCGGCCGCGAACACGCCGGGCACGTTGGTGCGGGTGCTGTCCGGGGCGGTGATGACGTAGCCCTCGTCGTCCATCTCGACATGGCCCTTGAAGATGGCCGTGGCGGGGTCGTGGCCGATGGCGACGAACACGCCGTCCAGCGGCAACTCACGCCCCTCGCCGGTGACGGTGTTGCTGAGCGCCAGGCCGGTGACCTGCTTGGGGTTGTTGAGGTCGAAGCCGCCGTCGGCCGCCCCGCCCTTGCCCAGCACCCGGTCCACCTTGTGGTTCCACAGCACCTCGATCTTCGGGTTGGCGAAGACGCGGTCGTGCAGGATCTTCTCACCCCGGAAGGCGTCTCGGCGGTGGATCAGGGTGACCTTGGACGCGTGGTGGGTCAGGTACAGCGCCTCTTCCAGGGCGGTGTTGCCGCCGCCGATGACCGCCACCTCCTTGCCCCGGAAGAAGAAGCCGTCGCAGGTGGCGCAGGCCGAGACACCGGCGCCCTGGAATTCCTGCTCACCGGCCACGCCCAGCCAGCGCGCCTGGGCGCCGGTGGCGATGATGACGGTGTCGGCCACGAACTCGTCGCCGCTGTCGGCCTTGGCAACGAAGGGGCGCTGGCTGAAGTCGACGGAGGTGATGACGTCGTAGACCAGGGTGGTGCCCACATGCTCCGCCTGCTGGCGCATCTGCTCCATCAGGTCGGGGCCCTGCACCGCCTGGGCGAAGCCCGGGTAGTTCTCCACCTCCGTGGTGATCATCAGCTGGCCGCCCGGCTGCATGCCCTGGACCAGGATGGGCTGGAGGTTGGCGCGGGCGGCATAGATGCCGGCGGTGTAGCCGGCGGGGCCGCCGCCGATGATCAGGACCTTGGTGCGATGGGTGGTCATGGGAACTGTTCCTGGCAGGGAAGGGGACCCTCTTGATTGGGGGCCGGGCCCTCGCCGCCCTCTAGATATGGTGGGGCAGGCGTGATGTTTCTCTCAGACGCGGGACGATACCGGCAAGCGGCCCTGGGCTCAACGCCAGACGTCACAGATAAGACCATGCAGCCCTGCGAAGGTGTGGGGGCTGGGGGGCGTCAAGGGTGCGGCCATTCCCCCATGGCGGCAGCCGCCCTCATGCACTACATGAGGGGGAAGGGTTTGCGGATGAACGATGGAAGACGGCGGCGGTGATGGGCGGTTTCAGGAAATGGGCGGTGTATCTCGTGGCGCTCGCCGGCTTCACGGCCGCGTCCGCGTCGGCCGCCCCGGTACAGACCGAGCACACCGTCAGCCAGCTGGTGGCGGAGGGCCCCGCCGTTCCGGGCCAGCCGCTGTGGGTGGCGCTGGACCAGAAGCTGCAGGATGGCTGGCATACCTATTGGATCAATCCTGGCGACTCGGGCCTGCCGACAGAGGTCAACTGGACCCTGCCGACCGGCTGGAAGGCCGGTCCGCTGAACTTCCCGGCCCCGCACCGTTTCACCACCGGCCCGCTGGTCAACTACGGCTATGAAAAGGCCACCCGCGTGCTGGCCCGCCTGGACGTGCCGGCCGATGCCAAGCCGGGCGACACCGTCACCCTGACGGCCGCCGCCAACTGGCTGATCTGCGCCGACGTCTGCGTGCCCGAGGACGCCACCCTGACCCTGGAGGTGCCGGTCGCTGCCTCAGGGGGCGCCGGCGGTACCCCCGACCCGGCCGTGGCACCGCTGTTCGCGGAGGCGCGGGCGGCCCTGCCGGTGCCCAGCCCCTACGCCGCCAGCGTTAGCGCCACCAAGACCGCCGTCACCGTGCGCTTGGCCGCCCCCGGCCTGACGGCAGACCAGGTCAAGGACGCCTACTTCTTCGCCGAGAACCCCGACCTGGTGGAGGCGGGCGCGCCGCAGCAGCTGGCCGTCACCAAGGACGGCCTGACCCTGACCCTGAAACCTACCGGCCGCGCCACGCCCGGCCCGGTAAATGGCATCCTGGAGGTGACGGAACTGGTGAACGGCCAGCCCACCACCCAGGCGCTGGCCATCGCCATCCCCGCCGATGGCGTGGGGGCTGCGCCGGCCGGCGGTGGCGTGGCGGCGGACACCGGCAACGCGCCCGTCCTGCCCCTGTGGCAGGCCGTGCTGTTCGCCTGCCTGGGGGGCATGGTCCTGAACCTGATGCCCTGCGTCTTCCCCGTGCTGTCGATGAAGGCCATGGCCCTGGTGCGCCACCAGGGCGCTCACGCCCGGCTGCACGGCCTGGTCTACACCGCGGGCGTGCTGGCTTGCTTCGCCGCCATCGCCATCGTACTGATGGCCTTGCGCGCCGGTGGGCAGGAGATCGGCTGGGGCTTCCAGCTGCAGTCCCCCCTGGTGGTGGCGGTGCTGGCCTATGTCATGCTGCTGCTGGGCCTCAGCATGTCGGGCGTCTTCACCGTGGGCGACCAGTTCATGGGTGTGGGGCAGGGGCTGACCCAGGGGGACGGCTATGCCGGCTCCTTCTTCACCGGCGTGCTGGCCTCCGTCGTCGCCACGCCGTGCACGGCGCCCTTCATGGGGGCGGCCGTAGGCTACGCCCTGGTCCAGCCCTGGTATGTGGCGCTGGCTGTCTTCCTGGCGCTGGGCTTCGGCATGGCCTTGCCCTTCCTGGCGCTGGCCTGCAGCCCATGGCTGCTGCGCCACCTGCCCAAGCCCGGCGCGTGGATGGAGCGGCTGAAGCAGGTGCTGGCCTTCCCCCTGTACGGCTCCGCCGCCTGGCTGGTCTGGGTGTTCGCGGTGCAGGTGGGGGCGCCCGGCATGACCGGCATCCTGGTCGGCCTGGTGCTGGTGGGCTTTGCCGCCTGGCTCTATGGCGTCACGCATTATGCCGAGGGCTGGGGCCGGCGCGGCGGCGCCCTGGCGGCCCTGGTGGCCCTGGTGCTGGCGGTGGCGGCCGTGGTGCCGCAGGCGGGGGGCAACGCTGCGCCGGCGGCGGGCGGCAAGGCTGTGGCGATGACCGACGGGTTCGAGGCCTTCTCCCCGGCCACCCTGGACAAGCTGCGCGCCGACGGCCGGCCGGTGCTGGTGGACTTCACCGCCGCCTGGTGCATCACCTGCCTGGTGAACGAGCGCGTGGCCCTATCCAGCGACACGGTGCACCAGGCGCTGAAGGGCCACAACGTAGCCCTGCTGAAGGGCGATTGGACCAACCGCGACGCCGAAATCACCCGCGTGCTGCAGGCCCACGGCCGCAGCGGCGTGCCCCTTTACCTATTCTACCGCCCCGGCCAGGCCGAGCCGGACGTCTGGCCGCAGATCCTGACCGAGGCGCAGGTGCTGGAAGCCGTGGGCAACCTGCCGAAGCAGAGCGCCAGCGCGCAGTAAGGGCGGGGGCTTCCCGGTTCAGGGGGCTTGCAGGGCCCCGCGCTGCCTACAACGGTGGCAGTCCGGCGGCGACACGAGCTTTGTTGTATTCCGCGTAGGACATGACAAGGGAAAGCGGCTGGTCGTCCAGCGGCAGGGCGCCATAACGGGCGTACCACGCCGCCGCCGCTGCGTCCTTGGCGTCAATCAGCAGGGCGGTGCCGCCCACCTGGGCCGAAACAAGCATGCAGCGTTCCATCGCACATGCCAGCAGGTGGCCGCCCAGACTCCGGCCCTGATGGGCCTTGGCCACGGCCAAGCGCGCGAGGCGAAAGCCACCTAATGCATAACGGCCCCCGCCGCTCGGCCGGGCGGCGAGGGGTACCTGGTGCAAATCCACATGGCCCGGGCTGATGGTGTAGAAGCCGAGAATGGTCTTTCCGTCGGTTGCCTTGATCGCGCAATAGGTCTTCGCCGCGCCATTCTCATGCGACTGGCGGGCGTATTGAGCGATGAAGAGATTGAGGTCCGTCTGTCCGCAGTCAAAGCCCTTGCGGTCGTGCTTTTTATCGATGGCCTCTTCGCGCCAAGCTGGAAGCCCGGTCACTTGGCCTGCCGGTCCTTCAAGATGGCGACCATATGCGGATTGGGCTCACGCGGATTGTCCAGGAGGTCAAGTACCTTCCGGGTGTCACGCTCCGATAGCGCGATCCGTTCCGCGCGTTCGATCACCAAGTCCGCCGCCCGCAACGAATTGCGAAGCAGGAAATCCTTGAGGGTCGTGTGTTCCAGCGCGGCCGCCCGGACAAGGCGCGCCTTCTCCAGCGGTGGAATATCCATCGAGAACCGGCCGTTGTCGTCAACGCTTGCCCGAGGCATGGCGGTCAGTCCCTCTCTTCATGATCATCGTTTGTATCACGAAGAGAGGGTGAACGGCAATCTGATGCGCTTTCAAAGCGCATCGTGGTTTTAGAACCCGAACATATGATCCAGCGCGAAGGCTCCATTCGCGCCGTCGCGGATCAGGCCGTGATAGCCGAACAGGCGGCAGGTGGTGTCGCGAATCAGGACATAGGCGTCGCGGCCCGCTTCCTTGACCTCACTGCTGGTGAAGGTCTGGCCCACGCGGAAGTGGAAACTGCCGGAGCAGGCGATGGTCACCGTGCGGCGGGCGACCTCCTCCCCATCCTTGGTCATCAGGATCAAGGCGGTGTTGGAGCGTGCGTTCCACGGCGTGCTGGCCGGGTAGATCAGGTGGCACAGCGTATCCACGTCGGCCGCCATGCCGGTGCGCAGGAACAGGCGGGTGGACAGGCCCGGCGCCCGGCCGGAATAGGACTGCGGCTCGTTCTTATAAGTCAGCACCGTGTTGAACATATGGGCGCCGAAGCTGGTCTCCGCCGCGTGGCCGCTGACACCGTCCTCATAGCGGAACAGGGCGTGCAGCCAGCCGTCGGCGTCGTTCTCGCCGGCGGCGAAGTCGTAGATCAGCTCCAGATGGCCATAGCCGGAGGGCAGGCTCCTGCCATCCAGGATGTCGGCCGCCTCGAACACCGTCTCATGGTCGCGCGGCAGGCGGCCCAGGTCGCGGCGCGCCACTTCCGTGCCGTCGGCGTCATAGACGATGGCGGTCAGCGGCAGGTGATCTTGCGTGGTGCCCATCGGGGTGGGCAGGGCGATGGTGCGGAAGCGGCCGGCCGGGAAGATGGGGGCGGGCAGGATGAAGCCCTTGCCCATCAGGTTGGTCAGGGTGGCCAGCTTGGGGTCCGGCTTCAGGTCCACGCGTTCCACGTTCGGGTGGGCGATGCGGTGGCGGGTGGCGCCGGCGGCGTCGGTGCGGATGACCTCGTAGCGGGGGCGGACGAAGTGCTTGCCGGCGCGGATTTCCACCTGCTGTGGCCAGCGGGCGTCGGGCAGCAGGCTCGCCACGTCCAGGGCGAAGGTGGCGTAAGGCGGCACCTCGCGGTCCAGTTCCACCGCCGTGTCATGGCCCATGAGGTTCAGGGCCACGGCCCCGGCGGGGATGGGGCAGGGGTGGCTGTTCTGCACCCACAGGATCACGCGCTCATCCGCGCGCGGGGCGGGCAGGCCGGCGTAGAAGTCCGACGGCCAGGCGTTGGCATCATGGGTACAAGACAGGGTGTCGGCGGTGTCGCCATAAGTGTCCAGCGCGTACTTCACCACATCGTGGCCGGCGGCGCCCACCACATGGATGAACAGCTGGCCCGTGAATTCCGGCAGGTCGAACTTTTTGCGCACAGCCGCGCTGTCGATGACCACGGTGCCGTCGGCGCCCGGCAGCTCCTGGGTCCAGCGCGCCAGCACCTGGCCGTGCTCGCCGAACAGGCAGAGCCACAGATAGGGCTCGGCGGCGCCGTAGCTGGACCAGTAGTTGGCCGTGACCACCCGGGTGTGGTGGCCGGCGCCATCGCGGAAGAAGGCGTAGTTGGTGGCGAAATTCAGGGGCGCCAGATAGGTGCGGCGGTCGGTCAGCAGGTCGGCCGGCAGCTTCAGCGGGTCCAGGGAGTAGACCTTGGCACCCGCGGGGATCAGGTGCTGGATATGGGTCACCAGGCGATCGGCGTCGAAGGCCGCCACGAACACGGCGTCCACCTCGGTACCGGCCAGAGCGGTCACCGGCTGGGCCGGTCGACCCAGCAGCGGTTCGCCGATCTTGTCCACGTTCTGGGCGTAGACCGCCGCCACGTCGACACCACTGAGGTGGTGAATCTCGTCGAACGGCTCCAGCATGTTCAGCGGATCGTAGACGGCGACCCGGCCGGCGGCCCGCAGATCGGCGAGCAGCGCCTGGGCCGGTTCCGCCGCCAGCGGATGGCCGATGGCCTTGAAATAGCTGCTGCCGCCGGTGACGTTGCTGAAGGTTTCGATCTTGAGGGGCATGGACGGGTCCAAATGACAAGGGAACCGCCGGCCCTCAAGCAGGCCGGCGGTGACACATCAGGGCGTTATACGGGCAGATGGGCCGTTTTCACAGATTCAGCGGAAGGGGTTCAGGCGCTTCATCTTGGCCGATAGGGCGTGGCGGAATTGTTCCCGCTTCACCACGCCGTCATCCTGGACCCAGTTCAGCTGGATGACGCGGCGCGGGCCGACGAAGCTGGTGTGGCCGTGCCAGGCGTTGGGACCGTTGAGGAAGGCCAACAGGGTGCCCTCGGCCGGTGGGATCTCGGTCACCGCGTTATCCAGGCTTTCCGGCCCGCGCAGCAGGCGCAGGCGACCGTCCGACGTTTCCCAGGACGGGTTCATGTAGAGCAGGACGGTGATGATCTTGCTCTTGCTATCCACGTGGATCTGGCCGTCCTGGGCCTTGGCCCGGCCGCGCACCGTCACCATGGTGGGATGCCCGGTCAGGTCGATTCCGAACTTCTCCTCGAACGCCGCCGTCATGGCCGGGCCCTGAATTTCCTCCAGCAGCGCTGCGAAGGCCGGGCCAAAGTTAAGCTCCCGCGAGGGGAAGCTGCCGGCCTGCTCGATCTCGGGGAAATCGCGGTGGATGGCCTCGCGCGCCTCCGCGCGCACGAAGCCGGGGATGATCAGGTGGTCGAAGGGGTCGTGGGACAGGGGGGTGGCGCGAAAGGCGTCCAGGTCGATGGCGCGGCCCGGGACCGTCGCGGGGGAGGAGGTGGCGGGGGTGCCGATCATGGTCCTGCTTCTTCCAAGGCTGGCGCCTGATGGGCACCGGGGTTGGATCGTACGTTAGAATCGTTCTTGCTGAGACTGGCTCGCAAATACCTCACCCCAGATGGGGCGGCGGCGCATCGGGGTCAATGCCGGTACCACGCGATTGGCCCACCCCAGCAATGGACAGGCCCACCATAGCACGGGCTGCGTCCCCGCGCCCCGTCGGGGTTTCAGTGCCGGGCGGCCATGCGCCGCAGCACCTCGGCCGCCACGCGGGGCGTGTCGTCCAGGGGCGTGGGCGTCCAGTTTTCCACCGCGCCGGTGAAGGGGCGGGTGACGCCGCGCTCCACCATCAGCTGGTGGAATCGGTCGAACTTGGCCGACTTGCCTTCCAGGGCGATGACATAGACGGGTTTGCCGGTGCTGGCCGCCTCCGACACCATGGACACGCTGTCGCCGGTGCACAGCACGGCGTCGGCCAGGCCCAGATAGCCGAAATAGGGGTTGGCGCCGGCACCGTCCCAGACCACGGCTGGCAATCCCTGCAGGTGCTGGCGCAGCACCGCTTCGTTTTCAGCTCCCGTGCGGCGCGAGGGCGTCACCATCAGCCCCAAACCCTGGCGGGCAAGGGCGGCCAGCCGGTCGGCCAACTGCGCGGTCACTGCCGGCGTCAGCTGGTAGACACCGTTGGAGCCACCCACCAGCACGGCCACGCGCGGGCGGGGCAGGTGATCCAGCAGGGGCGCGAACTTGGCCGCCTCCGCCGCCAGGCGCCCCGCCGTCACCCGGTGCAGGGCGCCCAGGCTCTCCATCACGTTGGGCCCGGTCTTGCGGTCATGGGCCGGCATGACCACCAGGTCCAGCCAGCCGAAGGGCACGCCTGGGTTCTGGATGTGGACGCAGAAAGTGCGGCGCCCATTCCCCCCACCGGCACTTCGCCGGCGAATGGCCAGGGCGGCGCCCACCGCCTGCCGGCCGGAGGTGATCAGCAGATCCGGCCAGGGCGGCGCCAGGGTGTCGGAGTCGGGGGTGAGGCCGTGGTTGAGGCTCAGCGGCAGGTAGGGGCTGAGCTGGCGCCAGGGCGTCTGAAGGCGGATGCGCTTGACCGTCGGCGTGGCGCCCACGGCCTCCGCCAGGCCCAGGCACTGGTTTTCCATGCCGGCCTTGCCATCGGATAAAACCCAGCAGGTGGGCGGGGTTGCGGGCTGTGGGGCTGGGGCGGCGGCGGGGGCCGCAATTGGGCTCTGGGCGTTCATGGCGCCAGTGTACCGCGCAACACCAAAGGATGGGACCGTTTCGCGCGCAACAATCTTTCTTGCCTGGGGGCGGCGGGCAATCTATGTAATATCCTTTCAACCCCACCCCTCCCGGGAGCACAAGACAATACCATGCGGCGGGTCAAACTCGACCGAATTGATCGGCGTATCCTGCGCGACTTGCAGGCGGACGGCCGAATGACCAACGTGGAACTCGCCCGGCGGGCCGGCATTTCTGCGCCCCCCTGCCTGCGGCGCGTCCGCGCGCTGGAAGAGGCGGGCTTCATCCGGGGCTACCATGCGGACATCAACCCCGAGGCCCTGGGCTTTGGCGTCACGGTGTTCGCGCAGGTGGGCCTGTCTTCCCAGGCGGAAGCGGACCTGAAGAAGTTCGAAGGCATGGTCAACAGCTGGCCCGAGGTTCGGGAATGCAGCATGCTGGCCGGCGAAACCGACTTCCTGCTGAAGATCGTGGCCGCGGACTGGGACAGCTACCAGCGCTTCCTGACGACCAAGCTGACCGCGGCCCCCAACGTCAGCCACGTGAAGTCGGCCCTGGCCATCCGCCAGTCCAAGTATACCCCCGGCGTTCCCATCGACGTCGACGTGGGCCCTGAGGTCCTGGACGACGAGGAAGACGAGGAATAAGCCCCGTCTTTCGGTCCTGCCGATAGCCATAAAGAAAGGCCCCCGCCGGATCGTCCAGCGGGGGCCTTTCTTTTCAGCGCGGGAGTTCCGCGTCAGCGGAAGGCGATTTCCACGATCTCGTAGCTCTTGGAGCCGCCGGGCGTGGTCACCTCGACATTGTCGCCGACATGCTTGCCGATCAGCGCACGCGCCAGCGGGCTGGTGATCGACAGGAAGCCGTTCTTGATGTCGCTCTCGTCGGCGCCCACGATCTGGTAGGTGGACTCCTCGTCCGTGTCCTCATCCGCCAAACGGATGGTGGCCCCGAACTTCACGGCATTGCCGGTCAGCTTGCTGACGTCGATCACCTCGGCCCGGCTGATCTTGTCTTCCAGCTCCATGACGCGGCCTTCGATGAAGCTCTGGCGCTCACGGGCGGCATGGTACTCCGCGTTTTCCGACAGGTCGCCGTGCTCGCGCGCCTCGGCGATGGCCTTGATCACGGCCGGCCGCTCGATGACCTTCAGATGCTTCAGTTCTTCCTGGAGGCGGGTGTAACCCGCAAACGTCATCGGGATTTTTTCCATAGCCTTCGATATTCCGTTACTCAGAACCCAGGGGATCTTGCCCTGGGGCGAGCCCCGAGGGGCCGCATCGCGACAACGAGAAACCCTCCCGAGGGTGATCTTGATCCCGGGATGGCGGCCGGTCGGCCGTCATCCCCTGGTCGATCGATCACCCGCAGGTTAGTAAGTCCCGCTCAGATAGGACTGAAGCGGCGCAACCTCAAGGCTGCCGGTGCGCAGCGCCGAGATGGCGTCCACGGCGGCGCGGGCCCCCGCGACCGTCGTGTAATAGGGAATGTTATTGACGAGTGCGGTGCGGCGCAAGCTGAAGCTGTCGGAGACGGCTTGTGCGCCTTCCGTGGTGTTGAACACCAGCTGCACCTCACCGTCGATCATGGCGTCGACGATGTGGGGCTGGCCTTCCAGCACCTTGTTGATCTGGCTGACGGGGATGCCGGCCGCCGACAGCACCTTGGCGGTGCCGCAGGTGGCGACGATCCTGAAGCCCATGTCGACCAGGCGACGGGCCACCGGAACCAGGTGCGGCTTGTCTCGTTCCCGAACCGAAATGAACACCGTGCCGGTGGTCGGCAGGGTCACGCCGGCGCCCAGCTGGGCCTTGGCGAAAGCCATGGCGAAGTTGGGATCCAGGCCCATGACCTCACCGGTGGACCGCATCTCCGGCCCCAGCAGGATGTCGACGCCGGGGAAACGGTTGAAGGGGAACACCGCCTCCTTCACCGCCGTGTGCGACGGGAAGGCGCCGCCCAGCTTGAAGTCAGCCAATTTTTCGCCGGCCATGACGCGGGCGGCGATCTTGGCGATGGCGGTGCCGGTGGCCTTGGCGACGAAGGGCACGGTGCGCGAGGCGCGCGGGTTCACTTCCAGGATGTAGATGTCCTGGCCGGCCGGGCCGTTGCCGTCCGGATTCGCCTTGATGGCGAACTGGATGTTCATCAGGCCGACGACGTTCAGGCCGTGGGCCAGGGCCTCGGCCTGGCGGGACAGCTCGTCCACCACCGGCTTGGGCAAGGTGTAAGGGGGCAGGGCGCAGGCGCTGTCGCCGGAATGGATACCGGCTTCCTCGATGTGCTCCATCACGCCGGCGACGTAGACCTGGGTGCCGTCGCAGACGGCGTCCACATCCACCTCGATGGCGTCCTGAAGGTAGCTGTCGATCAGCACGGGGTTCTTGCCCGACACCTTCACGGCGTTGCCCATGTAGCGCTTCAGGCCGGCCTGGTCATGGACGATCTCCATGGCGCGGCCGCCCAGCACATAGGACGGGCGGATGACGACGGGGAAGCCGATCTGCTCCGCCACCTTCTCCGCCTCTTCCAGGGAGCGGGCCAGGCCGTTGGCCGGCTGGCGCAGGTTCAGCTTGTGCAGCAACTGCTGGAAACGCTCGCGGTCCTCGGCCAGGTCGATGGCGTCCGGGCTGGTGCCCAGGATGGGGATGCCGGCCTCTTCCAGGTCGCGGGCCAGCTTCAGCGGCGTCTGGCCGCCCAGCTGCACGATGACGCCCAGCACCTCGCCGTTGGCCTGCTCCGTCCGCACCAGCTCGATCACGTCCTCGGCCGTCAGCGGCTCGAAGTACAGGCGATCGGCGGTGTCGTAGTCGGTGGAGACGGTCTCGGGGTTGCAGTTGACCATGATGGTCTCATAGCCGGCCTCGCGCAGGGCGTAGACGGCATGGACGCAGCAATAGTCGAACTCGATGCCCTGGCCGATGCGGTTGGGACCGCCGCCCAGGATGACAACCTTCTTCTTGTCCGTCGGCTCGGATTCGCACTCGCCGGCCACGCTGCCGTCACCCTCGTACGTGGAGTACATGTAGGGCGTCTTGCTGGCGAATTCGGCGGCGCAGGTATCGATGCGCTTGAACACCGGGCGGATGTTGAAGCCCCGGCGGGCTGCGGCCACGGCGGCCTCGGTGGCGCCGGTCAGGGTGGCCAGGCGGGCGTCGGAGAAACCCTGGGCCTTCAGCTTGGCGAAGTCGCGCTGGGTCAGGGCGGCCAAGCCCCCCTTCTGGACGGCGGCCTTCACACCGGCCTCAGCCTGCACGACCTCTTCGATCTGGCGCAGGAACCAGGGGTCGACACGGCAGGCGGCGTGGATTTCCTCCACCGTCAGGCCATGGCGGAAGGCCTGGGCAATGACCAGGATGCGGTCGTGCGTGGGCTTGGACAGGGCGGCCCGGATCTTCAGCGGATCGACCACGCCGGTGCCGCCGGTCAGATCCACCTCGTCGAAGCCGGTCAGCCCGGTTTCCATGGAGCGCAGGGCCTTCTGCACCGATTCGGCGAAGCTGCGGCCGATGGACATGGCCTCGCCCACCGACTTCATGGACGTGGTCAGCAGGGCGTCGGCGCCGGGGAACTTCTCGAACGCGAAGCGCGGCATCTTGGTGACGACATAATCGATCGTCGGCTCGAAGCTGGCCGGCGTGGACCCGGTGATGTCGTTGTCCAGCTCGTCCAGGGTATAGCCCACGGCCAGCTTGGCGGCGATCTTGGCGATGGGGAAGCCGGTGGCCTTGGACGCCAGCGCGGACGAGCGGCTGACGCGCGGGTTCATCTCGATGACGACGACGCGGCCGTTCTCCGGGTTCACGGCGAACTGGACGTTGGACCCGCCGGTGTCGACCCCGATCTCGCGCAGCACGGCGATCGAGGCGTTGCGCATCAGCTGGTATTCCTTGTCGGTCAGCGTCAGCGCGGGCGCCACGGTGACGCTGTCACCGGTGTGGATGCCCATGGGGTCGATGTTTTCGATGGAGCAGATGATGATGCAGTTGTCGCGGCAGTCGCGCACAACCTCCATCTCATACTCCTTCCAGCCCAGGACCGATTCCTCGACCAGGACCTCGCCCACCGGGCTGGCGCGCAGGCCGCCGCGGACGATGTCGACGTATTCCGCCTTGTTGTAGGCGATGCCGCCGCCGGTGCCGGCCAGGGTGAAGCTGGGGCGGATGATGGCGGGCAGGCCGACATAGGCCAGGGCGTCGGCGGCCTCGGCCTCCGACTTCACCATGCGCGACTTGGGGCTTTCCAGGCCGATCTTGTCCATGGCGTCACGGAACAGCAGGCGGTCCTCCGCCTTCTCGATGACGTCGGCCTTGGCGCCGATCAGCTTGACCCCCAGCCGATCCAGCGTGCCGTCGTGGAACAGCTTCAGCGCCGTGTTCAGCGCCGTCTGGCCGCCCATGGTGGGCAGCAGGGCGTCGGGGCGTTCCTTCTCCAGGATCTTGGCGACGATGGCGGGGGTGATGGGCTCGACGTAGGTGGCGTCGGCCAGGCCCGGGTCGGTCATGATGGTGGCGGGGTTGGAGTTGACCAGGATGACCCGGTACCCCTCTTCCTTCAGCGCCTTGCACGCCTGCACACCGGAATAATCGAATTCGCAAGCCTGGCCGATGATGATCGGGCCGGCGCCGATGATGCAGATGGACTTGATGTCTGTGCGTTTAGGCATGAGGGTCAGCCGCCATTTTTTGAATTCTACCGTCCGGTCAGTCCGGCCCAACCCGACGGGGGCTCCAGACTCCGGCCACACAAAACAATCCCCCGCCCTGGAATGGTGGCGCGGGGGATTGTTCGGCTGAGCCGCTTATATAAAGGGCCCCCGCCCCGGGGGGAAGCGCTGCATATGGGGTGGGGGGGTGCGCCTACCGCAACCCGCGGGGTCAAACCAGGGCTTGATCCTATGGAAACCAGCGACTTAGGGGGCCTGGGGCGCGGGGGCCGAGACCGGAGTGACGCCGTTGGCGGCAGGATTCGGCGCGGCCGGGTCCTTGCCGTAGCCGCCGCCGGGTCCGTAGTACCAGGGCAGCAGCACGTCCTGCCGGGCGGTGTAGACGGTGCAGCGGGCCGTATCTTGCTTGTCGAAGAAATAGACCGTGCCGGCCTCGCGCTTGCGGTCGGGGTCCACCAGGTTGATGGCCCAGGTGCCATAGGCCACGCCCAGTGGGTTCTCCTTGGGGCCGAAGGCGCGGTACAGCATGTCGACGCGCTGGATGAAGCGGCCGCGCCGGCAGGCGTCCGACAGCTCGCGCGACACCGTCATCATGCGCGACGCCGGGCCGGCGAAGGCATAGACGATGCGCGGCTGGGTATAGCGCGGCGGCAGGGGCAGGGCCACGGCCGGCGGCGGGCTGGGGTCGTAGGGGCCGGCGCCCAAGTGGCCCGCCTGGGGCTGCGCCAGCTTGAGCCCGTCATGCGGCGGGGTGGGGCGCACCATCCACTGCGTGGGCGTGGCCGGCGCGGTCTGCGCATGCAGGGGCGCCGCAGCCGAAATGGCTGTCGCCAGGAAAGCCGGAAGCGGGACAGAAGAGAGCCGCATCACTTGAGAATACCATCGATCAACCCCGGCTGGGGAGTCGGCATCGCAAGTGATGAAAAAGCTATTAACGGGAATTATTTAAAATTTTACTGGTATTTGCCCGTTCCTGGAGCCCGCTCAGCGGGAACGCAGGTAGCGCGTCAGGAAGCCCGCGACCTTCAGGCGCCGCGCCTCGTCCAGGTTGACGAAGGTGATCTTGGCGTCCTTGCCAATAATGGCGGCCACTTGGCCGTCGCAGATGAAGGCGATGTTCTCTTTGCTGTCCTTGAAGGCGACCTTCATCTTGAAGCTCGTCCCCTGGCCGAGGCCGGCGGCCCCCGTGGCGGTAAAGCTGTTGGCCGCCATGTTGTTGATGGGATAGGTCTTCGAATTGATGACCACGCTGGCAGCCAGCGCGGGCACCTTCACCTTTTCCACCACATCTTTTTTCAGGAAATCGAACACGCCCATTATTGGCCTCATGCCGCCCGCGAATGATTTTTATAGCAGCGGCGCAAGATTTTTTCGAGAGGGTGTCGGATACTCAAAAGGTGAGGGCCGGTGAAGCGTTCTCCACCGGCCCTCCAGGCGCGTTCATCAGTACTTCGGTCAATATTGCCGCGTCAGCGGGCGGCGATGTTCTCGATGAACCGGTCGAACAGGTAATGACTGTCCTCCGGGCCGGGGCTGGCCTCCGGGTGATACTGGACGGAGAACACCGGCTTGTCCTTCAGGCGGATGCCCTCGTTGGTGCCGTCGAACAGGGACACATGGGTCACCTCCACCGTGTCCGGCAGGCTTTCGGGCAGCACGACGAAGCCGTGGTTCTGGCTGGTGATCTCAACCCGGCCGGTGGCCAGATCCTTCACCGGATGGTTGGCGCCGCGGTGGCCCTTTTCCATCTTGGTGGTCTGGCCGCCCAGGGCCAGGGCCAGCAGCTGGTGGCCCAGGCAGATGCCGAACAGGGGCAGGCCGCTGGCCACGATCTCCTGGATCATGGGCACGGCATAGGTGCCGGTGGCGGCCGGGTCGCCGGGGCCGTTGGACAGGAAGACGCCGTCGGGCTTGTGCGCCAGGATTTCCTCGGCCGTGGCGGTGGCGGGCACCACCGTCACGCGGCAGCCAGCGTTGGCCAGGCAGCGCAGGATGTTGCGCTTGGCGCCGAAATCGACGGCCACCACGTGGTGCTTGGGATCGGTCTGTCGGCCATAGCCGCCGGCGATGGTCCAGGCGCTTTCATCCCAGGTGAAGGTCTGGCCACAGGTCACGTCCTTGGCCAGGTCCATGCCTTCCAGCCCGGGCCAGGCCTTGGCCTGCGCCAGCAGGGCGTCCAGGTCGAACTTACCGTCGGGGGAATGGGCGATGACGCCGTTGGGGGCGCCGCCATCGCGGATGCGGCGGGTCAGGGCGCGGGTGTCCAGGCCGCCCAGGCCCACCAGGCCGTGGCTTTTCAGCCAGGCGTCCAGGTTGCGCGTGGCGCGCCAGTTCGACGGCTCGGTGATGTCGACGCGCAGGATCAGGCCCCGGGCCGCCGGGGTCACCGTTTCGATGTCCTCGTCGTTGGTGCCGACGTTGCCGATGTGCGGGAAGGTGAAGGTGATGATCTGGCCGGCGTAGGACGGATCGGTCAGGATTTCCTGGTAGCCGGTCATGGAGGTGTTGAAGCAGACCTCGCCCACCGAGTGGCCGGCGGCGCCGATGCCCTTGCCCCAATGGATGCTGCCGTCCGCCAGAACCAGCACGCCGGTGGCGCCCTCAGGCTGCGGGGGGTGGGTGGGGGCGGCTGCGGTCATCGCTTCATTCCATTCGCTGCGGGGCACTCCCCGGACGGCATTCGCGGCTGCCGGCCTTGAAGGTGCCCTCTCATCTCATCCGGTTCGACCTTGTGGGCGCGCGCTTGAGCACGGGGCGGGAGCCGCCCCCTGGAACGTGGGCATGCCGCGAGGGCCGCCCCAATGTCGTCGGAAATTCTTCTGTCACATAGAGAACACGGGCGGCCGGGTCAAGCGATGGCCCCCATGCTCGGGGCGCGGGGGCGCCTCTGTCATCTGGGCGCTGGCGCTCAAGGGGTTGGGCGGGTAAGGTTCGTCCTTCCCCATTGATTGGCTACCATCCCGCGTGCGCCCCCAAAACCTGGGGCAGGCGGATGGCTTGCCGGTTGCCATGAAGCCTCTTGAGGAAGCCGACCCATGCTGCGCGAGCGTTTCACCCAGGCCATGAAGGACGCCATGAAGGCGAAGGACACGCAGACGCTGTCCGCCGTCCGGATGATCATGGCGGAACTGAAGAAGCGGGATATCGACGCGCGCCCCAAGGGCCAGATGGACGGCATCCCCGAGGCCGAGATCGGCAGCATGCTGCAGACCATGGTGAAGCAGCGCCGCGAATCCGTGGCCCTCTACCGCCAGGGCGGCCGTGAGGAGCTGGCCGCCCAGGAAGAGGCGGAGATCGCCGTCATCATGTCCTTCCTGCCCAAGCAGCTGACCGAGGAGGAGACCAAGGCCGCCATCGCCCAGGCGGTGACCGACACCGGCGCCGCCAGCATCAAGGACATGGGCAAGGTCATGGCTGTGCTGAAGGACAAGTACACCGGCCAGATGGATTTCTCCACCGTCGGTCCGCTGGTCAAGGCCGCGCTGAACGGCTGAGGTTCACCCTTCCCGGGGCCGGGCGGCGCCGCCCGGCCCCCATCCTGACAGACCACCCTTCGGACCCCGCCACCGCCCATGGCCCTGCCGCCCCAATTCCTGGAAGAGCTGCGGAACCGGCTGACCCTGTCGGACGTGGTGATGCGGCGCGTGCGCCTGCAGCGGGCGGGGCGGGAGTTCCGCGCGCCCTGTCCCTTCCATAACGAAAAGACGCCCAGCTTCTACGTCAACGACCAGAAGGGCTTCTTCCACTGCTTCGGCTGCGGCGCGCACGGCGACGTCATCGGCTTCATCATGCGCAACGACAATCTGTCGTTCATGGAGGCGGTGGAGGCGCTGGCGCCCGAGGCCGGTTTGACCGTGCCCAAGGCCAGCCCGCAAGAGCGGGAACGGTTCGAGCGCGAGAAGTCGCTGTATGACCTGGTGGAGCGCGCCACCCGCTGGTTCGAGGCGCAACTGCGCGCGCCGGCGGGCCGCCACGGCCTGGCCTACCTGCGCGGCCGCGGCCTGGATGACGAGGCCATGGCCCGCTTCCGCCTGGGCTACGCGCCCAGCGACGGCACGGGCCTGCGTGGGGAACTGGTGACCGCCGGCTACACCGAGGCCGACATGGTGGAGGCCGGGCTGTTCAAGCGGCCGGACGACGGCCGCGCGCCCTTCCCCTTCTTCCGCAACCGGGTGCTGTTCCCCGTCACCGACCGGCGCGGCCGGGTGGTGGCCTTCGGCGGCCGCATCCTGGAGGGGGAGGGGCCGAAGTACATCAATTCGGCCGAGAACCCCCTGTTCCACAAGGGCGACATCCTCTACGGCATGAGCCGCGCGCGCCAGGCGGCGGCGGACGGCAAGCCGGTGATCGTCACCGAAGGCTATATGGACGTCATCGCCAGCGTCATGGCCGGGTTCGAGGGGGCTGTGGCGCCGCTGGGCACCGCGCTGACGGAGACGCAGATCCAGGCCCTGTGGAAGCTGGCGCCCGAGGGGCAGCGCATGCCCATCCTCTGTTTCGACGGTGACAACGCCGGCCGGCGCGCCGCCTTCCGCGCGGTGGAGCGGGTTCTGCCCCTGCTGATGCCCGACCATTCCGTGCGCGTCGCCTTCATGCCGGAGAAGGAGGATCCCGACAGCCTGATCCGCGCCGGCGGTGCCGCCGCCTTCCAGGCGGTGCTGGACCGCGCGCGGCCGCTGACGGACGTGCTGTGGGATATGGAGGCGGCGGACCGCGACCTTACCCAGCCCGACGCCCAGGCCGGCATGCAGGCGGCCCTGGAAGCGCAGCTGGAGCGCATTCCGGACGCCCGGGTGCGCAACGCCTATCACCGCGCCTTCAAGGATCGGCTGTACCAATTGGGCCGCGCCGCGCGCCCCGCCTTCCAGGGCGGCCAAGGGGGCGGCCAGGGGGGTGGCTTCAACCGTGGCCAGCGGCCCGGCGCCTTGCCCTTTCCTGTGGCGCGGCAATGGGACAAGCGGTTCCGCGCCGGCGTGGAGACCGGGTCGGCGCGCTGGCGCGAACGCCTGTTGCTGGCCGTGGTGCTGAACCACCCCGTGCTGTTCGAGACCCTGGGCGAGACGCTGGCCATGATCAGCTTCGCCACCGAGGGGCTGGAACGGCTGCGCCAGGCGCTGGTCGAACGCCTGTTCCACGATTCGGGACTTGACGCCGAGGGTTTACGACGCCACTTGTCAGCTTGCGGCTTCGCCGAGGAACTGGATGAGACGCTGGGGGCGGACCTGCCCTCTTACGCCCGTCCGGAGGCGACGCCCGAATCCGCCCGCGCGGGCTGGCAGGAGGTTTGGCTCAATTCCCAGGAATTGGTGTTCCAGACCGAGCTGCGCGAGGCGGAAAGACGCCTGGCCGAGGATCCCAGTGAGGAGACCCTGGCTCGGCTGATGGCCCTTAAACGGGAAGAGTTGATACGCCGGGGCCATGCCCTGGATCCGGAAGGTGAGGGCGTCTGACGCCGCCACCCCGAGGTACCCCCGCACCGGACGGGGGCGGACGGTTCCTCCAGTCGGCACGCCCTTCGCGGCGCGTTCCACGGACGGCCCGGCCGGAGGAGGTTGGAAGTGAGGTTGCGCTGGGGAGCGACGATTACGCGAAAAGGCGACGCGGGTCCGGCCAGGACGGACGGTTAGGGATGATGAGGGGTGGCGTTACCGGGATTTTCATCCGGTGCGGCGCCTTTTTTTCGTCCCAGCCCCTGTTTTTGGTGGGAACCGCCGCTTTCTTTGGGTATCGGAAGCACCAGTTTAGTCCGGCACCCGGTGTCGACGGCCCCCTGTGCAGACGGATCGGGCCCCGGATTGCGTGTCTGTGAGTGAAGGGTATGGGCCGGCGCCCATGAAGGCCGGCCGTCAGGGTTGAACCGGCGTTCAGTTGGTTTGCATTTCAGTTAGTCGGGGACATTGAGCGAATGGCCACGAAAGCAGCGCAGAGTGCGGACGTTTCCGAGGCGCGTGAGGAACAGGTGGACGGCCCGCTGATGGATGGCATGGGCCTGGCCGTCAAGAAGATGATCCAGCGCGGCAAGGAGCGGGGGTTCGTCACCTATGACGAACTGAACGCGGCCCTGCCCCCCGACCAGTCCTCCTCCGAGCAGATCGAGGACACGATGGCCATGCTCAATGAGATGGGCATCAACGTCATCGAATCGGAAGAGCAGGATTCCGAGGCCAGCGGCGAAGGCGGCGGCGACGGCGAGGGTCGCGTCTCCGGCAATCTGGACGACGACGACATCGGCCGCACCGACGACCCGGTGCGCATGTACCTGCGCGAGATGGGCTCGGTGGAGCTGTTGTCGCGCGAGGGCGAAATCGCCATCGCCAAGCGCATCGAGGCCGGCCGCGAGATGATGATCGGCGCGATCTGCGAATCGCCCCTGACCATCCGCGCCATCATCCAGTGGCATGAGGCCCTGAACGAAGGGAAGATGCTGCTGCGCGACATCATCGACCTGGACGCGACCTATGGCGTCGATCCGGAGTCGGGTGAGCTGACCGAGGCCGTGCTGGGCGCCGAGGAGGCCCCGCGCGAGGAAGGGGCGGCCGAGGGTGGCGAAGGCGCTGGCGACGGCGAGGGCGGTGAGCGCCCCGAGGGTGGCGAGGGCGGTGAGCCCGGCGAAGGCGGCGAGGAAGAGGCCGGCATTTCGCTGGCCGCCATGGAAGCCGAACTGAAGCCCATGGTGCTGGAAACCTTCCAGACCATCGAGGACACTTACGACAAGCTGCACAAGATGCAGGAGCTGCGGCTGGCGGCCATCCAGCGCGGCGAGGATCTGGGCAAGGCCCAGGACAAGAAGTACGACAAGCTGAAGGCCGAGCTGACGGAGCTGGTCAACTCCGTGCGGCTGAACAACAGCCGCATCGAGGCACTGGTCGAGCAGCTGTACGGCATGAACCGCCGCCTCATGGGCTTCGAGGGCAAGCTGCTGCGCCTGGCGACCGACTGCAAGGTCAAGCGCGAGGACTTCCTGCACCACTACTACGGCAGCGAGCTGGACCCCAACTGGCTGGACCGGGTGAAGGGCAACTCCAAGGCCTGGGCCAAGTTCGCCGAGCGCAGCGCCACCGAGATCGTGAAGGTCCGCGAGGGCATCAACGAGATCGCGGAAGGCGTGCGCCTGCCCATCAGCGAATTCCGCCGCATCGTCTCCACGGTGCAGAAGGGCGAGAAGGAAGCCAGCCGCGCCAAGAAGGAAATGGTGGAGGCCAACCTGCGCCTCGTCATCTCCATCGCCAAGAAGTACACCAACCGCGGCCTGCAGTTCCTGGACCTCATCCAGGAAGGCAACATCGGCCTGATGAAGGCCGTTGATAAGTTCGAATACCGCCGCGGCTACAAGTTCTCGACCTACGCCACCTGGTGGATTCGCCAGGCCATCACCCGGTCCATCGCCGACCAGGCCCGCACCATCCGCATCCCCGTGCACATGATCGAGACGATCAACAAGCTGGTGCGCACCTCGCGCCAGATGCTGCACGAGATCGGCCGCGAGCCGACGCCGGAGGAATTGGCCGAGCGGCTGATGATGCCGCTGGAGAAGGTGCGCAAGGTCCTGAAGATCGCCAAGGAGCCCATCAGCCTCGAGACGCCGATCGGCGACGAGGAAGACAGCCACTTGGGCGACTTCATCGAGGACAAGAACGCCGTCCTGCCGCTGGACGCTGCCATCCAGGCGAACCTGCGCGAGACGACCACCCGCGTCCTGGCCTCGCTGACCCCGCGTGAGGAGCGTGTGCTGCGCATGCGCTTCGGCATCGGCATGAACACCGACCACACCCTGGAAGAGGTGGGCCAGCAGTTCAGCGTGACCCGCGAGCGTATCCGCCAGATCGAGGCGAAGGCGCTGCGCAAGCTGAAGCACCCGTCCCGCTCGCGCAAGCTGCGCAGCTTCCTGGACACCTGATCCCGTCAGGGATTGGGCACTGAGTAGCGAGAAGGGCGGTCCCGCTGGGGCCGCCCTTTTTGTCTTGGTGAGGCTACAGGCGGCGAGGGATGTTGGCTGTATCGTAGATCACGGCCTGGATGACGGCCGGTTCGGTAAGTGTGTAGGCAATCCAATATGCGCCAGCGTGCAGCCATAGGCGCCCAGGTTTGGCCAGGGTGGGATAGGGACGTGGTGCCGGCAGTCCCGCGAAGGGATTAGCCTCAATGCGCTGAGCGGCCGTTTCCAGGGCAGCCAGGAGATTGCGGGCGGCCGCCAACCGACCCAGCCCCTCATAGTGTGCGATCAGTGCGTCCACCTGTGCTTCGGCTCGAGAACTGAGGCGGACGGTCACGGTCAGGCTTTACGGGGCTGAGCCTGTGATTTGCCCTGCCGCGCTTCCATTCTGGCAATGCTCGCCCTGATCCGGCTGAGTACGGGGGCCAGTGGCACGGTCTCGCCGCGCGCGGTCTCGGCTTCGCTGGCCGCAAGAACCGCCTCGACTTCGGACAGCGTGTGTTTGGTTGGGCTGTTCATACGGTTACAGTGCCATGGCGCCGATGAACTGTCGAGGCGGTCCCAAGGAAGCCTCTCTACTCCAGCAGCATGTCCGCCAGGTTCTTCTTTTTCGCTGCCATCGGCGCCTTGGCCTTCTTCGGCGCCTTGGCTGGGGCGCGCAGGGCGGCGTCCACCGCCAGGCGGGCCCAGCGCAGCAATTCGTCGGGGTCGTCCATGGCGCCCTCGGGTGGGGTGTAGTAGCCCAGCGAGCGGTGCGGCTTGTCGGCCCAGGGGGCGAAGCGGATGCAGCCGGCGGCCTCGAACTGGGGCTGGCTGACGGCATCGGCCTTCAGGTAGAGGGTGTCGTCGCGGGTGATGAGGCCGAAGTTGCGCCCGTGCAGGGTCAGGCCCCGGCCGCCAAACAGGCGTGGCGCCTCAACCGGGCCTAACGGGGCCAGTAGATCCAGGATGTAGTCCAGGAAATCGGGGGAGACGGGCATGGTCGCTGCTCCCCCCGCGCGGGCTTGGCTTACTTCTTGCGAAAGGCGTCCAGCGCCACGACGGTGCCGCCCTGTTTGGGCGTGTCGTCGTCCTCGCCCTCGGGGGCGGCCTCTTCTTCCTCGGCGGCTTCGTCCACCACGTCCTCGCCCTCTTCCTCGTCGGGGGGCTGGAACTGCAGGGCGAAGTTGACCGAGGGGTCGGCGAAGGTGGTGATGGCGGCCATGGGCACCACCAGGCGCTCATGACTGCCGTTGAAGCTCAGCGTCACTTCCACCCGCTCGTCATTCACGTCCAGGCCATAGAACTGGTACTGCAGGACGATGGTGATCTCATCCGGGTACTTGGCGCGCAGGAATTCCGGCATGCGCACACCCGGATACTGGGTGCGGAAGCTGATGAAGAAATGATGCTCGCCGGGCAGGCCATGCTCCTGCACTTCCTTCAGCGCATCGCGCACGACGCGGCGCAGGGCGGCCTCGACCATACGGTCGTAGCGAAGGAGATCGGTGGACATGGCAGGCAAAACGCTCCGGTAGCGGGGTACAACGTCACCAATAGACCCGCCCGGCGCGCGATTTGCAAGCTTGGGCGCGCGAAAACGCCAGCGGGTGGGCCAAAGGACGGGCCGACCGGCGGGTTGGACATCCGCCAATCGGGGCCGTTCAGTGGGGGGCTTCTGTTGCCGGGTGCCCCCCGAACCCCGTTCTTAGCTTTCCGCTAATACCCCGTTGAGGGTATTAGGCGGCCATGCGAAGAGCAGGCGCCGAATTATCGTTGGCACCTATGAAACGGCCCGATAACGGCGGAACCATGCCGAGCGAAAACCATGCCTTTACCACGCACGTCGATCCTGATTCGCCCCCATGATGGTGGAGGCGCCGGGTACCGCCCCCGGGTCCGCAACGCTTATTCCGCAAGGCGTTTATCGCCATAGTCGGGCAAGCCCGACACTCCTAATATAGGGACGCGGGCACGAAAGTGAAAGTCCTTCGGCGAATGGCAGGCCCGCGACCTTTCCGGGGAACCGGTTGGTCGGCACCGACCGTGGCCTGGGGCCCGCCGGTGCGTATCGCTTCTTGAGATATGGGGTTCCGCAGGCCCGGGCGCTACATTATGTAGTGATACCGTTTCCGCGTCGGGCCGCCCGGCGATCGTTTGTTGAGGGCCGCCATGGCGCATCCGGAATATCAGTACCTGTCGCTGCTGCGCCGCCTGATCGACCACGGGGCCGCCCGGGTGGATCGCACGGGCGTGGGCACCAAGGCGCTGTTCGGCGAGCAGATGCGCTTCGACCTGTCGGCCGGTTTTCCCCTGCTGACCACCAAGAAGATTTTCCACCGCCAAGCCATCCACGAGATGCTGTGGTTCCTGTCGGGCGACACCAGCATCCGCCCCCTGCTGGCCAACAAGGTGCGCATCTGGACGGACTGGCCGCTGGCCAATTACCGCAAGAAATCGGGCGAGGACATCAGCCAGGAGGATTTCGAGGCCCGCGTGCTGGCCGATGACGCCTTCGCCGCCCAGTGGGGCGACCTGGGCCCCGTCTATGGCAAGCAGTGGCGGCGGTGGCAGGGGCCGGACGGCAAGGTCATCGACCAGATCCAGGAACTGGTGGACGGCATCCGCACCAACCCCACCAGCCGGCGCCTGCTGTTCACCGGCTGGAACGTGGCCGATCTGCCCGACATGGCGCTGCCGCCCTGCCACATGACCTATCAGTTCTTCGTGGCGGACGGAAAGCTGTCCGGCCTCATCTTCCAGCGCAGCGCCGACACCCTACTGGGCCTTCCCTGGAACCTGTGCGAGGGCGCGCTGCTGATCCACATGCTGGCCCACCAGTGCGGCCTGGGCGTGGGCGACCTGGTGTGGCAGGGCGGGGACGTGCACCTCTACCTCAACCACATCCCCCAGGCGGAAGAGCAGCTGACGCGCGAGCCGCGGCCCTTCCCCCAGCTGGTGATCAAGCGCAAGCCGGACAGCCTGTTCGACTATCGTTTCGAGGATTTCGAGATCACCGGCTACGACCCGCACCCGCACATCAAGGCCGACGTGGCGATCTGATCAGGACAGTGGGGGAGGGCGCGATGCGGTGGCGGCTGGTGGTGGGGATGATGCTGGCCACGCCGGCCCTGGCGGGCGGCCCGCCCTGGGAAAGCCGGCTGACGCGGGAGGCGGACTATACCTGCTTCCGTGCCCTGCGCGGCGCGATGGCCACCCTGCCGCCCTCACCGGCGCCGCTGTCCCCTGGAACCGTCCGCGTGGCCGGCACCCCGGCGGCATGGCAGGCCCTGTGGTGGGATGCGAAGGGGGGTGGGGCCGGTGTGACGCCACCCGCCGATCTGCCGGAGGGGTTCGAGGCGGTGGCGATCGCCATGGCGGGGAACGGCCGTACCCATGTGCACATCCGGGACCTGGAGGATCAGGATGGCACCCTGCGCATCCGCGTGCAGCGGGAGGAGCGCAAGGCCCCTGTCCACATCGACCCCGCGACGGGGCAAAGGAGCGTCGTGTCCGTCACGGATGACGGCCGGGTCGAGACGCTGGTGATTTTCCATCCGGCCACCCGGGCCATCAGCCTGACGGTCCTGCCCGACCTGGTGTGGACGCCGGCCACGGATGAGGAGGCTTCGGCCCCGCCGCCATGTCCGGGACGGTGAAGGTCGGCAACTTTTGCATGTATATATAGGCAATATTTTCCCATCGGGTTGCGATTCCCATTCCGTCGCCTTCCGCTCCGCCGCGGCCGCCTTGGCCTTGGGGCGTCCGTCGCGCCTGGCATGCCCGGTGCTTGCCCCCGCCGCGGTCTACTCGTGTTCAGAGGGGGAACAGACGTGACGATGATTAGCGCGGCATCCGGCGGCGCGCCGGATTTCACCCATATGTCCCGCAGCCAGATGATGGGGGCCGCCAGCGGCCTCTATCAGTCCGGCAAGATCAGCCTGGAGCAGATGGGCAAGCTGGAGATGATGGGGCCCCTAGGCAAGGTGGGGCCGAACGGGCAGTTCCAGGCCTTCACGGATGAGGAGCGCGCCAGCCTGGACAGCCAGCCGGTCGACTATGTCGACCAGACCAAGCAGGTCATCAACGCCATCGAACAGCGGGGCGATGCCACCAACCCGCTCTCGGGCTATCAGGACTGGCAGCAGATACTGCTGACCTTGCAGGAAGTATGACGGGATTGGTGCCACCGGAGTGGCTCTGAGCGCCCCGCCAACCGCCTGCTAGCATGCCGCCGCTCAGGTGTTGATGCGGGGATGGATCATGCGCGGGATGAGGGGGCTGGCGGCGCTGCTGCTGCTGCTGACGGGGGCGCCGATGCTGGCCCATGCGGCCACGGGCAAGGCGGTGGTGGCCGCCAACCGGGCGCCGCCGGCCGCTGTCGCGGCGGATCCGGTGGCGGCCCTGGCGGCGGCACAGGTGGACGCCTTCCTGCAGGAGCAGATGCGGGCGCTGGGCATCCCCGGCCTGCAGGTGGCGGTCATCCAGCACGGGCGCCTGGTGCTGTCGCGCAGCTATGGCGTGGCCAACCTTCAGACGCCGGTGCCGGTGACGAATGAGACCATCTTCGCCGTCAATTCCATCACCAAGGCCTTCACCGGCGTGGCCGCGATGCGGCAGGTCCAGGCCGGGCGGCTGGATCTGGACGCGACCGTCGGCCAGTATCTTGACGACCTGCCCGCCGCCTGGCGCCCCGTCACCATCCGCCAGCTGCTGACCCACATGTCCGGCCTGCCCGACATCAACCGCGCGCCGGGCGACCGGGACGAGCGGGTGGGGGGTGACGCCATCTGGGCCTGGGTGCAGGCCCAGCCCATGAAGTTCACGCCCGGCGAGCGCTTCGACTACTGCCAGACCAACTACACCCTGGTGCAGCGGGTGGTGGACAAGCTGACCGGCCAGGCGCCGGACACGCCCATCATCGGCTGGGAGATCGAGGCGGCGGGCATGACCCACACCGCCTTTGGCGACAGCAGCATGGTCAAGCCCGGCAAGGCCGCCGGCTACCGCAACAGTTTCGCGCCCAATCCCGCTGGGGGGCCGGATGGCGCCCCGGTGGCCACCCCCCACCCGGTCTATGAGCTGTTCCGCCCCATGCACCGCGCCTCCTCCGGCCTGGACAGCACGGCGGAGGACATGGCGCGCTGGATGATCGCCATTAGCCAGGGCCAATTGCTGGACGCCGACAGCCTGCGCCTGCTGTGGACGCCCGCCGCCTTCAACGATGGCCGCCCGGGCCAGTGGGGCCTGGGCTGGGAGGTGCTGGACCATGGCGGCCACCGCGCCGTGGGCATGACCGGCGGCGGCCGCTCCGCCTTCTTCCTCTATCCCGAGGATGATGTCGGCGTGGTCATCCTGACCAACCTGTCCGGCGCGTTTCCTGAGGACATGATCGACCAGGTGGCCGCCTTTTACGGCGCCAAGCTGACCGGCCTGGCTGCCCTGCGCGTGGACATTCAGCGCCACGGCTTCGACCAGGTGCCGGCCCTCTATGCCGACCTGAAGGCGCGCGAGCCGGGCGTGACGCTGCAGGAGGCGGAGCTGAACGACTGGGGCTATCGCCTGCTCAGCAACGGCCAGCCCCGGAACGCCCTGGCCATCCTGAAGCTGGCCGCCGACCTCTACCCCGACAGCGGCAACGCCCAGGACAGCCTGGCCGAGGCGCTGGCGGCGACCGGCGACAAGCCAGCCGCCATCCTGGCCTACCAGCGCGCGCTGGAGCTGGACCCGAAGAACCAGAACGCGGAGCGGCGGCTGGTGGCATTGAGGGCGGGGGGGTGATCGCCGATTCCAGTAATTAGATCTATAAAATTGTGAGTATAGATTTTCTTAATTCAGGAAATACCGGCTTTTCTATCGGAATATTCTGCGAGAATCCCTGCCCGTTGATATGACTTATGATTTTGTGCTTTGTAGTTTCCGACAATTCTCCCCAGTATTTTGGGCTCATGTACCAATTGTCCGATCCAGAGAACATAAATTCTTCCAGAAGATCATAGAGATTTGCATGAGATTGCGGTGAATTTGATAATAGTTCTATATTTCTTTCCTCTAGGCCCTTTTGGAATAGGTCTCGCGATGCGTCCTGTAGGCATATTAAAATTTTTGTCTGACCGTCTTGAGGGGCGGCATACATAACGACCGTATGAGAATTAGAAACGTATCCATTCTGATCTATTTCATCGAAAGCTCTTGACGATGAAAATGCAAATGGCAGTTCCATTGGAAGTGATGCGTCAAGTATAATTATATTTTCTATAAATTTTTTTGCTCCGCATATATAATTCTCGAGATTTACGGAAATATTGCTGATTCCGCTAAGCATGTTTTTTCTAATATTAATATGATATTCCAGCCTATTAAATAGATTGCGACCATCTAGCTCCATTTGCGTTCTGAATTCCTCCTTCATTGTGCTTGGTGAGAATAAATATACTTCTCTAGCAATGTCGTCATGCTGGAGGGCATATTCAAATGAAGAATCGATTATAACGTTCTTAATATTATTAATAGAAATTTCATCGTGCTTTATAATAAACTCGAGACGAGATTGTTCGCGGCATGCAGATCTGTACATTTGTAGAGCGGCATCGTGATTGTTCTCTATTTTTGCTTTATTCTCAAACGCGGAGAACAGGGTCGTGTCATGTGTTTCACAAAATCCCGGAAATTTTGAGGCATCATTCACGCCGACATGTTTTATTTCAATTCCTCTCATGGTTGCGGAAGGTGACAATACGTGTCCTGACTCTGATATCTTATATATAGGACCTCTCGCTTGTATGGTATGAGAGCCAATGGTCTTATTTGGGCATCCTGGGTACAGGCACTTTCTCTCTTTTTTCCAATTTATGTGTGCTGATTTATTTATTGTAGAAAATTCTGCTTTTATGCGTCCGTCGTTATCTATGGCCGCTTGAAAAGCGCCATTGCTATTGCGCGCTTTACTGATCATATCTTGCACGATTCTGTGCATATAGAATATGTTAACGGCCATCTGCGCACCATCATTTCATTGTTACTGACAAATTAGTAAATTAATTCTTCTTAACTCCATGGTGCTGCATTCTAGCATGCAGCCAACAATTGCGACATATCTCCACGCACCCCCGCCCTTTGATCTTCCGCATTCTCACCATCCCCCGTTTGCCGTAAAACCGCAGGCCTTGAGCGTTCATCAGCCAGGCCCCTTGATCCCATGCCCGAGTCCGCGCCCATTCCCTTGGCCCTCATCGCCGCCGTGTCGACCAACAACGTCATCGGCGTGGAGAACCGCCTGCCGTGGCGATTGAAGGGCGACCTGAAGTATTTCAAGGAGATGACCCTGGGCAAGCCGGTGGTCATGGGCCGGCGGACGTGGGAGAGCATCGGGGCCAAGCCGCTGCCCGGCCGCACCAACATCGTCGTGACGCACAAGAAGGACTACCGCGCCCACGGCGGCGTGGTCTGCCACAGCCTGGACGCCGCCATCGAGCAGGCCCGCCTGATCGCGGTGGCCGACGGCGCGCCGGAGGTCATGGTGATCGGCGGGGAGCTGCTGTTTGCCACCGCGCTGAAGACCGCGCACCGCCTGTACCTGACCGAGGTGCACGCCAGCCCGGAGGGCGACGCCTTCTTCCCCACCTTCGACCGGGCGGAGTGGCGCGAGGTGTCGCGGCGCGACGTGCCGGCGCTGGAGGTGGAGGTCGACCCCGCCCCGGCGCACAGCTTCGTGGTGCTGGAGCGGGCATGATCCTCACCCCCATCGCCCTGGAGGAGTTGCCGGCCATCCTGGCCGACCTGCGCGGCCGCCTGGCGGGCGCCGATCCGCTGGTCGCGGAGGTGTTCGAGCGCATCGCCGCCACCCTGGATCTGGTGCCGCTGGGCGTGGACACGCCCCAGCATCGGGCGGACGGCGTCGCGTTGGCCCACCGCTTCGGCATCGAGACCATGGATGAGCTGCCCATGGCGGCCTATAGCTGGGACGGCCGCGCCATCCGTACCCGGAGCGAGTCCTATGTGCTGATCCATGAGATCGGCCACTGGCTGGTGGCGCCGCCGGAGCGGCGGGGCCTGGTCGATTTCGGCCTGGGCGCCGGGCCGGAGACAGGCCGGGTGAATGAGGCCAACGCCGCCATCTGCGTCGACCAGGAAACCCAGATCGAGGAGGAGGCCCTGTCCTCCCTCATCGGCATCCTGTGGGAGGTGGAACTGGGCCAGCCCGCCATCATGGCCTTCCTGGAGCAGAACTGGCTGGAAGGCTGGGACCGCGCCGCCTGCATCGACAACCTGGCCGACAATTTGGCCAATTTGCATCGTCGTGGATTGATTGATGCGAATTACCGCCCAATTCCGCCAGAACATTTCGAAGTAAAGCGGCGCGTCGCAAGCTTGTAATATTGTGCGTTGCGGCAAAGGCAATAAGACTTTCCGCCGGGCGCTGGCCAACAGGAAGCGTCGCCAGGGTCTATACTGACGGGGGATTGTAAGTGCCCCGCCCATCGGTCACTGTTTTGCTTAACGAACAGACCGAGAGGGTTTCCATGTCGATCGCGCACGCGTCGTCCGCCCCCATTCCGTCAACCGAGAACACCCCGGATGGCCCCGCCATCCTGTCCCTGATCGGCAACACGCCGCTGGTTCGCGTCACCAAGATCGATACCGGCCCGTGTGAACTGTACCTGAAGCTGGAAAACCAGAACCCCGGCGGCTCCATCAAGGACCGCATCGGCCTCGCCATGGTCGAGGGGGCGGAGAAGGCGGGCCGCCTGAAGCCCGGCGGCACGGTGGTGGAGGCCACGGCCGGCAACACCGGCCTGGGCCTGGCCCTGGTCTGCGCCGCCAAGGGCTATCGCCTGGTGCTGGTCATCCCCGACAAGATGGCGGCGGAGAAGATCAACCACCTGCGCGCTCTGGGGGCCGACATCCACGTGACGCGCAGCGACGTGGGCAAGGGCCATCCCGACTATTACCAGGACATCGCGGAGCGGCTGGCCGCCGAGATCCCCGGTGCGGTCTACATGAACCAGTTCGCCAACCCCGACAACCCGGCGGCGCATGAGCGCTGGACGGGGCCCGAGCTGCTGCGCCAGATGGACGGGCGCCTGGACGCCGTGGTGGTGGGCGTGGGCTCCGGCGGCACGCTGACCGGCCTGGGCCGCTATTTTCGCGCCGCCAGCCCGCGCACCCGCATGGTGCTGGCCGACCCCCAGGGCTCCATCCTGCGCGACCTGGTGAAGACCGGCCGGCATGATGAGCCCGGCAGCTGGGTGGTGGAGGGCATCGGCGAGGACTTCGTGCCGCCCAACTGCGACCTGCAGTATGTGGAGGACGCCTACACCATCCCCGATGCCGAGAGCCTGAACGCGGCGCGCGAACTGCTGCGTCGGGAGGGCATCCTGGGTGGTTCCTCCAGCGGCACCTTGTTCGCCGCCGCCCTGCGCTATTGCCGGGCGCAGACGCTTCCGAAGCGCGTGGTCACCCTGGTCTGCGACACGGGCAACAAGTACCTGTCCAAGATGTTCAACGACGGCTGGATGGCCGACCAGGGCTTCCTGCCCAGCGCCCGCACCGGCGATCTGCGCGACCTTATCACCCGGCGGGTGGACAAGGGCCAAGTGGTGACCGTCTCGCCCGACGACACCCTGCTGACGGCGTATAAGCGCATGCGCATCTCCGACGTCTCGCAGCTGCCGGTGATGCAGGGTGGCCGGGTGGTGGGCCTGCTGGACGAGTCCGACCTGCTGCTGCATGTCGAGCCCGACCCGTCACGCTTCCGCGAGGCGGTGCGGGAGGCCATGACCTCGCGCCTGGAAACCGTGCCGGTGACCGCACCCATCAGCGCGCTGGACGCCATCTTCAGCCGCAACATGGTGGCCCTGGTCACGGAGGGTGACGCCTTCCTAGGATTGCTGACCCGCGTCGACCTGCTGAACCATTTGCGCCGGCAGCTGGGCTGACGCCCGCCCTCTGTCCCGCGCCCTCGCTTTCATCCCCAAGGAATCCCCATGGCCGACCGCAGCCACAACCGTCCCCTGTCCAATCAACGGGCTTTCGCCACCCGCACCGTGCACGCGGGGCAGGAGCCGGACCCCAGCACCGGCGCCATCACCGTGCCCATCTACGCCACCTCCACCTATGTGCAGGAAAGCCCCGGTGTCCATAAGGGCTATGAATACAGCCGTAGCCAGAACCCCACCCGCATGGCCTATGAGCGCTGCGTGGCCGACCTGGAGGGCGGGGCGCGGGGCTATGCCTTCGCCTCCGGCCTGGCGGCGGAGGCCACCATCCTGGAACTGCTGGACGCCGGCAGCCACATCATCGCCATGGACGACCTCTACGGCGGCAGCTACCGCCTGCTGGAACGGGTGCGCAAGCGCTCCATGGGCCTCACCTCCCGCTTCGTCGACATGACGGACCCGGCCAAGCTGGAGGCGGCGCTGACCCCCGATACCCGCCTGCTGTGGGTGGAGACGCCGACCAACCCGCTGCTGAAACTGGTGGATCTGGAGGCAGTGGCCGCCTTCGCCCGGCGGCATGGGCTGATTTCCGTGTGCGACAACACCTTCGCCACGCCCTATGCCCAGCGGCCGCTGGAGCTGGGCTTCGACATCGTCGTGCATTCGGCCACCAAGTACCTGAACGGCCATTGCGACATGGTGGGCGGCGTCGCCGTGGTGCGGGAGGAGGGGGAACTGGCTGACCGCCTGGGCTTCCTGCAAAACGCGGTGGGGGCTGTGGCCGGCCCCTTCGACAGCTTCCTGGCCCTGCGCGGCCTGAAGACCCTGTCCCTGCGCATGGAGCGGCACAGCGCCAACGCCGCCGCCATCGCCCAGTGGCTGGAACGCCACCCGGCCGTGGCGGGGGTGCGCTATCCCGGCCTCGCCAGCCATCCGCAGCACGAACTGGCCAAGCGCCAGATGCGCGGCGCCGGTGGCATGGTCTCCGTCAGCCTGAAGGGCGGACTGGACGCCGCCAAGCGCCTGCTGGAACGGACGGAGCTGTTCTCCCTGGCGGAAAGCCTGGGCGGGGTGGAAAGCCTGATCGAGCATCCGGCCATCATGACCCATGCCTCGATTCCGGCGGATCTGCGGGCCGCGGCCGGCATCGACGACGGCCTGGTGCGCCTGTCGGTGGGCATCGAGGACGTGGACGACCTGATCGCCGACCTGGACGCCGCCCTTAGCACTACCCTGGCCTAATCCTCTGGCCTAAACCGGCGCCTAGGCTTGTCGGTTGTAACAGCCTAACCTTTTGCCACGTGGCCTTTGCCGCGAAAAAGCGGCATTCCATGCGATGTTGCCTGGGTGATCGCGCCCGTGAAATCGGTGCCCGGAATTGGGATGCCGTTCGAATGTTTGGCAGTTTGGCTTGAGGTTAGGCGATGCGGCGTCTGTTCGATGCTGACGGTAAGCGGACCGCCCTTCAGGGGGGAATGGACGATGAGGCCTTGCGTGAATTGTCGGGCATCGACTATCTGCCCTTGGGCCTGACGGCCGAGCAGATGGCGGCGCTGGAGGAATCTTTCCTGGAAGCCCAGACCAGCCGCAAGGGCCGCACCTTCTGGGGGCGCCGCGGGCGGTGAAATTTTCGGGGGACCTCGACATGAGGAAGGCCGGCTGCCATCTTTAATGGGCGACTTGCTTAGGACCGGTGCCCATGTCCGCCATAGACTTCAGCCATCTGACTGTTGAGGAGCGTCTCGATCTGATCGGGGAGCTTTGCGACAGCTTGGAAAATGAGGCGCTACCGATATCGGAAGCGCTGGCCGCTGAACTCGATCGCCGCGATGCGACTTTTGAGGAAGACAAGCGGCATGCTGTTCCTTGGTCGGAGGTGCGGGCAAGTTTGTGGCGGAACCGGACCTGACCGGTGAAATGCTGAATCTCTATTTCCTGCCCGTCGCGCAGTCGGAAATCGAGGCGGCGCGGCAGTGGTATGATGATCAGCTTCCGGATTTGGGAACACGCTTCCTGATCGCCGTCGATGGTGTGCTGGCTCGCATTCAGGAAAATCCGCAGCAATTCCCCGTCGTCCGGGCGGTATCCCGGCGAGCGATCATCAATGGTTTTCCCTATGCGCTGTATTTCAAGGTGAGTGGCGGCAACGTCTATGTCACAGGGTGCGTTCATATGCGGCGTCATCCAAGACGATGGCGCCGATAGGGACTTTCGATTATTCCGCCGCCGCCACGCGGCGCTGGGTGGCGGAGTTGTGGGCGTAGGTGTCCCAGGTGGGCTCGTAGCTGTCGTCGGCCTGGTTGCCCCACACGGTCCATTTGGGCCGGGCGCCGCGGGCGAACATCTCCAGATAGGGGCCGGGGCTGCAGGCCTCGATCAGCTCATACTGCTCATCGGGCTTGCGCGAATGCTCGCGCTTGCGCGTGCCCAGGTAGTTCACCTGGGTGCGGCCGGGGTCCAGGGTCCGGGCATTCTTGCCGCGCACGCCGAACAGGATCAGCTCGGTGACGTTGCGGAAGTAGAAGCCCACGCCGCGCCCGTCGGAACCGCCGTCCTTGCGCAGCTTATGCCACACCAGGTTGGTCTTGTACTGGAAGCCCCAGGCCTGCATGACCTGCAGCCCCTCCGGCAGCAGGGCGTTGGGCACCCACAGGTACAGATGCGCCGTGTCGGCCAGCACCTTGGCCACCGGCAGGGCGCAAATCTCCTCCACCGATAGGGTGCCGTAGCGCGACAGGCGGTGATGCTCTGGCGCCATCTTGCCGGTACGGTTCACGAATCGCCAGGGCGGGTCCGCCAGCACGGTGGCGAAACGCTTCTTGCCGGCCACGGCCAACAGGTCGCGCGCCGGGTCCAGATCGGGCTGAGCGGGGGAGGAATCCAGGGGGGAAGTCATGGGGCCATGCTGCCTATCGCGATCCGGCCCGTCAATCATTGGCCTGGGAACATAGATAGAACACAAGTGAGGTGTGAAAGGCAAGTTGAGGCAAATAACATACTGAGGGTTACATATGACACTTTGTGAATCCCCATATGGTTGCGTTGTTGTAAAATATGCACAAGCTCATAAAGGGGGGGGAAGTAATGACGCCTGCAGAATTGGATCTGATCAGAGATGCCATAAGAAATAAGCTATGCCTTTCTATCACGTATCATGGACATTTCAGAGATATATGCCCACATGCGCTAGGTTACGCCAATAATCATGATTATAATGTTATGGCGTTCCAATATGGTGGTGGTTCGGATAGCGGCTTGCCGCCAGGCGGGGAGTGGCGATGCATGCGTGTTGCAGAAATATCGAATGTTAGAGTTATATCCGGCACTTGGCATACCGGAGACAGCCACAAACGCAACAACACCTGTGTCACTCAAGTTGAGTTGGTAGTCTCATACTAACAGCCGTCTGAAGAGCTAAACCTTTCAGCCTCGCGGCGGCAGGGCCAGCAGCTTCTGGCGCAGCGACAGCAGGTCCCGCCACGTCTCGCGCTTGGCGCCCGGGTTGCGCAGCAGATAGGCGGGGTGCAGCAGGGCCAGGGCGGGCAGGGGCCGGGTCAGGCCGGGGCTGCCGTAATCGAACCAGCGGCCACGCAGGCGGGTGATGCCCTCCGTCTTGGCCAGCAGGGTCTTGGCCGAGATGCCGCCCAGGAAGACCAGGATGTCGGGGTCCGCGATCTCCACATGCCGCTGGATGAAGGGCAGGCAGGCGGCGATCTCGCTGTCCGTGGGGTTGCGGTTGCCGGGCGGGCGCCAGGGCAGGATGTTGCTGATGTAGACCGCCTTGTCCGGCGCTTCGGCATGGCGGTCCAGACCGATGGCGGCCAGCATCTTGTCCAGCAGCGCGCCGGCCGGCCCGACGAAAGGCTTGCCCTGCCTGTCCTCTTGCTCGCCCGGCGCCTCGCCCACCAGCATGACGCGCGCCTTGGGGTTGCCGTCGGCGAAGACGGTGGAACTGGCGGTTTGCTTCAGGGGGCAGCCGTCGAAGGCCAGCAGGGCCTTGTGCAGTTCCTCCAGCGTGGTGGCGGCCATGGCGGCGCCGCGGGCGCTGGCCCGGGCCTCGTTGCTACCTAGGGGGCCATCGCTCCCGGCCAGGGCAGCGACGGGAGGCGGGCCACCGAAACTTTTTTCCGGCGGTGTGGCGGAACGGCCAGGGGCGGCGGCGGATGGGGCGCCGGCCGGCGGGCGGCCTGGGCCGGCGTCGCGCGCAGTAGGCGTCCTGCGGCTGGCCACCTGGGTCCAGTCCGTCGGCTGGTCGTTGATCGCTTCGTCGGCACCGATCTCGACCAGCCAGGCCAGATCCGCGACGGCTTTTGCCGTGTCAATCATGATTTGACCCTACCATCGCCGTTGTGTTTCTTCATCAACCGCATGGGGCGAGCGCGCGCGAAAATGACGCGCTCCCTTTAGGGTTCGTCCGCAAGGGCCCGCATCAAGCCACCGAACCGGTAACCAGGAAGAAGAAGGCGACAGGACATGGAACGGGAGTCGATGGAGTATGACGTCGTCGTCGTTGGCGCCGGCCCCTCGGGGTTGTCGGCCGCGATACGGCTGAAGCAGCTGGCCGCCGCCGCGGACAAGGAAATCAGCGTCTGCGTCATCGAAAAGGGGTCCGAGGTCGGGGCCCACATCCTGTCGGGCGCCGTCATCGATCCCATCGCCCTGAATGAGCTGATCCCCGACTGGAAAGAGAAGGGCGCGCCGCTCAACACCCCCGTCACCGACGACCGCTTCTACGTCCTGACCGAGGTCGGCTCCATGCGCATTCCCAATGCGCTGCTGCCGCCGCTGATGAACAACCACGGCAACTACATCGTCAGCTTGGGCAACGTCTGCCGCTGGCTGGCGCAGCAGGCCGAGGAATTGGGCGTTGAAATCTACCCCGGCTTCGCCGCGGCCGAGGTGCTGTACCACGACGATGGCTCGGTCAAGGGCATCGCCACCGGCGACATGGGCATCGGCAAGGATGGGGAGCCAACGGACCGCTACACCCCGGGCATGGAGCTGCACGGCAAGTACACGCTGTTCGCCGAGGGCGTGCGCGGCAACCTGTCGAAGGAGCTGATGGCCCGCTTCAACCTGCGCGACGGCGTGGACCCGCAGAAGTACGGCATCGGCATCAAGGAGCTGTGGCAGATCGACCCCGCTAAGCATAAGCAGGGCCTGGTGTTGCACAGCCAGGGCTGGCCGCTGGACAGCAAGACCGGCGGCGGGTCCTTCATGTACCACCTGGAGGACAATCAGGTGGCCATCGGCTTCGTCGTCCACCTGAACTACAGCAACCCCTACCTGTCGCCGTTCGAGGAATTCCAGCGCTTCAAGCAGCACCCGCTGATCCGTCCCTACCTGGAGGGGGGCAAGCGCCTGTCCTACGGCGCCCGCGCCATCAACGAGGGCGGGTTGCAGTCCGTGCCGAAGCTGACCTTCCCCGGTGGGGCGCTGATCGGCTGCGCCGCCGGCTTCGTCAACCTGCCCCGCATCAAGGGCAGCCACAACGCCATGAAGACCGGCATGCTGGCGGCCGAGGCGGCGTTCGAGCGCCTGGCGGCGGGCAGCGAGGGCCATGACGAGCTGACGGCGCTTGAAGCCAAGTGGCGCCAGAGCTGGGTCTTCCAGGACCTGTACAAGGTGCGCAACGTGAAGCCCAGCCTGAAGCACGGCATGTGGCTGGGCACGGCCCTGGGCGGCCTGCACATGTGGCTGAACGACCTGAAGCTGGGCTTCCTGGTGGGCTGGACCCAGCATCATGGCAAGCCGGACCATGAAAGCCTGGTGCCGGCGGCCAACGCCAAGAAGATCGCCTATCCCAAGGCCGACGGCGTCATCAGCTTCGACCGCCTGTCCTCGGTGTTCATCTCCAACACCAACCATGAGGAAGACCAGCCGTCGCACCTGAAGCTGAAGGACCCGACCGTCCCCATCGCCTTCAACCTGCCCACGTATGACGAGCCGGCGCAGCGCTACTGCCCCGCCGGGGTGTACGAGGTGACGCGCGACGACAACGGCCAGAACCCGCGCTTCGTCATCAACGCGCAGAACTGCGTGCACTGTAAGACCTGCGACATCAAGGACCCGACCCAGAACATCAACTGGACGGTGCCGGAGGGCGGCGGGGGTCCCAATTATCCCAACATGTAAGCCCGCTTCAGGAAAAGGCGCCCCGCACCGGGCGCCTTTTTTGTTTCCGCCCGGGTCCGACCGGCGCGGTTGTTCCGGCCGCGTTTCCCGATTAGCTTGAGGGCCTGGACTTTAAGAATAGACGGCGGCGATCTCGTGCGGTTTTTGCGGCGGACATCAACGGTGGTCATGACGGGCCTGCTGACGGCGGGCCTGACAGGGGCTTGGGGGCATTCCGCCTGGGCGGCCAAGGCGACGGATCAGGCGGGCGGCCCCGACCCGCTGGCGGCCTTCGTCGCCGGCAAGGTGGCGCAAGGGGCGGGCGACTGGACGGCGGCGGCCGACTTCCTGGCCCTCAGCCTCAAGTCCGACCCCGATGACCTGACCCTGCTGCGCCGCGCCGTGCTGATCAATGTCGGCCTGGGCCGCACCAAGGTGGCGCTGCCCCTGGCCAAGCGTCTGGTGGCGGCCAAGGACGGCAACCCGGTGGCCTTGACCCTGCTGGCGGCCGACGCCGTGGCGGCGGGGGATGAGCCGGGCGCCCTGCGCGCCATCGACGCCCTGCCCCAGGACGGTCTGGGCACTTTCATGCGGCCGCTGGTGACCGCCTGGGTCAAGGCTCGCAAGGGTGATTGGGCCGCCGCCAAGACGGCGCTGGAACCGCTGGAGGCGCAGCCGTCCTTCCGCGCCATGGCCGCCCTGCACGCCGCCCTGATCGAGGATCTGGCGGGCCACGAGGATGCGGCTCGCAGCTGGTACGCCCAGGCCTCGGACGGTGGCCAGGTGCTGCGCGTCGCCATGCTGCGCGCCAATTTCGAAATGCGCATGGGCCACGCCGACCTGGCGCAGGCGGCGGTGGCGGCCATCCTGCAGGCGGACCCCAAGGGCCCCATGGGCGACGCCGCTCGCGCCCTGCTGTCCCGCCCCCACCCGGGCCGCATGGTGGCCAATGCCACCGAAGGCTTGGCGGAGGCGTTGTTCGACGTGGCCGCCGCCATCAACCAGGAAAAGGTGGCGGAGGTGGCTTTGCTCTATAGCCGGCTGGCCCTGCACCTGGACCCGTCGCTGGCCCCCGCCCGCATGCTGGCGGGCGAAACGCTGACGGAAATGAACCGGGACCAGGAGGCGGCGGCCGAATACGCCGCCGTCGTCGCCGATCTGGGCATGAAGATGGGGGAGAAGGCGGACGTGGGCCTGCTGTGGGCGGCGCGCCTGCGCCAGGCCGACGCCCTGGCCCGCCTGAACAAGACGCAGGAGGCGGCCGGCATCCTGCGGGCCATGGCGTCCGAGCGGCCGGACCGCAGCGATGCCCTGGTGCGCCTGGGTGATTTGCTGCGCGCCGACCATAAGCTGCCCGAGGCCCTGACCGCCTATAACCAGGCCATCGAACGCCTGGGTGGTCGCCCGAATGGCGGCGACTGGTTCCTCTACTATGCCCGCGCCACCGTGCAGGACCAGATGGGGCATTGGCCGGAGGCGGAGTCCGACCTGCTGCGCGCCCTGCAACTGCAGCCCAACCAGCCGGGCGTCCTGAATTACCTGGGCTATGCCTGGTCGGAAAAGGGCGTGAAGCTGGACCAGGCGCGCCAGCTGCTGGAGCAGGCGGTGAAGCTGCGCCCCAACGACGGCGCCATCATCGACAGCCTGGGTTGGGCCAAGTACCGTGCGGGCGACATCCCTGGCGCGGTTGACCTGCTGGAACGCGCGGCGGAGCTGAAGTCCCGCGATCCGGCCATCAACGACCATCTGGGCGACGCCTACTGGGCCACCGGCCGCCGGCTGGAGGCGCACTATCAGTGGCAGCGCGCCGCGCGCGAGAATCCGGAGGACAGCCTGAAGGCGGCCTTGGATGAAAAGCTGAAGCGCGACCCCGCAGCACCCCAATAATTCCGATACCCAAGATTTGCTGAAGGACCGATCCCCGTGACCACGGTAAGCGCCGCCGCCGCCGCCAAGCTGAACCTGTACCTGCATGTGCTGGGCAAGCGGCCCGACGGCTATCATGAGCTGGACAGCCTGGTGGTGTTCGCCACCGCCCACGACCTGATCACAGTGACCGAGGCGCCGGGTTTCAGCCTGGCCATCGACGGTCCCTTCGGCAGCACCCTGGTGGCCGAGGGCACGGGCCGCAACCTGGTGTCCCGTGCCGCCCATGCCCTGGCCGACGCCCTGGGCCGCGACCCGCATGTCGCCATCCGCCTGACCAAGAACCTGCCGGTGGCGTCCGGCATCGGCGGCGGTTCGGCCGATGCCGCCGCCACGCTGAAGGCGCTGGCCGAGCTGTGGGGCGTGGCGCAGGATGATGCCCGCCTGGTGGAGCTGGCCCCCACGCTGGGCGCCGATGTGCCCGTATGCCTGTTCGGCCGCACCGCCTATTTCGGCGGGGCCGGGGAGCAGGTGGTGGCGGGCCCCACCCTGCCGCCGGCCGCCCTGCTGCTGGTGAACCCGGGTGTGCACATGCCGACCAAGGACGTCTTCGCCGCCCGCACGGGGGCCTGGTCCACCGCCGGCCGGCTGGAACGCGACCCCGTGGACGTGGCCGACTTCGCCCAGCTGCTGCGGGCGCGGGGCAATGATCTGGGGGCGGCCGCCGAAAGCCTGTCGCCCGCCATCACCGACGTGCTGGCCGCCCTGGATGCCACGCCAGGCTGCCTGCTGGCCCGCATGTCGGGCAGCGGCGCCACCTGCATCGGCCTCTATGCCGACGTCGCGGCGGCGGCCTCGGCCGCCGCCCTGATCAACCGCGTGCGCCCGACCTGGTGGGTCAAGGCCACCGCCCTGCTGCCCGAGGTGCCGGCGGCCGAGGTGGTCGCGGACGCCTGAGACTCAGGGCCGGGAGAGGCGCGCGAGCAGGTCGCGGCTCGGCCAGCCGTCCGGCGGTGGCGCCGTCTCATCCCAGATTACCGGGTGCGCCACCTCATAGGCCAGGATGGCGTTGGCCGTGCGGGCCCCCAGGCGGCCATCCGCCGGCCCCAGCAGGTATCCCAGGTCGCGCAGGCGCTGCTGGATCAGGCGCAGTCCATCCGCGCCGACGGCGGCCGGCGGCTTGCGCGGCTGGCCGGGGACGGGCTTGGGCGCCGGCTTGACGGTGGCGGGATCCTGCGACTGCGCTGCCAAGCCGATGCCCGCCACCTGTGGTGACGGCCCGCCGCGCTTGAGACGGGCCAAGGCCTGGGCTGCCGCCAGGTCGCCTTTGGCCGCAGCCTCACCGTACAGGCGCGCGGCGGCGTCCCGGTCATGATCGCGCTCGGCCAGCGCCCCCAGCCGCTCCAGCGCCAGCACCAGGCCCCCCTCAGCCGCGCGGCGGTACCAGGCCTTTGCCTGGGCCGCGTCCGCCGGCACGTCCACGCCCTCGTCATACAGCAGGCCCAGATTGAACTGCGACTGCACGTCGCCCAGATCGGCGGCGCAGCGGTACCAGGGCAGGGCGGCCGTGACGTTCTCCGGCCAGCCCATGCCGCCGGCCTCCAGCGTGCCCAGGGCGGCGCAAGCCTGCCGGCGGAGGACGGGGTCCGGCGTGGCGGCCGCCAGCCGGTACCAGGCACTGGCCCGGGCCACGTCGGCGGGGCGGTCGAAAGGGATGTCGCCATAGGCGTCCGCCAGATCCAGCTGCGCCTGGGCATCGCCGGCACGCGCCTGGGCGTCCAGCGCCAGCAGGGCGGCGTCGGCACCGGCGGGCGGCGGCGGGGCGTCCGGGGCAGCCAGCGGGGCCGCCAGGGCGGTCCCGGTCAGCTGGGTGGCCAGCAGCAGGATGGCCAGGGCGGGAATAGGCGAGGGGAGGGGCATGGAATGGCCGGGCGAAGGATCGTGCCGCCATAGTGCCACGGCGGGGGATAGGCGCCAGCGTTTCGCGGAAAAGGTCTGGGCGATTTGGGGCGTTGCGTCCGCCGGGCTTTCTGATTATGGTGCCGCCCTCCCTGACGGGAGGCCCGGTGATGGGGCGTCGCCAAGCGGTAAGGCAGCGGATTTTGATTCCGCCATGCGGAGGTTCGATCCCTCCCGCCCCAGCCATCTCTCCCGGCTATTCTCGCGATTCCAAGGTTAGGCGCGCCACTTCGGCGTGTATTACTGCCGGGCCCGCCAGCGCCACTGGTGCGGGGTTCGCCTATACTGCGCGATTCGAGGGGCGCGCCGTGGCGGTGGGGCGCAATGTCAGGATTCGTCAAATTTTAGGTATCGTCACCGCCTCTTCCAAAGTATTATTGCCGCAAGGATAGGTTTGCCTGTCGGGGGCGCCATCCTGAGGGATAGCGGGATATTGAATTGGCCAAAGTATCGGCCATGATATCCTGTCAGGGAAGGTTGTGCGCGGATGGCCCGGGGAACGCGGCGGCAAGGCGGCCCCGGCCCGTTGGCGCCAGCGACGAAGATGTGTCGGGTTGCTTCGGGCTCGGGGGCGTGGGCCCGGTCCACTGTGGAAAAGTTGCGCGCCCTAGTTGTTGCCCGGGGCCTTGGAAGCATCCGGTTGCGGAGATGAGATGAATCGTCCGAATGCGCCGAAACGGGATTGGGTCCGGGTAAAGCCGGGCGAGCGTCCGGTGGCGTTGCCTGAAAAGCCGGAATACGACGATCAAAAGCTGTTGACCCTGCTGCAGTCCGCCAAGCGGGAACTGCAGGGCCTGCGCCTCATCCACCTGCATCTGTCCCTGCTGAAGGACAAGAGCAACCTCGACCTTATCTCCATCAAGCGCGCCATGCAGGAGACGGCGGACAATTCGTCGTACCTGCAGGTCTTCAACCTGTCCAACGATGATGTCATCGTCCTGTACAAGGGCATCAAGTTCTCGCTGATCAGCGACGTCTGCTCGAAGATCGAAAAGCTGCTGCTGTCGCGCACGACGATGACGAAGCAGAATCCCTACCGGGAAGACAGCCTCTATTCGATCATGGAGCTGTCGCTCAACTTCGTGAGCGTCATCCGCTTCATTGAAGGCTTGCAGAAGGGCGAGAGCGGCGACGCGCCGGTCGAGCAGACCAAGCCCCCCATCACGCTGGAGGAACTGGGCAAGATCGAACGCGCCGTGCAGATGTTCGACCTGTCGCCCTTCATGCTGAACCAGCCGGTGGTGAACATCCAGAACCCCACCGAGAACGAGTACGAGTATTTCGAGCTCTACATCGCCATCAAGGCGTTGGAGGAGCGGCTGTCGCCCGAGTTCGACATCACCGCCAACCGCTGGCTGTTCAGCTACTTCACCTCGCAGTTGGACCTGTCGGTCCTGCGTGCACTGAACTACGGCGTGGACTTCCTGCGCGGCAAGCGGCTGGGCCTGAACCTGAACCTGGCCACCATCCTGTCGGCCAGCTTCGTGAAGTTCGATGAGCGGCTGACGACCGACCTGCGCGGCAACGTCGTCCTGGAAATCAACAAGACCGACCTGATCGAGAACGTCTCGATGTACAAGGAGGTCGTCGATTTCGCCGCCACCCGTGGCTACAAGATTTGCATCGACGGGCTGAACGATTTCTGGGTCACCCACATGGACCTGGAATACATGGCCTGCGACTACGCCAAGATCATCTGGTCCCCCGACATGGAAAGCATGACGGAGGAGGAGATCGAGGCCCTGCAGGAAAAGGTGCGGCAGCAGGAAAACTGCCGTTACATCCTGGCCCGCTGCGGCACCGTTTCCGGCCTCATCTGGGCCGAGAAGATGGGCATCAGCCTGGTGCAGGGCCGCGTCATCGACAACATCCTGCGCAAGAGCGTCCTGGTGCGGGACGCGCTGAAGACGGCGCAGGTGATGAACGACGACTGATAGGGTACGCCGGACCGGCGATTGCCGCCGGCGCCTTAACCACCTGGTAAGCTTGCCTCATTAGAACGAGGTTATCGCCGGGCCCGCAAATCTGTGTCACCTTCTGCCAGGGCCATCCGGTTGCAGCCGGGGAGCGCAGGGTCGTTCCCCCTGGGCTGGTAGCAGGACGGCGTATGGGGCGGAACTGGCCGGAGACGATGTTGGGACGCGACTATCCGGTGCAGGCGGCCGCGGCCGAGGAAGGCGCTGGCGACGGTGCCGCCTCCGGTGATCCGGAAGCCAGCCGCAGCACGCATTTCATGTTCGAGAACAAGGTATTCGCTGTCCCCGGCGCCTTTTTCTCCTTCACCCGCGACACCAATGAGGCCGTCTATAACGTCCAGCTGGGCGACGTGTGGGGCAAGATACCCTTCCGCACCCTGCGCGAGGCCTTCGGCATCGACGATAACAGCGCCGACGCCACCCTGCTGGGCGTGGTCGAGCGCGGCCTGAAATATGTGAAGACCATCCGGCCTGGCGACAGCATCCCGCGCGAACTGCTGGACGGCAGCGCGTCCTGGCGGGTGGAGGACAGCCATCTGCAGATCGCGCGCGGCCGAATCACCGTGCAGCTGGTGTCCTGGATCACGGGCAAGGAAACCTTGGTCACCGACCGTGGTCAGCTGGAACAGGTGGTGGAGGATCCGCAAACCAAGCAGCGCGCCCAGCAGGCCTTCAGCGAGCTGGCCCGCCGCTTCGGCCTGCCCGATGACCGCAAGCAGGAGATCGTGGACAAGGTCGAGTCGATCGCCCGCGAGCTGTCCTACATCGAGGCGCTGCGCGACCGTTACGGCCAGGTGCAGCAGATCATCGCCGGCGTGGCCCAGGCCGGCCGCATCTACAAGACCGACCGCCAGCTGCAGGCCGACATGACGCGCATGATGGCCCTGGTCAAGCAGCCCATCCTGGATTTCGAGGATATCTTCGGCCAGCTGGATGCCCAGACCGGCGAGATCATGGCGGTGCTGAAATCCCACGACAGCCAGGTGGCCTTCATCCGCCGGATGCGCGATGAACTTCACACCCGCCTCATGCTCTGGGACGACCTCATCTACGCCTGGGACGGCGAACCGCTGGAGCGCGGCCCCGAGCTGGAGGCGCGCCTGAAGAAGACCTACCAGTTCCTGGCCCAGCACTTCCTGGTGACCAAGGTCTGGCAGAGGGGCGCTTGAGGCGGGGCGCTTGAGGGCATTTACGTTGATAAATGTCAGTTAAGGTGCTGATAAACCCTTCAGCGGCCCTCGCGGCGCCAGCCCAGGACCAGCAGGGCGGCCACCACCAGCAGGGCCAGCCAGGCGGGCACCAGGGGGACGCGGGCGACGCCGGTGACGGTGTAGTCACCATTGGCGCGCAGGCCCAGCCAGCTGCCGCCGGCGGCATTCTGGCCGGGACTGACCCGGCGAAGGTCGGGCAGGCCGCCAGCACCGGATCCATCCACCAGCCAGAACACGCCGCCGCCGGTGGCCTTGGCCAGCGGGGCCAGGCGGTCGGGGGTGGTGCGCATGTCGGCCAGTTCCGGCGGGTTCAGGGCGCCCACCACCGCCAGGGCGGTTCGGTCGCCATCCTTCACCCGCCACAGGCCGGGCTCGGTCGCCTCCAGGCTGCCGCGCGCGACGCCATCGGGGCTGTCGGCCAGGGGCAGGCTGGTGACGGCGTCGCTGGGGGACCGTACCTCCACTGGGTCGGCGTCCGGCTTCAAGGAGCGGCGTTCCACCACCAAGCGGTCGCCATCGACATGTGCCTTGAGGTCATCCTCCTCCAGCGCCGGCTCCTTCATCAGCCAGTGGGCCAGGCGGCGTAGCAGTTCCGCCGCCGGGCCGCCGCCCTCGAAGCCGCGCGACCACAGCCACATATGGTCGGATGCGATCTGGGCCACGCGCCCCTTGCCCACGCGGTCCAGCACCACCAGCGGCTGGTTGTTGGCGCCGTTCATCACCACCGTGCCCTGGCGCGGCACGATGTCGATCTGGCGGAACCAGCGCCCCCAGGGGGCTTTCTGCTGGTTTCCCTGAGCCGGCGCCGTTTCGCCATAACCGTCCAGGCCGGCCGTGACGGGATGGCGGCGGCCGGCCTCGGTCAGGGTGGGGGTATAGGGTTGCTCGGTCACCGTCCCCGTGGGCTCGCCCGGCAGGATATCACCCAGAGGCGTGCGGTACAGCGACAGCGGCGTGGCGTAGGCGGGGCCGCTGGCCTCCAGGAAGGCGCCGCCGTTGCGCACATATTCCGCGATGTTGGCGAGATAGCCCATGGGCAGGACGTTGCGCTGGCGATAGCGGTCGAAGATGACGAGGTCGAAGTCGTTCAGCTTCACCTCGAACAGCTCGCGGATGGGGAACTGGATCAGCGACAGCTCGCGGATGGGCGTGCTGTCGGACTTCTCCTGCGAGCGCAGGATGGTGAAATGCACCAGGTCCACCGCCGGGTCGGCCTTCAGCAGGTCGCGCCAGGTGCGTTCGCCCGCGTGCGGCTCGCCCGATACCAGCAGCACGCGCAGGCGGTCGCGCACGCCATTAACGATGAAGGCGGTGCGGTTGTTGGCCATGGACAGCTCGGCCGGGCCGGCGTTGACCGACAGTTCCAGCAGATTGGGCCCGCCATGGCCCACGGTGATGGTCAGGGGAACGTCCTCCCCCACCGGCACCTGCACCTGCCGCTCGGGCTGGCCGTCCTGGCGGATGGTCAGCAGGGCGCTGTCCGCACCCTTTCCCGCCGGCAGATCCTCCACCCGCACGGTGGCGGTGACCGTCTTGCCGACGATGCCATAGCTGGGGCCGCGCACCAGCACCAGGCGGCGGTCGCCCTCGCCATGCTCACCCGTCAGCAGGGTGTGCACGGGGCCCAGGTCGGCCAGGCTTTCCGGCTTTTCCGGCACGTCGTGCACCTGGCCGTCGGTCAGCAGGATGGCGCCGGCCAGACGGCGGCGGGGCACGTCGGCCACAGCCTGGGTCAGGGCGTCGATGGCCCGCGTCTCCTCCCCCTTGCCGCCGGCGGTGGAGGTGCCGGTCTCGACCACCCGCAGGTCCAGGTCGGGCACCTGGGACAGCTTGGCCTTGAGGGCGGCCAGGGCCGCGTCCGTGCGCTGCTTGCGGTGGCCCACGTTCTGGCTGGCGGACGTGTCGACCACCACCACGGCCACGTCCTTCAGCGGGTGGCGGTCCTCCCGCACCAGCGCGGGGTCCAGCAACAGCAGGGCCAGCGCCGCCAGGGTGACCGCGCGCCAGGTCAGACCGCGCGCCCGGCGCCAGGCCATGAGTGCCAGGCCCAGCAGCGACAGCGCGCCCAGCAGGATCAGCAGCCACGCGGGCAGCAAGGGTTCGAAACTGATGCTGAGGCCGGCGAACAGGTTCATCATTGGCCCAGCCGCTCCAGGATCGCCGGCACATGCACTTGGTCGGCCTTGTAGTTGCCGGTCAGGGCGTACATCACCAGGTTGATGCCGAAGCGGTAGGCCATCTCGCGCTGGCGCTCCCCCCCAGGCACCACGGCGTTCAGTGGCCGTCCCTGGCCGTCAATGGCCCAGGCGCCGGCCCAGTCGTTGCCGCCCACCAGCACGGGTGAGACGCCGTCGTTCACTCGGCCCTCGGAGGCTTCCGCCCACACCTGGCCCCCCGCTTGGCGGCCGGGAAAGTCCTGCATTAGGAAGAAGGTGCGGCCCAGCACGTGCTCCGGCCCCACCGGGGCCAGGGGCGGGATGTCCAGTCCATGGGTCAGGTCGCGCAGGCGCGCCTGGATGCCGGCGTCCGGGGCGCCCTGGTCTCGGGTGTCGAACAGGATCATGCCGCCGGCGTGGAGGTACTGGTTCAGCTTGGCCACCGCCGCGTCGGACGGGGCGGCTTGGCCCGGCGTTACCACCCAGTACAGCAGGGGGAACAGGGCCAGGTCGTCCTTTTCCACGTTCACGCTCATGGCGCCCGCCACCTCCACCGCCGTGCGGCGGTTCAGCTGCTCGCCCAGTCCCAGCAGGCCGGCCTTGGTGGTGGCGTCGGCGGCGCGGTCGCCCGTCTCGACATAGGCCAGCCAGTTGGCGGTGGTGGCCTTCACGATCTCATCGTCCGGCGTGGCGGCATGCCCGCGCGTGGCGGCCAGCACCGTTGCCAGCGCCAGTGCCGCCGCGGCGGCGCCCCGGCGCCAGCGCGCTTTGGGCCGCAGCGAGGTGGGCAGCAGGCCCCGTACCAGCAGCGACAGGAGCAGGTCGGCCACCCACAGCGCCGCCGCGAGGCCCAGGAACCAGGGGCGCAGGTCCGTTTCCCGCGTGCCGCCGAAGCCCTGGTAGGCGACGCCGGCCAGCGGCTCCATAGGCACCAGCGGCGCCACGGAGCCAGCCAGGTTCAGGGCGCGGCGCCGGTCGCCCACGCCGTAATAGCCCGGCGGGTGCAGCGGCCCCACCGGGGTGCCGGCGGCCTCATCCTTGCCCTCCGGCTCCAGCGGTTGGGCCACGGCGGAGGGGGCGACAAGCCGGCCCTGGCCGTCCAGCAGCGATAGGGGCGGCAGGGCGCCGCCGGCATTGCCGCCGATGCCGCCGGGCAAGCCGTCGCTGAGGGCCACCAGGCGGCGCAGCATGTCGACGTAAAGGCCCGACAGTGCCAGGTTGGACCAAGCGGGATCGGCGCTGGTGTGCACCAGCGCCAGCCAGCCCTTGCCGCGCCGCTCGCCCGTTACCAGGGGCGTGCCGTCCTCCAGCCGCGCCCAGACCTTGTCGCCCATGTCGGGCCCGGGTTCCGCCAACACCTGGCGGCTCACGGTCACATCGGGCGGTACCGCCAGGCCGGCGAAGGGGCTCTTGTCGTCGAAGGGCGCCAGGTGGGCGGGCGTCGTCCAGGACAGGGCGCCACCCAGCGAGCGGTCGCCGCCGCGCAGGCGCACGGGCAGCAGTGTTTCCGCGCCGATGGGCTCCGCCTCATGGGCCAGGCGGGTGCCACCGAAGCGCACCAGCACGCCGCCTTGGTCTATCCAGCGGGCCAGGCGGGCGGTGTCGCTGTCGCTCAGGGCGCCGCTGTCGGGCAGCACCAGGATGGAGACGCCGCCGTCCAGCAGCGCGGAAATGGTACCGCGCCGCACCTCGGCATAGGGGGCCAGGGCCCGGTCCAAATAGTAGGGGCTGGACAGCAGGGGCTGGTTGTCGCCGCCGGGGCCGGCTGTGGCCAGGCCCACGGGGCGGCGGCGCCAGCGGTCGTCCAGCAGCAGGCTGGTGCCCACGCCCGCGCGGTCCTCCAGGTGCAGGCGGACGGCGGCGTTGCGCAGCTCGCCGGGCAGCGTCAGGGGCAGGGTCAGCTGGCGCTGGCCGGGGGCGAAGATGCCGTCCGCCCGGCCCAGGGCGCGGCCGTCCTCACCCAGCGCCTCCACGGCGATGGGCTGGGCCTGGGCCCCTTCGGCCCGCTCCACCGGCACCATCAGCGTGCCCCCGTCGCTGCCACTGGCGTTGCTGTTGGGCGTCCGCAGCAGCAGGGGGCCATGGTCGGCGCCGGCCGTCATTACCGTGACACGGCCCAGGGCGCGCAGGCGGCCGGCCAGCGTGGCCACGCTGCCGTCGTTCAGACCGTCGGCCAGCCAATAGCTGTCGGCGGCGCTCCCGGCCAGGGGGCCGCTTTTCTGTGCGATATCCAGGGCGCCCAGGGCCGCTGCGCGGTCGGTGGGCCAGGGCTGCGGTGCCAGGGCCTGCACCAGCCGGCGCGCGGCCGTGGCGTTCATGGGGCCCTGCACCTGTGGCGCTTCGCCGCCGGCGCCGGCGGCGGTGGCCAGCAGCAGGACGGGGCGGTCCTGGCGTTCCGCCTGGGTCACCAGCCGATCCAGCGCCTGCTGCCGCTCCGGCCAGTCACGCCCCGCCGCCCAGCCGGTGTCCACCACCAGCAGCAAGGGGGCGGTGCCGGCGGCCGACGTGGCGTCGGGGTGCAGCAGCGGCCGGGCCAGGCCGATGATCAGCAACGCGCAGAGGGCCAGGCGCAGCACCAGCAGCCACCAGGGCGTGCGCGCCGGCGTCTCCTCCTTCGCCGCCAGGCCCAGCAGCAGGCGCAAGGCCGGAAAGGTGACGCGCTTGGGTGCCGGTGGCGTCAGGCGCAACAGCCACCACAGCCCCGGCAGCAGGACCAGGGCCCACAGCACCAGCGGGCTGGCGAAGGCCATCAGACGCCCCCCTCGTTTGTCCAACTGGTGGGCGCGTGGGTGACGCCGGAATGGGCGGCCGCGGTCCTCACGCTTTCCTGCGACAGGGCACCCCACAGGCCCAGCAGCGCGGCCTGCGGCGGCTTGTCGGTGTGGTGCAGGGAGAAGGACCAGCCGCTGGCCCGCGCGATCTGGGCCAGGCCGGCGCGGTGGGCGGCCAGCCGTTCCTGATAGGCGCCGCGGAGGCCGTCCACCCGGGGCACCAGCAGGCGCTGTTCTCCCTCCACCGCCCCATGGACGGCACGGAATTCGACACGGCCTTCATAAGGCAGGGTCTCCTCCGCCGGGTCCAGGATCTGCAGCAGGTGGCCGCGCACGCCGTGGCCGGCGTGGAAGGCGACAGCGGCCTGGATGTCGTCCAGGGGTGCCAGCAGATCCCCCATCACCACCAACCGCGCGTGGCGGGCCAGGGGCTGGGCCGGCGGCACCGGCGGGGGCGGCGCGGAGGGGACCCGCGTCAGCGCCAGGGCCAGGGGCTCCAGCGCCGAGCGGCCGGGCAGCGGGCGGGGGCCGCCCATAAGACCCACGCGCTCGCCACCGCGCACCAGCAGGCAGGCCAGCGCCAGGGCCAGCAGGTCGGCGCGCTCCCGCTTCAGCGGCAGCTCACGGTCCGACCGCCAGTCCATCGACGGGCCGGCGTCGCGCCACAGCCAGACGGTCTGGGCCGCCTCCCACTCGTTTTCCCGCACATAGACATGATCGCCCTTGGCCGACTGGCGCCAATCGATCTGGTCGGTATCGTCGCCCTGCTGATAGCGGCGGAACTGCCAGAAGGCCTCACCCGTGCCCACGCGGCGGCGGCCGTGCAGGCCGGGCGTCACCGCGGCGGCCACCCGCTCCGCCGCCACCAGCAGCGGCGGCAGGCGCTGGGCCAGGGCGTCGGCGCGGTCGCGCAGGCGGCTGGCCGCCGGCGCGGGATCCGTTGGATTCTGGGGAGCCTTGGGGGACATCAGGCCAGCGGCGCGCACAGGCGGTCGATGACGGCGTCCAGCGTGACGCCCTCCGCCCGCGCGCTGAAGTTCAGCGCCATGCGGTGGCGCAGCACCGGTTTGGCCAGGGCCACCACGTCGTCGAGGGAGGGGGTGTAGCGCCCGTCCATCAAGGCGCGGGCACGGCTGGCCAGCATCAGGGCCTGGGCGGCACGGGGGCCGGGCCCCCAGGCGACGTGGCGGCGCACCTCCGCTACGTCGCTGGTCTCCGGCCGGCCGCTGCGCACCAGGTCCAGGATGCCGTCGACCACGCTGTCGCCCACCGGCACCCGGCGCACCAGCTCCTGCGCCGCCTGCAGTTCCGCCGCCGTCAGCACCGGGCGCACGGCGGCGGCGGTGGCGCCGGTGGTGGCGATCATCATCAGCCGTTCGGCGTCACGCTCGGGATAGGTGACATCCACCTGCAGCAGGAATCGGTCCAGCTGCGCCTCCGGCAGGGGATAGGTACCCTCCTGCTCCAACGGGTTCTGGGTCGCCAGCACATGGAAGGGGCGGGGCAGGGGATGGTATTGCCCGGCCACCGAAACCCGGCCTTCCTGCATGGCCTGCAGCAGGGCCGACTGGGTGCGCGGGCTGGCGCGGTTGATCTCATCCGCCATCAGCAGCTGGGCGAAGACGGGGCCGGGGATGAAGCGGAAGGCGCGGCGGCCGTGCTCCCCCTCCTCCAGCACTTCGGAGCCCAGGATGTCGGCGGGCATCAGGTCGGGGGTGCATTGCACCCGGCGTTCGTCCAGGCCCAGCACGATGCCCAGGGTTTCCACCAAGCGGGTCTTGGCCAGGCCCGGCACGCCCACCAGCAGCAAGTGACCGCCCGCCAGCAGGGTGACAAGGCTGAGGTCGATCACCTCTTCCTGACCGAAGATGGCCTGGCCGATCATGGCGCGCACGCTGGCCAGCTTCAGGCCCGTGTTCTCGATGTCCAAAGCCAGGCTCGCATCCGGGTAAACCTGGTCACGGGGCAGGTCGGTGATGCTCAACGCGGGGTCTCCCAAGAGTGCAATTGTTCACCAGCGATGCCAGAACGCCGGCTCCGGGCCTTTATGCCAGCCCCCTTTATGCTAGCTTTGTGGCCGAAATCGGAAAAATTTCCGGTCCCCCCGCATCGGCCGATAGGCTGATGGGACGGACCTTTGGCTTGATGGTTAATTGCGTCATGACGGAAAGCAAGCCCGATGCCGGTCCTGGAACCGGCCAGGACGCCGCGGACAAACCCGCCACCGCCTCGGAAGGTCCTGCCGATCTGGCCGGCCTGCGCGCGGCGCGCGCGCCCGGCGACGATACGCCCGACACCCGGCCGGATGAAGGCTACGACATCCGCATCGCCCGCGACGGCACCTGGTTTTATCACGGCAGCCCCATCGGCCGGCTGCCCCTGGTCAAGCTGTTCTCCACCGTCCTGCGGCGGGACGAGGCGGGGGACTATTGGCTGATCACCCCGGCGGAGCGGGGCCGCATCCGCGTCGACGACGCACCCTTCGTGGCGGTGGAGATGCGGCGCGAGGGTGAGGGGCGGGGCCAGGCCCTGTCCTTCCGCACCAACCTGGACCACTGGATCACGGCCGGGGCGGAGCATCCGATTCGGGTGGTGATCGATCCGGCGACGGGGGAGCCCAGCCCCTACATTCACGTGCGCGGCGACATCGGCCGCGGGTTGGAGGCGCGCTTGAACCGCCCGGTGTTCTATGAGCTGGCCGGCATGGCCTTGGCAGCCGAGGGGGCAGCAGAGGGGGCCGCAGAGGGGGCAGGCGCCGGGCCGGCCGGGGTATGGAGCCAGGGCGTGTTCTTCCGATTGGAGCCGGCATGACGGCGGCGGCGGCGATCCGCCGCGCTTTCGCCCATGGCCCCCAAGGGGGCCGGCACGGAGGCGCCTTCGCGTTCGAGGGGCCGGGCATCGGCGCCCGGGGCGACCGCGACGGCAACGAGGTTGATGTGGGCGGCGTGTTCGATCCGCCGCCGACGGTGCGCGACGCAGCCGTGCTGGTGCCCCTGGTCGACCGGCCGGAAGGCATGACCGTGCTGCTGACCCAGCGTAGCGCCCACCTGGCGGCGCATGGCGGCCAGATCAGCTTCCCCGGCGGCCGGGTGGAGCCTGAGGACACCGACGCCATCGCCACCGCGCTGCGCGAGACGGAGGAGGAGGTGGGGCTGGCCCCCACCCAGGTGGAGGTAGTGGGCCGGTTGGACACCTACTACACCCGCACCGGCTTCCGCGTGGTGCCGGTGGTCGGCTTGGTCAACCCGCCGTTTTTCCTGCAGCCCGACCCGTTCGAGGTGCAGGAGGTGTTCGAGGTGCCGCTCAGCTTCATCCTGGATCCCGGCAGCCGCCAGCGGCAGTCCCGCGAGTTCAAGGGCGCGCTGCGGCACTTCTGGGTCTTCCCCTACAACGACCGCTACATCTGGGGGGCCACGGCCGGGATGCTGGTGAACCTTTGCGATGTGCTGGGATTGCCCGGCTGACGCCGCCGCCGGGCCGCCAACCCTGGGGCGCGGTCGTTGCCCTGGGCGCGGGTCCTTGATAAAATTGCGATAAAATACAACCCTAAGGCGTCATGACCTCCGTCCGCTCCCTGGTGCCCACGGGCCCGCTGGCTTCCGTGGCTAGCCGCCGTGTCCTGCAATCCCTGATGCGCACCGGGCAGGAGGCGCGATTCGTCGGTGGCTGCGTGCGGGATTGCCTGCTGGAAATCCAGGCTGCCGACATCGACATCGCCACCCCCCTGCCGCCGGAGGAGGTGATGCGCCGGCTGAAAGCCGACGGCATCCGCGTCGTGCCCACCGGCCTGAAGCATGGCACCGTCACCGCCATCATCGGCAACGAGACGTTCGAGATCACTACCCTGCGCCAGGATGTTGAGACCTTCGGGCGCAGCGCGCGGGTGGCCTTCACCGACGACTGGCTGGCCGATGCCGCCCGCCGCGACTTCACCTTCAACGCCATGTCGCTGACCGTGGATGGCGAGCTGTACGACCCCTTCGGCGGCGTGCCCGACCTGACGGCGGGGCGCGTGCGCTTCATCGGCGATGCCGAGACCCGCATCCGCGAGGACGTACTGCGCCTGCTGCGCTTCTTCCGCTTCTATGCGCGCCTGGGCAAGGGCCCGCCGGACACGGCGGCGCTGGACGCCTGCACCCGCCTGGCGCCCCTGGTCGGCGGCCTGTCGGGGGAGCGCGTGCGGGAAGAGCTGTTGAAGCTGCTGGCCACCGACCGGGCCGCCGAGGTCTGGCGCATCATGGTCGACCAGGGGATCATGGAGCACGTGCTGCCCCAGGCCGTAGCGGTGGACCGCCTGGCGGCGCTGGACCGGCTGGAATGGATGGTGGGGGAGACGGAGCCGCTGGCCCGCCTGGCGGCATTGCTGCCTGCCGGTCCCCTGGCCCACAGCGCGGCGGAGGCGGTGGCCGACCGGTTGCGCTTCTCCAACTTCCAGCGCGACCGGCTGGCGGCCATCGCCGCCCCGGTGGTGGACGTGCACCCCGACCTGCCGTTCAAATCGCGGCGTATTGCCTTGCACCGCCTTGGGCCGGAGATCTACCGCGCCGTGCTGCTGCTGTCGGCGGCCGCCATGGGCACCCCGGCCTTCGAGCTGTTCGAGCCCCTGGCCGAGGCGTCGGCCTGGCAGGAGATCCCCTTTCCTCTGCGCGGCCAGGACATCCTGGACCGGGGTTTGCCGCCTGGGCCGGAGGTCGGCCGCCTGATGGGCGAACTGGAGCGCTGGTGGATCGCCCACGACTTCCAGCCCGACCGCGATGCCTGCCTGGCGGAGCTGGAGCGGCGGCTGGTTCAATCATCATCGTCGCCGAGCGGGAGCTGATGGCAGCGGCATGAGCCTTACCGCTCATGCCGCTGTAGGCCACGACCGTGGCCGCCGGACCTTTCCGGGTAACGAAGTGGACCGGAAAGGGAGGATAGCCAAGCCCGCGGATGCGGGCGCCCGGCGATTGAGGGGATGCCTAACGCGCCGCCTTCACATCGGCCGCCGAGACCGCGTCGGTATAATGGTTGCCGAAGTGGGTGCGGACGTAGTTCACCACCGCCGCCACCTGGTCGTCGTCCAGGAACTCCCCGATGGGGGGCATGGCCTTCTGGCCGTGCACCACCATGGCGACGGGATAGCCCGCCGCTTCCAGGTTGGGGTTGCCGGCCAGGGCGGGGTAGGTGCCGGCGCCGGTGGCGCCCTTGGCGTCCGGCATGTGGCAGCCCTGGCAGATGGCCTGGTACAGCGCGGCGCCGTCCTTCTGGCCGAAGTGGCGAGGGCTGGCGAAGGCGGCGGAGCTGGCGTCCGACGCCTGGGCATGGGCCGGATGGGGCAGGGCCCCCACCGCGACATAGAGGGCGGTCAGCAGCGCCGTCACGCCGGCCGCCTTCGCCGTGAATGACTTGAAGATCGTCATGGTTTGTCTCTCGGGATAGGGGGCGTCAGGCCGTCACGACCCGCTGGTGCAGGCGGGTGATGGCGTCGAGGGAGGACAGGACCGCCCCCTCCTGCCAGCCGGTGATGTAGCTGGCATGCTCGCCCGCCAGGGCGATGCGCCCGTCCACCTGGCACAGATCCTGGTAATGCGCGGCCCGCGTCTCCTCGGTCCATGAGGCGTGGCAGCCCAGGGTCCAGGGCACGCGATGCCAGCCCACGGCCACGCCGGTGTCGAACTCCTTGGCGTATTGCGGATGGATCTGGGCGCCATAGGCCAGGGCGCGCTTGATACGCTCCTCCGGCGGCATGGCGGTGTATTCCATGGCGTAGGCGCCGAAGACGTAGGTCCCCAGCAGCACGCCCTTGCCCGGGCTGCCATACCCGCTGTTGGGGTAGCCGATCATGGCGATGGGCAGGTCGGTGAAGCTGATGCCGCCGTAGATGGCCTCATCCTGTTCCCAGAAGCGGCGCTTGAACTGCAGGCCCACCTTGGCGGCGGCCTCATAGGGCACGGCGCTGATGGCGTTGGCCATCTTGGGTCCCACGTTCAGCTTGATCTGGCTCAGCACCGACAGGGGAATGGTGCACAGGCACCAGTCCGCCTTGGCCGTCTGCGGCGCGCCGCCCTTCACCGTGTCGGTATAGGTGACGGTGACGCCATGGTCGTCCTGGTGGATCTCCGTCACCTTGGTGTTGAAGCGGATCAGGTCCTTCACCTGCCGCGCCAGGGCGGCGGGGAACTGGTCCATGCCGCCCACCGGCTGGAAGATGGTCGACTGGAACTCATCCCTCAGGCCCATGCCCAGGAAACGCCACAGGCCGCCCTGCATGACGTCGCTGAGGCTGGCGGGGGTGGAGGGCACCGGCGCGCCGTTCATGCCGCCGCCGGGCGCCTTCTCGTAGCCGCGCACGTTGCTGGAGTCCAGGCTGGCGGCATAGGCGTAGTTCTTGTCCAGCCCGCCCCAGGCACGCAGCGATTCCAGCAGCTTTTCCTGGTCTTCCTTGGTGACCGTGCCGTCCAGGGCGTTCTGGTGGGTCAGCTTGGCCAGCAGCTCCGCCACGTGGCCGTGATAGTCGGCCTGGATCTCCCGGAAGCGCTGCGGCTTGCCGCCGTAGGCCTTGGCGGAATGGAGATAGGCGTTGTAGTTGACCTGGTTGAACGGCTCCAGCGCCACGCCGTAGCGGTGGCAGTAGTCCAGCACGGCGCGGTGGTGGTAGGGGATGCGCCAGGGGCCGGGGTTGATGTACAGCCCCGGGTCGAAGCCGACCGTCTGCTTGAAGCCGCCCAGCTCGGTGTAGGTATCGCCGCCGCGCAGGGACCAGCTGCGGCCGCCGGCCTTCTCCCGGTACTCCAGTACCTGGACCTTGTATCCCGCCTTGCGCAGCTCGATCGCCGCCACCAGGCCGGCCACGCCGGCGCCCAGGATCAGGATGGACGCGCCCTTCGCGTCGCCGTCCAGCTTGATGGGGCCCTTATAGGTGGTTTCCGCCGCCAGGCCCAGGCTGGTGGCCGCCTGATACATCACGGCGCTGCCCGCCACCGTGCCGATCAGGCTCAGCAGGTCGCGCCTTTTCATGTCCCTAAAACCCATGCCCGTTCCGCCTCCATTATTTTTGAAGTGCGGCGAGTCTCCCCGTTTTATCGCTCCGGCGGCCTTGGTGGCGCCGGTTCCCGTTCTTGTGAAAACTGGCCCGAAAGTGATTGAGGCCACCCGGTCGCCCGTTCCACGCGCGATGGCGCGGGCCCAATTCGGATTCCCCACTCAGCTGATTGAATTTGTTGATATAAATGCCCGTTGTTTGATGCCCCGCCGGTCCGGTGAAACCGAGATCAACCGACGGCCAATCAGCGTTGCATGGGCCGGCGGGGCTGTCAATCCGATGGGCGCCATTCCGTCTGGGCGCCACTCAGCCGTGGGTCAGTCCGCCAGCGTGGCCACGTAGCTTTGCACGCCGCCGCTGGCGGGGTGGTAGATGCCGACCAGATTGTTGCGCAGGATGGAGTTGGCGGTGCTGATGCTGGTGCTGGCCGGATTGGCGGCGGCCAGCCAGCGCGCCGGACCGAAGCCGCCATCCGCCAGGCGGTCGACATGGACGAACGCGCCGCCGGCGTCGGTGGTGGCCGCCAGGGCATAACCGCCGGGTACGCCGCTGATGCCCTCGAAATGGGTGACCACGCCGGGCTTGCCCTCATAGCTCAGCGCGGTGAGGCGGCTGAGTTCGCCGGTGACGGGGTCGTAGTCCGCCAGCAGGCCGGTGTTCAGGTCGTGTCCCTGCTTGTAGCCGCCGGCCAGCGTGTAGGGGGCCGGGTCCTTGGGGCCGTTCTGCCAGATGCCGTACAGGGTGGCCAGGGCGCCGATGTCCAGCACCTGGAAGGTGCCGGTCTTCACGTTGTAGATGAAGCCGTTGCCGGAACCGGGCTTGTCCGCCAGGTCGTAGTTGCCCACCACCAGGTCGCCCATGGTGCTGTGCGCCAGCGTGTTGGCCACGGTGCCGCCGGCCACGTCGGCGGGCACGTCGATCTGGGTCCAGGTGCCCGACCCGTCCAGCGGCCCCTGGTAGATCATGCCATGGTCGCCCTGGCCGCCTTCATACTGATAGCTGCCAACCGCCCGCACGTTGCCCTGGCCCAGGCTCGGGTCGAACAGGGCGGTGTTGGGGCCGTAGAAGGTCGAGGTGACGATGGTCTGTCCGGGGAAGGCGGGCACGAACGGGAAGATGCCGTTGCCGTCCGTGGGATATAGCGGCCCGCGATACAGCATCGCCTGCGGCTTGCCGCCGCCGGTCGGCTGGTAATTGCCGGACAGCACCACCGGCTGGCCGTCGCCGCCATCCTGGCGGATGCCGGTCACGAAGGAGTTGGGCGGCAGGATGTCGTTGTAGGTGATGGTTGGGCTCGTCATGGATATCTCCCCCAAAGGTTGCTTTGCCATAGGATATATACACGAGCGCTTTGCCCTGAGATTTTCTCTTAAGAATAGCAGGCAATCTTTGCCGAGAGAGGCAGCGGCCCCCCGCGGCATGGGCTATTTTTCAGCTTGCAAATGAGAATGACTATCATTACTGCTGTTGCAGACGCCGAGGGACGTGGCGTGGGGCCTGCGTGGGACGCCGACACCCATTACCGATACCCATTTCCGAGGATTTCCATCATGGCCCCCAACCGCCTTGCTTTTGCCCGCAGCCCCGCCCGCTTCGCCGCGACCACGCTGGTCGGCGCCGCGCTGCTGGCCACCGGTGTGGCCCCTGTTCGCGTCGCTTGGGCCGCGTCGCATGATATCGCCAGCTTCATCAAGGAGCATGACCGGAACGGCGACGGCGTGGTCACCGCCCAGGAATACCAGGCGGTGCGCGCCCAGCAGTTCACGGCGCTGGACACCAACGGCGACGGCTGGGTGAGCGAGGCGGAATACACCGCGGAGTTCGAGGCGCGGCTGAACAAGGAGAACGGGACGCCGGAGCGCAAAGCCCAGCAACTGAAGCAGACCCACGTCCGCTTCGTCGCCATCGACCTGGACGGCGACCAGAAAATGTCGCGGGAGGAGTTCATGGCGTCCGGCTGGCGCATGTTCGGCTTCCACGACAAGAACGGCGACCAGAAGGTGGACCAGGCCGACGTGGCCCTGGCCGCCGCCTTCAAGCCCTTGCTGGACAAGGCCCAGTCCGACAAGACGGCCGCCGCTGGCAAGGCGCCCTGAGTTTCGATTTCCTATCGGTGCCTGGGGCCTGGGCGATGCGGAGCCCTCGCCCCCGTTCAGACAGGGCACCGTACAGCCGGTCGGCGGCGCGCTAGTCGTGTGGCGCGACGGGTGGAATGGCGGCCTCCTTTCCCCTTCCGCCGACCGGCTCTTTTTATCGGGCCCCGGGGTTCATCTCCGGGGCCTCAGTTTTTCTTCCTCGAAGCCAGACTCAGGAGGTCGGTCGATTTAAAACGATGGCCCTGGATATGCCCCAAGACAAGCCAATCACAAAAAGCGGCAGGCAGCAGACCGCCATGATCGCGGGAAGCGGCGTTTTGCCGACCATGGGCCAGTCCGGGGCGCCGGCAAGCAGCCAGATGAGAGCACCGAAGGGCGAGACGGCGAACAATACCGCATTGGTGTCAGCCGTCCGTTTGAGGAACGGACCGCCAGTCCAAGCCAGCGTGAAGCCGATTATACCCAACGGCACACAGGACATCGCCACCACGAGAGGCAGTGGCATTGTGCCGACCATGGGCCAGTTCGGGGCGCAGACAATCACCCACGCCAAGGCGGCCAGCGGTGAAAACGTAAAGATCGCCGCGACGGCGCCCATCACATTTTTCATGATCCGCTCGCCGTCCGTCACCGCATCAAGGCCACTTCACCTCGGGCGGCAGGCTCATCAGGATGGCCTCGATGTTGCCGCCGGTCTTCAGGCCGAACAGGGTGCCCCGGTCGTGCAGCAGGTTGAATTCCACGTACCGGCCCCGGCGTACCAGCTGGTGGTGGCGCTGCGCATCCGTCCAGGGCAGCCCCAGGCGCCGGCGCACGATCAGGGGGTAGACGTCCAGGAAGGCCTGGCCGACGGCCTTGGTGAAGGCGAAGTCGGCCTCCCAGTCGCCGGTGTCGTGCCGGTCGTAGAAGATGCCACCCACGCCGCGCGGCTCGTTGCGGTGGGGCAGGAAGAAGTAGCGGTCGCACCATTCCTTGAAGCGGGCGTAATAGTCGGCGCCGTGGGCATCGCAGGCAGCCTTCAGCGCCGTGTGGAAGGTGGCGGCGTCCTCCGCCGTCTCGGCACTGTCCAGAAACATGGGTGTCAGGTCGGCGCCGCCGCCGAACCAGGCCTGCTCCGTCACCAGGTGGCGGGTGTTCATGTGCACCGCCGGCACCAGAGGGCTGCGCATGTGCGCCACCAGGCTGATGCCGCTGGCCCAGAAGCGGCCGGTGGCGGCCGCCCCCGGAATCTGGGCGCGAAATTCCTCGGAAAAGGTGCCGTGGACGGTGGAGATGTTGACGCCCACCTTCTCGAACACCCGGCCGCGCATCAGCGACATGATGCCGCCGCCGCCCTTGGTCTCGCCATCGCTATCCGGTCGATCCCAGCTTTTGCGTTCGAACCGGCCCGGCGCGCCTTCGCCATAGGCGGGCAGGGCGGCCGCCTCATCCTCGATGGCCTCGAAGGCGGCGCAGATGCGGTCGCGCAGATCCTGGAACCAGGCGGATGCCCGGGCCTTGCGCTCCTCCGCCAGAGGGGCGTCGCCGGCCAGCGCTTCGGCGGGCAGCAGGCTCGAGGACAGGGGAATGTCGGTCATCAATGGGGTTCCAGGTAGGCAGGTTCCAGAGGTCAACGGGGCCAGGCGTCCAGCTGGCGGACGGCCTCGCCCACCACCATGGCGGCGGCCATGGCAACGTTGAGCGAGCGCAAGCCCGGGCGCAAGGGGATGGCGAGGCGGGCATCGGCGGCGGCGTGCACCTCCTCCGGCACACCGGCCGATTCCCGGCCCAGCAGCAGGATGTCGTCCGGCTGGAAGACGAAATCGGTGTAGCACAAGGCTGCGCGGGTGGTCAGCAGCAGCAGACGGGGCACGGACCCGCCCCGCCCGGGGGAGGGCTGCCCTGCGTCGCCCTGGGATTGACCGTTCGCCCGCCGACGCGTCTCGAACGCGGTCCAGGAGGTGTGGCGCACCAGATCCACACCCTCCAGGTAGTCCATGCCCGACCGGCGCAGGCGTTTATCGTCCAGAACGAATCCACACGGCTCGATGATGTCGATGCCCACATTCAGGCAGGCGCCAAGGCGCATCAAGGTTCCGGCGTTCTGGGGGATGTCGGGTTGGTAAAGGGCGATCCGCACGGGAAAGTAGTCCGATAAGTTATTGGAAAGACTAGCTCTTAAGCCGCCAAACCTTTCGCTTGTGCAGCTAAGAATAGCGTTGAGGGCACATTCATACGCTTCCCAAGGCCGTAGGCGGCATGTATATGGATTTACCGCGACCGGACAAGACGCCGGCCGTCAACCTTATTCGCCGTGGGCCTGCGCAAGGCTGGTCCGCTTGGGTAAGGATATAAGAACATTGGGAAACCCTTGTGAGGCGGGCGCCGGGGCGTTTTCAGGTGCCCCCTGACTTCGAGGAGAAGCTTGGTATGGCGGACACGACCCAGACGGCCGGGCACGGGCCGGGGAGCGGCTCTCACAGCGGCGGGGATCCCTCGCGCCGCGATTTCATATACTTGGCTGCCGCCGCGACCGGTGTCGTGGGCGCCGCCGTCACCGTTTGGCCCTTCATCGACAGCCTGAACCCCGCGGCCGACACCCTGGCGCTGGCCAGCACCGACGTGGACCTGGCGCCGGTGCAGGTGGGTCAGTCCATCACCGTGACCTGGCGCGGCAAGCCGGTGTTCATCCGCCACCGGACGCCCGAGGAAATCAAGTCCGCCACCGACGTGAACGTGTCCGAATTGCGCGACCCGCAGAAGGACGCGGACCGCGCCAAGAAGCCGGAATGGCTGGTGGTCGTCGGCATCTGCACCCACCTGGGCTGCATCCCGCTGGGGCAGAAGAATTCCGATCCCCGCGGCGAGTACGGCGGCTGGTTCTGCCCCTGCCATGGTTCGGTCTACGACACATCCGGCCGCATCCGCAAGGGTCCCGCGCCGCGTAACCTGGAAGTGCCCAGCTACGCGTTCAAGACCGACACTTCGATCCGTATCGGCTAAGCCGGACCCCCAGGGAGCGAGAAATGGCTCACGGCCCTTCATCCTCTTTCAAGAATCCGGTGGTCAACTGGCTCGACCAGCGCCTGCCGATCTTCACGATGATCCAGAAGGAATACGGGGTGTTCCCCACCCCGCGCAACTTCAACTACTTCTGGAACTTCGGCGCCATCGCCATGATCATGCTGGTGACGATGATCGTCTCCGGCATCGTGCTGGCGATGCACTACACGCCCAACACCAACCTGGCCTTCAACTCCGTCGAGCGCATCATGCGCGACGTGAACTTCGGCTGGTTGATCCGCTACATCCACATGAACGGCGCGTCGTTCTTCTTCATCGCCGTTTATATCCACATCTTCCGCGGCCTCTACTACGGTTCCTACAAGAAGCCGCGTGAGTTGCTGTGGATGATCGGCGTGGTGATCTTCCTGCTGATGATGGCCACCGCCTTCATGGGCTATGTGCTGCCGTGGGGCCAGATGAGTTTCTGGGGCGCCACCGTCATCACCAACCTGTTCTCGGCCCTGCCGCTGGTGGGCCAGGACATCGTGACCCTGCTGTGGGGCGGCTTCTCCGTCGACAACCCGACGCTGAACCGCTTCTTCGCCCTGCACTACCTGCTGCCTTTCGTCATCGCCGCCGTCGTGTTCCTGCACGTGGCCGCGTTGCACGTCACCGGTTCCAACAACCCGCTGGGCGTCGAGCCCAAGGGTCCGCAGGACACGCTGCCCTTCCACCCCTACTACACGGTGAAGGACAGCTTCGGCACGGTGGTGTACCTGGCCATCTTCGCCGCCTTCGTCTTCTACGCCCCCAACTTCTTCGGTGAGCCGGACAACTACATCCAGGCGAACCCGATGGTGACCCCGCCGCATATCGTGCCGGAGTGGTACTTCCTGCCTTACTACGCGATCCTGCGCTCCATCACCTTCGACATCTCCATCCCCTTCACCGGGCTGAAGCTGATCGAGGCCAAGCTGGGCGGCGTCATCGCCATGTTCGGCTCCATCGCCATTCTGTTCATCCTGCCCTGGCTGGACACCTCGCCGGTGCGCAGCGCCCGCTTCCGTCCCATCTTCAAGAAGGGCATACTGGCCTTCCTGGTCGCCTTCTTCCTGCTGATGTACGTGGGCGCCCAGACGGCCGACGCCGCCTGGCACCTGGGCGGCCTGGAAATCCCGCTGGTCTATGTCGGCCAGTTCGCCACCCTCGTTTACTTCGGCTTCTTCCTGTCGCTGCCGTTCGTCGGCCTGATCGAGAAGCCCCTGCCGCTGCCGGCCAGCATCGCCAAGCCCGTTCTGGGCGGTGGGGCCTCGGCCGCTGGTGCTACCGCCAAGCCGATGGAGAAAGCCTGATGCGTCGTCTTCGGTCCCTGATCCTCGCCGGTCTCGTCGCCGTCGCTGCGGCCGCCCCCGCGGTCGCCAGCGAAGAGATGGAGTACCCGAAGAACGAATGGAGCCACGGTGCCGTCACCCGCGGTTTCAGCAACATCTTCGGCACCTTCGACCGCAAGGCGCTGCAGCGCGGCTTCCAGGTCTATAAGGAAGTCTGCTCCGCCTGCCATTCCATGAACCTGCTGTCGTACCGCAATCTCAGCGCGCTGGGGTACAACGAGGCGGAGATCACCGCCATCGCCGCCGGCTACGACATGACCGACGGGCCCAATGACGAGGGTGAGATGTTCACCCGCAAGGGCGTGCCGGCCGACCACTTCAAGGCCCCGTTCCCCAACGAGAAGGCCGCCGCCGCCGCCAACGGCGGCAAGGCCCCGCCGGATCTGTCGCTGATCGTGAAGGCGCGCAAGGGGGGTGAGGATTACATCGTCGCCCTGATGACGGGCTTCGAGCCGGCCCCCGCCGGCTTCACCGTCCCGTCGGGCGGCAATTACAACAAGGCCTTCCCCGGCCATGTCATCGCCATGCCGCCGCCCCTGTCGGACGGTGGCGTGACCTTCGCCGACGGCACCAAGGCCACGGTGGAGCAGCAGGCCAAGGACGTGGCGACCTTCCTGGCCTGGGCGGCCGAGCCCAACCTGGAAGCCCGCCACCAGATGGGCCTGAAGGTCATGATCTTCCTGATCGTGCTGGCCGGCATCCTCTATGCCGCCAAGCGCGCCGTGTGGGCGGACCAGCACTAAGCGGGTCATCCCTTGCGGGATTGAAAAAGGGCGCTCCGGGATGGCCGGGGCGCCCTTTCCATTTGGCGTGATGTCGATCAGATCTTGGCGGGGCAGGCGGCATCGAAGGGGCGCAGCCGTTCCTCCGTCATGGGGTGGGTCGCCAGCCAGCTGGGAATGTGGCCGGCGATGGCCGCTGCCTGCTTCACCTCCGGGCTGTCCACGATCTTGCGCAGGGCCCGGGCGAAGGCGCAGGGGCTGCGAGGGGGGCCGTGTGAGCCCGGGTCCCGCGACAGCCAGGCCAGGGCGTCGGCGTCGGCCTCCGCCTCGAATTCCCGGGTGAAGCGCAGGTTCAGCAACAGCACGGGCGCCCCCACCAGGAAATGGCCGGCGGTGCTGGCATCGCCCACGGCCACGGCGGCCAGCACGGACAGACCGCTAGCGCGCAGGGCCAGGCGCAGGCCGTGGCGGTGGCGCACGTGACCCACCTCATGCGCCAGCACGGCCGCCACCTCCTCATCGTCCAGAATCTTCAGCAGCTGGTCGGTGACGATGATGTCGCCGCCGGGCAGGGCGAAGGCGTTGGGACCGATCAGGGGGCTGTTCAGGAAATGCAGGCGGTAGGCCTCGCCATCCTGGGCACCCACCATGTCGGCCAGGATGCCGGCCAACCGCTTCTGGCGGGCGGGGTCGACGGTCGTCCGCTCCTTCTCATCCCGGAAGATCAGGCTCAGCCCGGCGTCCGTCAGCTTGCGCTCCACCCAAGGTGGGGTGTGCGCCGCCGCCAGGTCGGCGGCTTTGGGCACGCCCCAATACCAGGTGGCGGCCCCCAGGCCGAGCAGCACGGGCACGCTGGCCAGCGCCAGGCGCCACGACCCCTCCAGCCGGGACAGCAGGCCGGGCCTGTGGCCCAGCGCCGCCGCCAGCGGGCCGCCGCCGATGACCTCCAGCGTGTCGCCGTTGGCGAAGTCGAACCGCCAATAATCGCCGCCGACGGGTGGGATGATGGTCAGGGTGTGCCGGGGCACCGTGCGCGCCTCATCCTCGTCCGTGCCGGACAGGACCAGCCCCTGGGGGCCGGCGCGCACGGTGACCGTCTCTGCCCGCGACAGGCCGGCGCGGTACAGCCGGCCCGTCCCGGTGGCGTGTGGGGCGTCGGCCGTCAAAAGCCGATCCCGACGTCGATGTCGAAGAAGGCCGCCGCCTGGTCGCCAAACGCGCCGGTCTCGCTCTGCGCGCCAGCGACGAAGCTGTCCAGGCCCGTCGGGGCGTGGACCGTCAGATGTTCCAGCACATAGCGGGCAGTGCGGCAGCGGACCCAGGGGTAGGCGAAGCCCAGGGTCAAGAGCAGCAGCAGGCCGTTGCTGACGTACAGCCACAACACCGGGCCCAGTTGCCAACCAGCGGACAGGGTGACGTCCGCCAGGGAGAGGCGCTGCACCACCGTCTTGGCCAGCCACAGGGCGACCAGAAGGGTCACCAGCAAAAGCCCAGCGTACAGCACCAACATCAGGAAGGGGGCCATCTGCGCGCTGGCCGGCGCCGGCCGGTGATTGGCCACCGCGTCCATCAAGGGATAGAGCATGGCGAACGCCGCGGCGGCGAACGCCAGCAGAGCCGCGGCCAGAATGAGGCCCAGCAGATAGAAGCGGCCCACGGCAGGCGCCATGCGCAGCGGCGTGGCGCCGTAGCGGCTGTTGTCCACCATCCAACGGTACTGCTGATGCAGGACGTAGGGATAAAGCAGGCCCAGTGTCAGCCCGCCCAGGATGGGCAGGCCCAGGAAGTTGATGTAGGCCCCGCTCATGACGCCGGCCTCATGCGAGAAGCTGAAGCGAACGCCCCGGTAGGAGGTGACGCGCAGGCGAAAGCGCAGCGCCTTGACGATGATCCAAGGGCCCGCCACCAGCAGGACGGGGACGTACACCAGCGCATAGGGCGACTGGATCTTGGCCAGGATGGCGTAGGGCACGAACAGGACCAGGACGATGATGCGCCCGATCAGGATGGACAGCGGGCGGGCGTGATAGCCGAATCGGGCGCCTGCCAGTTCGGTCGCCTCATGGAAATAGCGCTGGCTGCGCACCTTGGCCCAGGGCGAGTAGATGCCCAGGGTGACGATGGTCAGCAGCAGGTTCACGATCCAGATCGGGAAATACTCGCGACCCGTGCCGTGGAAACGGAAGGCATGCGAACCACCATGCGCCGGGCTGTCCGCGGCGTTGGACACATCGACAGAGTCAGGCATTGTTCCCCCATGCGGTAGCGCGGCCTGTTCCCCGGTAGGCCGCGTCATTACTGTAGCTGAAATTTTGGTAAACAACACACGCAATGGATGCGATGTTGCGGATTTGGCAATCCTGTCAAGGGTGGGCGGCATGGGCGTGGTGACGGCGGCGGAGGTTCTGGCCTTCTGGTTCGGGGAACTGACGCCGGACGATTGGTTCAGTGGCGGGGCGGACATCGACGCACGCATCCGCGACCGGCTGGCCGACAGCTATCACGCCGCCGCCGAAGGCGCGCTGGACGCCTGGGCCGATACCTCGGACGGGGCGCTGGCCCTGCTGATCCTGCTGGACCAGGTGCCGCGCAACCTGTTCCGGGGCGACGCCCTGGCCTTCGCCACCGACGCGCGGGCCCAGGAATTGGCCACCCGGGCGGTGGCCCGCGCACAGGACCTGGAACAGCCGGTGGAGCGGCGCCTGTTCTTCTACCTGCCGTTCGAGCATGCGGAAGAGATCGTGCTGCAGGATTGCTGCGTCGCCCTGGTGGCGGAGCGCATCGGCGCCGGCCGTCACCTGGACTATGCCGAGCGTCATCGCGAGGTCATCCGCCGCTTCGGCCGCTTCCCCCACCGCAACGGCGTCCTGGGCCGCGCCAGCACGGCGGCGGAGCGGGAGTACCTGGACCAACCGGGGGCGGGTTTCTAACGGCGGGGTTCTGGCAGCGGTGTTTTGGCCGCGGGCCTGTCGCCCCGGCCGATGGCCGCACCCCAAAGAGGGTGCTATCGCCGCCGGCCGATCGCCGCTACCATCTTGAACGGTCTGGATATTCATCGCGGGGAGCGGGACATGACCACACACGCCAAGGCGGCCAATAAGGCTGGTTTACTGCTGGGATTGGCCATGGGGCTCATGCTGGCCGGGGTCACACCGTCATGGGCGGCCCCGTCGCCGGAACAGGTGAAGAAGGCGGTGGACGCGGGGGACCTGCCGGCCGCGGAGCACATGCTGCGCGAGGTGGTGCGGGAGCATGGCGATAGCGCCCGCGCCCATTACGACCTGGGTGAGGTGCTGGGCCTGGAAGGCCGCCATCAGGACGCGGTGGGCGAGCTGGAGTTGGCGCGCAAGATCGACCCCAGCCTGCGCTTCGCCCGCAGCCCGGAGACCTTCCAGCAGCACCTGGCGCGCGAGCAATCCTTCCTCAAGCCGGCCGCCCAGGCCGTCCCGGCCCAGCCCGCGCCGCCGTCCCACACCGCCGTGCAGGCCGCACCGCCCCCGCGCGCCGAGGGAGACAGCGGCCTGACCGTCATCCTGGTCGTGGGCGGCCTGCTGTTGGCGGCCCTGGCCATCTACCTGGTTTTTCGGCGCGCCAGTCCCGCTTACGGCGGCGGCTATCGTCCCGCCCCCGCCGGTCCGGTGCCGCCGCCCTACCCGCCGGCCTATGGCCAACCCGGCTACGCCCCGGTGGTGGTGCAGGAGCCGGGCCTGGGCACCGGCTTCCTTACCGGCGTGCTGGCCGGCGAATTGATGGCCGGTGGTGGCCATCGCGACACCGTGGTGCACGAAACGGTGATCAACAACGTCACCGAGAACCGGGTGTACGAGAACGAACGCCGCCCCGATCCGGATTACGATTCCGGCAGCAGCTCATCGTCCAACGACGGCTGGGGCGGCTCGTCCGACGGTGGGTCTTCGTCCAGCAGCTTCGACAGCGGCAGCTCCGGCGGCGACAACAGCAGCTGGTGATCTGGCGACGCCTAGGCGACCACAGGCTGCGACCGCCCGCCGTTTGAGGGCTAAAAGAAAGCCGCCGCATAGGCCGGGTCGTACTGCATGGCGCCGACCCGGTTGCCTTCCGTATCATGCAGGTAGATCAGGCGGCCCACCCCGTCGATGGTGTAGGGCTGCATGACGATGGTGCCGCCGTTGGCGGTGACCTTGGCCATGATGGCGTCCAGATCGTCCACGCCCACGGTGCATTCGAAGCCCTTCATGCCCGTGCCGGTCACGGGCTCGTGCCGCTGCTGCAGCGCACCGCCCACGTGTTTCTCGCCCTCGGCCCCGGTCTGGATCAGGTAGAAGCCCGGCGGCCCCCAGGGGGTGATGCGCCAATCGAACACCGCCTCATAGAACGTCTTGGCGCGCTCCACATCCTCGGCATGGATGGCGAAGAAGCGCAGGTGGTTGGCCATGATGACCTCCGGGGTAGGGGGCGTGATGGGGAATGACCGGATGATGCCGTATCGGGCCGTGGCCGTCTTGCGCTAGGATGACGATCTTTGTCGCAAAGGCGCCAAGATGGCCGACCCTTTCCTCATTCGCAGCCTAGCGCTGACCTTCAGCGACGGCCACCGGCTGCACAGCCACAAACACGAGTGGGGTCAGCTGCTGTACGCAGCGCGCGGTGTCATGCGGGTGGTGGCGGATGGGGTCGCCTGGCTGGTGCCGCCCGCTCAGGCGGTATGGCTGCCGCCGGGCGCGCCGCACACGGTGGAGATGCGGGGCGGGGTCGCCATGCGCACGCTCTACATCGCGCCGGCCCTTGCCGCAGCAACGGGCGCCATGCCCGCTGGCTGCCAAGTGCTGGGCGTGGCGCCGCTGCTGCGTGAGCTGATCCTGCATGTCGTGGCGGTGGGCATGCTGCGGGCCGACAAGGTGGACCAGGCGCGGCTGGCCGGCGTGCTGATGGATCGTCTGGCGGCGGCGGAGCGGCTGCCCCTGTCGCTTCTCTGGCCGCGCGACCGCCGCGCCCTGGCCTTGGCGGAGCGGCTGCGCCAAGACCCGGCGGACGAGTCGGACCTGGAGGCGTTGGGCGCCGCCGTGGGCGCCAGCGCCCGCACCCTGCAGCGCCTGTTCAAGGAGGAGACGGGCCTGCGCTTCGGTGAATGGCGCCAGCAACTGCGCCTGCTGCACGCGGCCAGCCTGCTGGGCACCGGCCTGTCGGTGACGCAAGCCGGGCTGGAGGCCGGCTACAGCAGCACCAGCGCGTTCGTCAGCGCGTTCCGCCGCCGCCTGGGCGTGACGCCGGCGCGCTACCGGGCGCCCATCTCCGCCTCATAGTGGGCCCTCATGAAGTCGATGAAGGCGCGCAGCGGCGCCGGCACGTGACGGCGGCTGGGGTAGTAGAGATAGGGGCCGGGGAAGGGGGGCAGCCAGTCCTGCAGCGCCGGCACCAGCCGCCCGGCGGCCAGCGAAGGTGCAAGGAATCCCTCGAAGGTGCAGAACCAGCCCAGGCCCGCCTCCGCCGCGCTGATGGCGATGTGCACGCCATTCCCCACCAGGCGGCCGTCGGGCTGGATGCGCACCACCTCATCCCCCCGCTCGAACTCCCAGGGCTGCACGGCGCTGTCGGCGAAGCGGTGGCACAGGCAGGGGCGGCCGATCAGGTCCCGCGGATGGCCGGGCATGCCCTCGCGCGCGATCAGCTCCGGCGAAGCCGCCAGCACGTAACGCTGCGGCGGGCTGATGGGCACGGCCACCACGTCCTGGGCCAGGGCCTCGCCATAGCGGATGCCGGCGTCGAAGCCCTGGGCGAAGACGTCGACGAAGGCGTTGTTCTCGATGATCTCCAGCGTGATGCCGGGGTAGGTCGCCAGGAAGCGCGGCACCAGGGGTGCCAGGATCAGCCAGGACACGACGATGGGAACGTTCAGACGCAGCAGGCCGGTGGGCGTGTCGCGAAAGCTGTTCACCTCGTCCAGCGATTCCGCCACCTCGCTGAACACCGGCGCCAGCCGTGCCACCAGGCGCTGTCCGGCCTCCGTGGGCGTGACGCTGCGGGTGGTGCGGTTCAGCAGGCGTACGCCCAGATCCTCCTCCAGCCGCTTCAGCGCCAGGCTGAGGGTGCTGGGCGCCACGCCCCGCTCCTTGGCGGCGCGGCGGAAACTGCGGTGGCGGGCCACTGCCAGGAAAAGGTCCAGGTCGGCGAGATTGGGGGCGGGCATGGGGCACCATTGTTCGAAATATCGAACAGCGCATTGATGATTGCCCAGATTATCACGCGGTGCCGTCGGCGGCATAGTCCACCTCACCAACGGCCCGACGCCGTTTCCAAGCTTCCCGCCATTTGAGGAAAAAACGATGCTGCAGCGTATGTTAGGCGCCAAAGGCCCCGCCACCTCCGCCCTGGGCCTGGGCTGCATGGGCATGTCCGACATGTACGGCCCCAGCGACCGGGCAGAGAGCATCGCCACCCTGCACGCGGCGGCGGATGCCGGCGTGGTCCTGCTGGATACCGGCGACTTCTACGGCATGGGCCATAACGAAATGCTAATCGGCGACGCGCTGGCCGATGCCGGGTTCACCCGGGCCAACAAGCGGGACGATGTTCAGATCAGTGTGAAGTTCGGGGCCCAGCGCGACCCGGCCGGCAACTGGATCGGCTTTGACGCCCGGCCGTCGGCGGTGAAGACCGCGCTGTCCTACACCCTGCGGCGCCTGCGGGTGGACCATATCGACATCTACCGTCCCGCCCGCCTGGACCCCAATGTGCCCATCGAGGACACGGTGGGCGCCATCGCCGACCTGGTGAAGGCCGGCTATGTCCGCCACATCGGCCTGTCCGAGGTGGGGTCGGACACCCTGCGCCGGGCGGCGGCCGTGCACCCCATCGTCGATCTGCAGATCGAATACTCGCTGATCTCGCGCGGGTTGGAGCGGGACATCCTGCCCACCTGCCGGGAACTGGGCATCGGCATCACCGCCTATGGCGTGCTGTCGCGCGGCTTGATCAGCGGGCATTGGACAAAAGACAAGGGCAAGGGTGCGGATTTTCGGGCCCATAGCCCCCGCTTCCAGGGCGACAACCTGGACCACAACCTGACGCTGGTGGAGGAACTGCGGCGGGTGGCGGCGGAAAAGGGCGTCACAGTCGCCCAGATCGCCATCGCCTGGGTGCTGGCCCAGGGCCAGGACATCGTTCCCCTGATCGGCGCCCGCCGCCGCGACCGGCTGGCGGAATCGCTGGGGGCCCTGGACGTGACGCTGACGCCCGACGACCTGGCCGCCATCGAGCGGGCAGTGCCCAAGGACAGCGCCGCCGGCGACCGCTACAACGCGCACGCCATGGCCTCGCTGGACAGCGAGCGCTGATAAAGCAAAAGGCGGCCGGGTCACCCTGGCCGCCTTTTTCATTTCGGTCGCGTAACCATGGCCCTCAACGGCGGGCCTCGCTATCAGACATTAAACCGGAAGTGGAAGATGTCGCCGTCGTGGACGACGTATTCCTTGCCTTCGATGCGCAGCTTGCCGGCATCCTTGGCGCCGGCCTCGCCACCCAGGGCGACGTAGCTGTCGAAGTCCACCGTCTCGGCCTTGATGAAGCCGCGTTCGAAGTCGGTGTGGATGACGCCGGCGGCCTCGGGGGCCTTGGCGCCGCGGCGCACGGTCCAGGCGCGGGCTTCCTTCGGGCCGACGGTGAAGAAGGTCAGCAGGTTCAGCAGGCCATACCCGGCGCGGATCAGGCGGTTCAGGCCCGGCTCCTCCAGCCCCAGGGAGGACAGGTACTCGGTCTTGTCCTCATCGCTCAGCTGGGCCAGTTCCGATTCGATGGCGGCGGAGATGACGACGGACACGGCACCCTGGGCCTTGGCCATCTCGGCCACCTGGGCCGACAGGCTGTTGCCGGTGGCGGCCGAGGCTTCCTCCACGTTGCAGACGTACAGCACCGGCTTGGCGGTCAGCAGCTGCAGCTGGCGCCAGTAGGGGCGGTCCTCATCCGACACCTGGACCACGCGGGCCGGCTTGCCGTCGCGCAGCACGGCCAGCGCCTGCTCGATCAGGTCGGCGAAAATCTTGGATTCCTTGTCGCCGCCCTTGGCCTTCTTCTGCAGGGCGGGCAGGCGCTTTTCCAGGCTGTCCATGTCGGCCAGCATCAGCTCGGTCTCCACCGTCTCCGCGTCGCGGGTGGGGTGGATGGAGCCTTCCACGTGGGTGATGTCGCCGTCCTCGAAGCAGCGCAGCACGTGGACGATGGCGTCCACCTCGCGGATGTTGGCCAGGAACTGGTTGCCCAGGCCTTCACCCTTGGAGGCGCCACGCACCAGGCCGGCGATGTCCACGAATTCCAGCTGGGTGGGGACGATCTTCTGCGACTTGGCGATGGCCGCCAGCTTGTCCAGGCGCGGGTCGGGCACGCCGACGCGGCCCACATTGGGCTCGATGGTGCAGAAGGGGTAGTTGGCCGCTTCCGCCGCCGCCGTGCTGGTCAGCGCGTTGAACAGGGTCGACTTGCCGACGTTGGGCAGGCCGACGATGCCGCAATTGAATCCCATGGGAATACTCTAGGTCTAAGGGGCCGCTTTGGCCGCGTTTATCGGGCAAAGACGGCCGGATTGCAAACCGCCGTTACGCAGGTCCGCCATCAGGGGGCCGCCATCAGGCCGGATGACCCGCCCCTGGCGCCCAGTCCGGCGGCGCCATCTCGAAGGCGCGGAACTCGAAGGACGGGGCCACGGTGCAGCCCACCAGGGTCCAGTCATCCAAGGACTCCGCCACCTGCCACTGGCCGGCCGGCACCACGCCCTGGGGCCGCTGCCCAGCGGCGAGGTCCGCACCCAGGGTCAGATGGGTGGCGGTGACGCCGTCGGCGGACAGGGACAGGCGCAGGGGCGCGCCGGCATGCCAATGCCACACCTCGTCCGCATCACGCACCCGGTGCCAGTGCGATCGCTCCCCCGCCTTCAGCAGGAAGTAGATGGCGGTGGAAGCACCCCGGCCAGCGTCCGCCGGGACATGGCGGTAGGTCTCCACATAGTGCCCGCCCTCAGGATGGGGCCGCAGGCCCAGCAGGTGGATGATGGCGTCAGCGTCCATCGCTCAGCCCCGCGGCGGCACGGTCAGGCGGAAGCTTTCCCGGTCGCTGGCCTGGGCGAACCAGGCGGCCAGCTTGGGTGCCCGCTGGCGCCAGTGATCGCACTCCCACCGCAGGTCCAGATAGGCCAGCGCGATCATGACCGAGATCGTCCCGATGGTCAGACCTTGCAGCTGGTCGGCCTCCGCCTCCAGCAGCTCGATGGCGCGGGTCATGGCCTGGCGCTGGCGGTCCGTCCAGTTGGCGGAGCGCAGGTTCTCCGGCCGCAAACCCTCCAGCCGGCGCAGGATGGCGGCGTCGCAGATGCCGTCGGCGATGGCCTGCTGGCGCAGGGCGCGCCAGCGCTCCGGCCCGGCGGCGGGGAACAGGGGCTGGCCCTGTGTGCCCTGGCTGTCCAGGTACTCGGCGATGACCGGGCTGTCGAACAGGGTCACGCCGTCATCGGTCACCAGGGTGGGGATCTTGCCCAGGGGGTTCAGGGTCGGCACCACCGTTTCCGGCGACCAGACATCGGTGGGCGACAGTTCGATCCGGGAAACCAGGCCCCGCTCATGGGCGACCATCAGCGCCTTGCGCACGAAGGGGGAGGTCTGGCTGTAGAATAGCTTCATGGGACGGTCAGGCTTTCGAGAGACGCGGGGGAGCCAAGGATTGTTTATCCCCGGAAATTGTCTTTCCGGCGGCGTATTTCGGTGAAGACGGCCACCGGATCCTGATCGTCCAGGCCCACGGCGGCGGCCAGCGCCGGCAGGTCCGCCCGCAGGAAGGGGTTGGTGGCGCGCTCCACGCCGATGGTGGTGGGCAGGGTGGGGCGGTCCTGGGCGCGCAGGGCCGTGACCTCCGCCATGCGGGCCACGAGGTCGGCGTTGTCCGGTTCCAAGGTCAGGGCGAAACGGCCGTTGCCGGCGGTGTATTCGTGGCCGCAATAGACGGCGGTATCATCCGGCAGGGCGCGCAGGCGGTTCAGGGAATGCCACATCTGGTCCGGCGTGCCTTCGAACAGGCGGCCGCAGCCCATGGAGAACAGGGTGTCGCCGGAGAACAGCACGGCGTCCTCCGCCCCATGGAAGGCGATGTGCCCGCGCGTGTGGCCCGGCACGTCGATGCCGGTGAGGGGGCAGGCACCCAGGGTGATGCTTTCCCCATCCGCGACGGCGCGGTCGATGCCGGGGATGCGGTCGCGGTCGGCGGCGGGGCCGACGATGGCGGCGCCGTAACGGGCCTTCAGTTCCAGATTGCCGCCGACATGGTCGCCATGGTGGTGGGTGTTGATGATCAGGTCCAGCCTCCAGCCCCGCTGCTCCAGCGCGGCCACCACCGGGGCGGCCTCCGCCGGGTCCACAACGGCGACCTTGGCCGTGGCGGCGCAGCGCAGCAGGTGGATGTAGTTGTCGCTGAGCGCCGGGACCAGGGTCACGTCAAGGCGCCGGGGGGCGGTGGGGGCGGGCGGGGTCATGGCGGCAAACCTATCGCAGCGGCGGGGGTAATGCTAATGGTTGGATCCACCATCGCTTGACAGCGCCCCGATCTCCGGGATTGCCTTGCGGGTGGGGGAGTTCACCAACCATATCCGGTTAAAAACGGGCTTATGAGCGATCTGCTGACGGCGGTGGCGATCTTTATGATGGTGGCGGGGCTGTCCTACCTCGCCGCCCTGGCCATTTCGCATCTGGTTGAGCGGCATCTGCACATGAGCGAAGGCGTGGACCGGGTGGATGAGCGCTTCCAGGAGGCCAACATCCTGTTCCGCAAGTTTGAGGACCGGGGCGGCAAGATCATGCCGCGTGTGGCCCGCCTGGACAATGCGCTGAAATCCGCCCGCCGGCAGAACTATATGTCCACCCGCCGCGTGGCCGACCTGGAGGCCAAGCGCGATCAGCTGATCCGCGTGCTGGGGGAGGAGGACGCCTTTACCCGCCCTGGCCGGCCCGCGCGCCATTTCGTGGCGGCCGTGATCAACCGCCATGTGCAGCGCGCGGTGATGGAGCAGAAGGACGTGATGGGCCTGTCGCGCAGCTGGGCGCGCACCCAGAACGTCCATGCCTGGGCGCCCAATGTGGGTGACGCCAAGACCCTGGTGGAGAGCTACTACCCCCACTCCATGGGCTTCCACATCATCGAGATTCGCGAGCCCTCGCAAGACGGCCCGGGGGACCATGGCCCGGGCATGGATGACGGCGATATCCATCTGGCGGAGGCCGACACCTCCGCCCCGCGGGGCTGAGCGCCATGGCCATCAGCTTTTCCCTGCTGTTCGGCATCGCCGCCGGCCTCACCGCCGCGGGGCAGGTCGCCAGCTCCACCGCCCGGCGTATCCGCCGCATGCGCCGCGATACCCGCGCCCGCCGCCGCCAGGTGGATGAGCTGTTCCAGGCGGTGCGGGACAAGGCCAAGCTGACCCTGGATCTGAAGCGCGAGGAGCGCAAGATGACGGCGGAGCTGGAGGAGCTGCGCAGCAGCGTCACCGAGCATGATCGCCTGGCCGAGGCGCGCCGCGCGGACGAGGCGCTGCTGTACGTCTATGACGAGCGCCGCATGCCCAACGACAGCGCCTTCACCGTCACCATCACCCATTCCAGTTTCCAGACGGTGTCGCGCGGCGCGCCGGAGCCGGTGGTGTCGTCGTGGCGCATGGGCCGGCGCTATCTGGTGTGGGCCTCCAGCACCAAGCTGGCCGTGTCCAAGACCCTCCAACGCTTTCCCCCTGAACGTGGCTACGTGGTCAAGGGCGGCGACCCCTACCCCTCCGATCCCGAGGAGTTGTGAGCCGCGATGGCCGCCTCCATGGGCGGCCTGGGCGCCTGTTCAAGAGGCCGCCGCCGCATGGTGACACGTGGCATTTGGCGGCAATCGCCCCGTCATGGTCCCAGCGTTGCCCGGCTTCCGCCGTAATCCCGGTGTTGAATAGCACCATCGCCGGACGCCTTCCCCCCGATGGCAACTGCCAATGGGGGTAGGGGGCGCCGGACGGATGTTCCTCCTTCGGGATCAGCGTGTCGCCATGTTGCTCAAGACTGTCCTTCTCCCCCTGACGGCCGCCGGCTTCGGTGCCGCCGCCGGCTTGTGGGACCTGACCTCCGCCAGTCTGGACGGCACCCTGGTGATGCTGGCCATCGCCGGTTTCCTGCTGTCGGTCGCCGCCCCCCGCCAGTGGGGTGTCTGGGTTCTGGTCATCGGCGTGGGCGTGCTGCTGGCCCACGTGGTCACCCCCGCCCGGCCTGGCATGCTGTTCGACCTGACCGTGGTTTCCGGGTTGGTAGCCGCCGCCGTCTCGCTGCTGCCGGCGGCAGTGGGCGCGGTTGCGGCCCTGGCGGTGCTATGGGTCCTGCGGCCCAACCGCCCGGTGCGGGTCTATGCGGCGCCCCTGGCCCAGCCCGCCAAGACCACCCTGGTGCAGCGGGGCGCCCAGGCGGCTCAGCGCGCCGCCGACCACATGGGCCGCCTGAACGGGGGTCGCCTCAACGGTGGGCGCTTCAACGGCGGCGCCTTGCCCGGCCAGCCCACCCTGGATGTGGGCGACTGAAGCCTGGGGTGGAGGACGGCGCGCCGCCGTCCTCCCCTGGCTGTGTTATCCCCCTAATTTGGCCCGCCTTTTTACGAATCGGGACAGTCCGTCCGATTGACAGCGTCATCGGCCGCCCCCTACCGTCGCGCCACTTCAGCCCGGGTCCCGCATGGCTTCGGGAAATGTGCTCACACGAAGAACAACAGGGGTCGTTCCATGAAGATTGCCGCCGCCATCACCGTCCTGGCCATCGCCGTCGCTGGCACCGCCGCCGCCCAGACGGCCGGTGACCCTGTGAAGGGGGAAAAGGTGTTCCAGCGCTGCAAGGCCTGCCACAGCGCCGAGAAGGATGGCGCCGACAAGCTGGGCCCCAACCTGTGGGGTGTGGTCGGCCGCAAGTCGGCCAGCGAGGACGGCTTCAATTATTCCCCGGCCATGAAGGCCGCCAACAAGACCTGGGACGCCGCCACGCTGGACGTCTACCTGACCAAGCCGGCGGCCCTGGTGCCCGGCACCCGCATGGCCTTCCCCGGCATCCCCTCCGCCCAGGACCGGGCCGATGTCATCGCCTACCTGTCCGGCTTGAAGTAAGCGCTTTAGGATCCGGCCTCGCCCCCAAGTGTGGGGCCGGATCGTTGCAATCCCCCACCTGCTGCCGTCACGACACAACCGGTGACATTCGCCGTCTTGTGACTTTTGGGCCCTTGACGGCGGGGGATGCTTTCGTGGGACTCTGCCCTCGCGTCAAGAACGAGCGGGCCGCCTGAACGGTCCGCCGTGAAGGGATAGAGGGAGCCCATGACCAGCCGGATGTTACGCACGACCACCGCCATGGCGGTGGCGCTGATGGCGTCTTTCGTCGGTTTCACCGCGCACGCGCAGCAATATTCCGCCGGTATCGTCTTCGGTGACAGCCTCAGCGACCCGGGCAATCTGGTGCCCCTGGGCCTGGCGCCGCCGCCGCCCTATTACAACGGCCGCTTCTCCAACGGCCCGTTGTGGGATGAGAAGGTGGGCGCGCTGATCGGTGGCGTGCCGTTCAAGAGCTACGCCTATGGCGGCGCCCGCTCCACGGCGGAACGGCCCATCGACTTCCTGAACCAGATCAACGCGTTCCTGGCGGCCAAGCCCACCATCACCGGCAGCCAGCTGTATTCCTTGTGGATCGGCGCCAACGACTACTTCCAGTACGCCACCAGCGGTTCATCGGTGGACGCGGCGACGGAGGCGGCCACCGTCGTGGGCAACATCGGCACCGGCGCCAACAAGCTGATCGCTGCCGGCGCCCGCAATTTCCTGGTCTTCAACCTGCCCAACCTGGGCAACACCCCGTCCATCTCGGCGGAAGGGGCGGATGCCTCGCTGCAGGCCAACCAGCTGACGGCCATCCATAACGCGGACGTACTGGCCCTGACCAAAAGCCTGAATGGCACCAGCGGCGCCCGGGTCATCCTGGTGGACGTGAACACCATCTTCAGCATGATCCAGGCCAACCCGTCGGCCTACGGCATCACCGATGCCACCCATTCATGCCTGCTGGGCGGCAAGGCCACGGGCTATTGCACCCCCGCCAACATCAACACCATGCTGTTCTGGGACGACGTGCATCCCACCACCACCGGCCATACCCTGGTGGCGGAATATGTGGCGGGCACCCTGACCACCGTGCTTCAGGCGCCGCAGGCGGCGGTGGCGGCCACGCAGCTGAACTTCATCGCCGATGACGGCATGACGGGGTCCGTGCGCGCCCGCCTGAACGGCATCCGCTCCGGCACGGCTGTCGCCGGCGTGGGCGGCGGCATGGGGACCGGCACCTCGACGGGCCGCGACGGCCGCGTCGGCATCTTCCTCTATGGCAACTACGGCACCGGCGACCGGGACGCCATTGCCGGCCAGATGGGCTACACCTACGACAGCTACACCGGTGCCCTGGGTGTGGACTATCGGGTATCCGACTATGTCACCACCGGTGTCGCCCTGGGCTATGGCGACAACCGCATGCGTTTCCAGGGTGGCTTCGGCAAGGATGAACTGCACGCCTATAACCTGATGGCTTACGCCACCGCCAACATGGGCGCCTTCTACGCCGACGGCATGATCAGCTACGGCTATGACGAGTTCACCCAGATGCAGCGCCAGACCGGCTTCGCGCCGCAGCCCTGGGGCAACGCCACGCCCAACGGCAGCACCTATGGCGCCAGCCTGTCCGGCGGCTACAATGTGACGCTGGGCAATGTGGCCCTGGGGCCCACGGCGGGCCTGCGCTACACCCGTGCCAGCATCCACAGCTACACGGAAAAGGACGCGGGTGCCCTGGCGCTGAGCGTGCCGGACTTCGACGCCGAAAGCTTCCGCGCCCAGGCGGGCGGCCAGCTGGCCATCCCCTTCGTCATGGGCGACGTGGTGGTGGCGCCGCAGATCCAGGCCGGCGTGCAGCATGAGTTCCTGAACTCCGGCCGCATCTTCCAGGCCACCCTGCCGGGCGGCCAGGTGGCGGAGACGGACGCGGGTGCCGGCAAGCGCACCTCCTACTATGGCGGAGGCGGCATCGCCATCCAGGCCAACGGCTTCAACCTCGCCGTCTCTTACCAGGGGACGTTCGATAACGGTGATCGTACCGACCACGCCGTCATGGGCCATATCCGCGTCGGCTTCTAAGGCTATAAGCAACAGTGCAAGGTTGACTGGGGGCGCGGGATATTCTCGCGCCCCTTTTATTGCTACCCTGGCGGCCAAGAACAATGACGCGAGGGAGAACAAGATCATGTTCCGTTTGCGGTTCCCCTTGGGCCTGGCCGCCTGCGTCCTGGCGGCACCCGTGCTGGCGGGTGCCGGTCCGCTGCCCAGCCCCGGCAACCCCGCCGCCGCCAACCCTGCTCAGGCCATCCTGGACGCGGATCGCGCCTTCGCCGCCAAGGCGCGGGAGGTGGGCGTGGGGGCTGCCTTCCAGGCCTTTGCCGCCGATGAGGTCACCTTGCTGAACCGTCCGCAGGCCAAGGTGGACCGGGCGGCGCTGGCCACCCTGTTCCCGGCGGGGCTGGAGCTGGAGTGGGCGCCGGAAGATGCCTCGGTCTCGGCCGATGGCACGCTGGGCTACAGCTGGGGCAAGGCCCGCTCCCGCCTCAAAAAGCCCGACGGCACGGTAGTGGAGCGTCCGCCCGTCCGCTACGTCACCATCTGGCGCCGCGCCACCAAGGACGCCCCCTGGCGCTTCGTCTTCGACGGCGGCACCGTGGACCCGGAATGGGAAGCGGCGCAGCCCAAGGGGCAGTAGTCCGCCCTCAAAGAAAAACCCCCGCCGGACGGACCGGACGGGGGCTTGTTTCGCCTGAGGCAAACGATCTAGTGCGCCGCGAAGGTCCGCTTCTGCGCCCGCTTGACCTCGCTCTCGAACAGGCGGGGGAACAGGCGATAGAGCGTGGCGGCAATGGCGGGCAGCAGGATGATGGCGCCCAACATGTTGGCGATGAAGACGAAGGTCAGCAGCTCGCCCATGTTGGCCTGGAATTTCAGGGCGGAGAAGGACCAGGTGGCAACGCCCACCGCCAGGGTCAGCGCGGTGAAGAGGATGGAGCTGCCGGTTTCCTGCAGGGTCTTGTAGTAGGCCTCGGCGAAGCCCAGGCCGTGCTTCAGGTAGGACTGCAGCCGGTTGAAGATGTAAAGGCCGTAGTCCACGCCGATGCCCACGCCCAGGGCGGTGACCGGCAGGGTGCTGGTCTTCAGGCCGATCTTCAGCTCGGCCATCAGCGCGTCGCACAACACAGAGACGACGACCAGCGGTAGCACGGTGGCAATGGTGCCGACGACGGAACGGAAGGTGAGGGCACAGAACACCAGCACGGTGCCGTAGACCCACAGCAGCATGGGTGTCTCGGCCGCCGTCACCGCCTGGTTGGTGGCGGCCATGACGCCGACGTTGCCGGTGGCCAAGCGGAAGTGGATGGGCCCCTTATCCTTGGCGTCGGTGCCATGGGCCTTGTTGTAGGTCTCCACCGCCTTGACCACGCGGTCGATGGTCTCCGCCCTATGGTCCTTGGTGAAGATCATGATGGGCATGACGGAGCAGTCGGCGTTCAACAGGCCGGTTGAGGTCTCGACGGGTGAGACGGCGCGCACCAGCACCTGGCTGTTGCGGGGCAGGACCCGCCAGTTCAGGTTGCCCTCGTTCCAGCCCATGTTGACGGTCTTCATCACCTGGGGTAGCGACAGCGTGGACTGCACGCCGTCCACATTGCGCATCTGCCAGGCGAAATCGTCCACCTGGGACGCGACATTGTAATCGATGCAGCCGTTGGCCGGCGCCTCGGCGATGACCTGGATGATGTCCACGCCGATGGCGAAATGGGCGGCGATGAAATCCGCATCCTTGTTGTAGCGGCTGTCCGGCCACAGTTCGGGCACTCCGGCCTCGGCATCGCCGATGACGCGGCGGCCGGACTCATGGTGCGCCCAGGCGAAGACGGCCAGGCCGATCATCAGGGCCGGGATGGCGCCCTTGGGCCGGGCGAAGACGGTGAAGACCTTCCACACGGCGTCGAAACGGTCCACCTGGCCGGAAACGCGGCGGCGGTAGCTGTCACCCAAGGTTAGGAAGGACAGGGCCACCGGCAGGATCATCAGGTGGGTGATGACAATGATGACCATGCCGACCGAGGCAGACAGTGCCAGTTCCTGGATCATCTGGATCTTGACGATGCGGATGGTCAGGAAGGCGATGGCGTCGGCCACCAGGGCGCTGGCGCCGGGCACCAGCAGGCGCTGGAAACTGATGCGGGCGGCGGAGAAGGCGTCGGCCCCTTTGCCGATCTCTTGCGTGATGGTGCCTACGTTCTGCACGCCATGGCTGATGGCGATGGCGAACACCAGGAAGGGCACCAGGATGGACATCGGGTCCATGGCCAGGCCCATCAGCACCAGCAGCCCCAGCTGCCAGATGACGGTGACGACCGACAGGGCCAGCAGCACGGCGGTCATGCGGAACGACCGCCCGTAGACATAGACCAGGATGGCGGTGATGACGAAGGCGACGCCGAAGAAGCCGATGACGCCCACCGTGCCGTCGGCCACGTCGCCCATGGCCTTGGCGAAGCCGATGATGTGGATGTCCACGGCGTCATCGGCGTACTTGCCCCGGATGGCCTCCAGCTTCTTGGCCACGTCCATGTAGTTCAGCTTGGCGCCGGTGCTGGGGTCGCGGTCCAGCAGTTGGATGCTGACCAGGGCCGCGGTGAAGTCCTCGGCCACCAGACGGCCCACCTGACCGGACTTCAGCACGTTGCCGCGCACCACGTTCAGCCAGTCCGGCGTGGCCTTGAACTCCGCTGGGATGACGTTGCCGCCGCTGAACCCATCCTCCACGATCTCGATGAAGCGGACATTGGGGGTGAACAGGGAGGTGACGCTGGCCCGGTCCACGCCGGGGATGAAGAACACCTCGTCCGTCACCTGCTTTAGCTTGGTGAAGAATTCCGGCGTGTAAATGTCGCCCTTCTTGACGCTCAGCGCCACCACGACCCGGTTGGCCCCGCCGAATTCCTTCTGATACTGCAGGAAGGTCTTCATATAGGGGTGTTCTTGCGGCAGCTGCTTCTCATAGGCCGTGTCCACCGCCAGGTGGCTGGCCTGCCAGGCGAAGAAGGCCGTGGCCAGCGCGAACAGCACCAGCACCACCTGCCGGTGGCGGAAGATCAGGGCGTCGAGGATGCGGGGCAGGGACGTCATCGGGCACTCGGGGGCAACGGGGGAACCGGGGAAAGGCGGTCTAGGGCGCGCCGTTCGGGGCAGCGCTGGCGGTCAGGGCAGCGCGCCCATCAGCTTGGGGCCCTCATCGCCCAACAGGATCAAGGTGCCGTCGGCGCCGCGGACCGCATCGGCCAGCGCCAGGCGGTCGGGGCGGTAGGTCAGCTTGAAGCTGGCGCCGCCGTCGCTGCTGCTCAGCACGGTGCCCAACGCGCCCACCAGGACGACATGGCCATCGGGGGTGGCGACGCCGCCCATCAGGCCGGCCTTGGTGCCGGTGTCTATGGTCTGCCAATTCTGGCCGCCATCGGTGGAGCGGAAGGCGTGGCCCTGAAGGCCGAAGACCACCACGGTCCCGTCGCCCACCGTCACGCCGCTGAACAGCGAGCCCTCATAGGGCAGGGGGCGCTTGGTCCAGGTGCGGCCCCTGTCGGCGCTGGTGTAGACGCCGCCGGCCTCCCCCACCACCATGCGGGTGTCGCCGCCGGTGGCGAAGATGGCGTTCAGGTGCAGGTCGTCATCGGTGATGCGGCGCTTGGTCCAGGTCTTGCCACCGTCGGCCGTCTCCAGGAATAGACCGTAGGCGCCCACCGCGATACCGTGGTCGGCGTCGTCGAACAGCACATCCATCAGGGGCTGTTCCCAATCGGGCGCGAAGTTCTGCAGGGTCCAGCTTTCACCGCCGTCGGCGGTGTGCAGGATGGTGGCGTCATGGCCCACGGCCCAGCCCTGCCTGGCGTCGATGAAGCGCACGCCGGTCAGGGTGGCGTTGGCCGGGGCGGGCACCTGGCGCCAGCTGTGGCCATTGTCGTCTGACAGCAGGATATGCCCGCGTTCCCCCACCGCCACCAGCCGCGTGCCCGCGAGAGTGCCGGCCAGGATCAGGGAGCGCGGGGCGAGAGGGGCCAGCAGCGCCGGGATGGGGGCATTGGCGGCCGGGGTCTTCCCGGCGATGGGTGCGGTGACCTTAAGGTTGGATGATGAGGGGCTGTCGCCGGCCGCCATCTCCCTCGCTCTTAGGTTGTCCCCGGGGGCGAGGCTGGAGGCCAGGGCCAGGGACAGGGCGCCAGCGGCGAGCCGGGCGGCGAGGGGGCGGCATTTCATCATTCAAGTCGCGGACCGCCTCTCGGTGGCCAGCGCCCATAAAACCGGGAAAGGGATGCTGACCCTGTCACGGGCCGCCGGGGGAAATCCAGCGGTCCCGTGACGGGGCGGCAGGATTAGAAGGAGTACTTCAGGCTGAAGCTGATGAAGTCACGATCGTTGATGAGGTTGAAGTCACCACCGCCGAAGAAGTTGGTGTAGTTCACGTCGGCCGACCATTTGTCCAGGAAGGTGGCGGTCAGGCCCACCGACACGGCCTTGCGGCCGTCGATGAAGGTGCCCACGGGCAGGGGCGTGGTGCCGTGCACGTCATGTTCCCAGACCACACGGGGCATCAGGTTGATGCCACCGATGGCGTTCAGGTAGTCGAAGCGGGCGACCAGGCGATAGCCCCATGAGAACTCGGTGCCGAAGCCGCTGGTGGCCACGCTCTCCATGCCGCCCAGGCCCAGGAAGTTGGCGTTGCCGCCCACGTTGGTGCCCGTGCCGCTGAAGTGCACGCCATCCGGCATGTTGTGCACGATATCGGCGCCGACTTCGCCCACCAGGATGACCTGGTTGGCACCCATCATCGGCGGCAGGTCCTTGGTGAAGGTCATCTGGACCTGGCTGATGTCGTAGCGGCCATAGCCCTGGATGGTGGTCCCGAACAGGCGCGACGCGCTCTGCTCGATCTGCGCCGTGGTGGTGCCCTGGATGCCACCCAGGCGCTGGATCAGCGCATTGGTGTTGAAGATATGGGCGGCGGCCGTGGCGGCCTGTTGCGCGCCGGCGGTGGCGCCGGCGGTGGCACCGGCCTTGGCGCCGGCGGCGGCACCCTGGGCCTGGCCCGCGGCCTGGGCCGCAGCCAGCGAGGCCGGGCCGCCGGCGGCGGCGATGGCGGACTGGACGGCGGCCTGCACCGGGGCCGGCAGCGCTGTGAAGTTGGTGCCGACCAGCGCCGGGGCGGCGACCGCCAGCACCTGGTTCACAGCCGTCTGGTAGGCGGTGGTGGCGGCGGCCAAGCCCTGCGCGGCGCCGGCGGCGGCACCCTGCTGAGCACCCAGGGCCGCGCCCTGCTGGCCGCCGGTCTGGATGAAGCCGAAGACCGAGGGGGCGGCCAGCATGGCCTGCAAGACATCCACGGCGTCATACTGCAGGGGCTGGCCCTGACGGTACGAGTATTCACCCTGGATGGCGACGCCTTCAACACTGGTGCTGAAGCTGACGCCATACATCTTGATGTCGTTGACGTAGTCGGCGAAGTAGCCGCTGTGGTTGCTGAACGTTTCCGGATTGGACGCGAAGTCGCCGAAACTGCCCACCTTGACCGACAGGTCCGGCACCCGGTTGTTGTACTTCAGGAAGAAGATGCCGAAGTCGGTGTCGTCCAGTTCCGGCACGGAATAATGGACGCCGAAGCCGAACTGGCCGTCGTCGCGGCCGTTGTGATCGTTCAGCCGCGGCACGTTGGTGCCGAAGGGCGCGATGGGCGTGACCTGGCCCAGGATGGGGTTCTTGACCGTGCCGTTGGCCTCGATGGCGCCCTGGAAAGGGCTGTCCTTGGCCAGCGGGTTGCCGAAGGGCAGGGACAGGTAGCGGGCGCCCGGCGACAGCGCGTCGTCGCTGCTGAAGTAGGTGCCGGCCGGATCCAGCAGCGTCTTCTCCCACTTGAACTGGTAGAAGGCCTCCACGCTGAGATTGTTGGTCAGACCCAGGTTGGCGCTGATCATCGGCACCGGCAGGAAGACTTCCTTCAGTTCCGTGCCCGGCTGGTGCAGGGCGGAGACGTCCACCGGGTTGATGGCGTTGATGCCGTTCGGGATGAAGGTGCTTTCACCCCAGCTCAGCACCTGGTTGCCGACGCGCATGCTGAGCGAGGTGCCGCCACCCAGGTCGAAATTGCCATAGGCGTAGGCGTCCAGCAGCCGGGCGTAGGCCGCCGACTGGTCGCGCGCGGTGGAACTCAGCGTGAAGGCGCCGGTGCGGGCGGCCGAGGTGCTGTTGGCGTCGTTGTTGATCGGGTCGTAGAAGAAGGTCGCGCGGCCGAAGAAGCCGATGTTGTCGTAGTCCAGCTTCAGTTCGTTGGTCATGCGGCCAGTCGTCGACACCAGGCCGGTGCCATAGTTCAGGTCGCCGTTGTCCTGGTTGATGGAGGAGGCGTTGCCGCCGTTGGCCTTGCCCACCAGGTTCTTGTCACGCTCCTGAACGCGGATCAGGCCGCCGAAGGTCAAGGTGGTGTTGAAGCTGCCTTGAAGATCGCCGCTGTTGAAGTCCAGGGCGCGCGCCGGCGATGAGGTGAACAGCGATGTGCCCAGCGCCGCGACGCTCACACCCGCCAGAATACGAGATTTCAGGCACGACTTCCCAAAGACGTTCGCCACCATGCGTCTTTCCTCCCTGTACGTTTTTTTTAAGACACGACCGTCCCTGGCATTCTTGCCTGGGACTCGCGTCCAGCCTCTGTCGCCAAGCCTCGGTTTTCCGGGCGTTGCCGTCAAGCATTGATGAACAGGATCAAGGGATTCCGCGCCCAATAGGGCAAATCTGCAACGCCGTTCAACTCGGACTCGGGGGCGTTCCGAGGGGGTGTTTGCCGGGTTGCCAGTAGGCGTCAAGCCGGGTTCAGGAGGCGACCGCGTGCATCTTTGTCGGCTTCAAAAAAGTTTTGCAGAAGTCGTCCGCCGGGCGGGGTTTTGAGAAGAAGAAGCCCTGAAGCTGGTCGCACTGGTGCCGGCGCAGGAAGTCCAGCTGCTCTTCGGTCTCGATTCCCTCCGCCACCACGGTCAGGCCCAGTTGCCGGCCCATGGCGATGATGGTGGCGGCGATGGCGGCCGTGTCGGTGTTGGACGTCGCCTCCGACACGAAGGAGCGATCGATCTTCAGCGTGGTGATGGGCAGGCGCCGCAGGTAGGACAGCGAGGAATAGCCCGTGCCGAAGTCGTCGATGGCGATGGAAATGCCCTGGGAGCGCAGTTCCGCCAGCGTGTCGGCGATATAGGCCAGGTTGGACATCATCGCCGTCTCGGTGATCTCCAGCTCCAGGAATTCGGGCCCCACGCCGTATTCCTGCAACAGCTGGCGCACCCGCTCCGCGAACTGGCCGGAGGAGACCTGGCGGACGGAGACGTTGACGGCCACGGGCAGGGGCTGCAGCCCCTGTTCCTGCCAGGCGCGGATCTGGGCCAGGGCGGTGCGCATGACCCATTCGCCGATGGGGACGATCAGGCCGTTCTCCTCCGCCATGGGGATGAAGCGGGCGGGGGAAACGGAGCCCATCTCCGGATGGTGCCAGCGGATCAGCGCCTCGGTCCCCACCGGCTGCAGCGTCTCCAGGTCGATCTTGGGCTGGTAGTGCAGCGTGAACTGGTTCAGGTCCAGGGCCTCGCGCAGCGCGTGCTCCATGGACAGCCGCGCCACCGCCTCCTCGTTCATGCGGGGGGTGAAGAACTGGTAGCTGTTGCCGCCCGCCGCCTTGGCGTTGTCCATGGCGGTGGCGGCGTCGCGCAGCAAGGCGTCGGTATCCGACGCGTCGCCGGGGAACAGGCTGATGCCGATGGAGGTGGTGATGAACAGCTGCTGGCCGTCGATGGCGAAGGGCCGGGTCAGGCCCACCAGGATGGCCTCGGCGATGCGGGCGGCGACCTGCGGTTCCGGCAGATCCTCGGCGATCACCATGAACTCGTCGGCGCCCATGCGGCCCACGGTGTCGGCGGCGCGCACGCAGGACACCAGGCGCTGCCCCAGGGCGCGCAGCAGCTTATCCCCCACCTGGCTGCCCAGGCTGTCGTTCACCAGCTTGAACCGGTCCAGATCCATGACCAGCACGGCGACGGAGGTGCCCTTGCGGGCGCCATGGGCGATGGCGTGCTGCAGACGGTCCTGCAGCAGGGTGCGGTTGGCCAGGCCGGTCAGCGGGTCGTGGGTGCTGACGTACAGCAACTGCTCCTCGAAGCGCTTGCGGTCGGTCACGTCGGTCATGGTGCCGGTGAAGCGCAGGGGGCGGCCCCGTTCATCGCGGATGGCCAAGCCGCGCGCTTCGATCCACAGCCAGCTGCCGTCGTTTTTGCGCAGGCGGAAGACGCTGAGGTAGTCGCCGCTCTCGCCCGACAGGTAACGCTCGATGGTGCCCATGGTGGCGGGCGCATCGTCGGGGTGCAGCAGGGCCTCCAGCGGCTTGTCATGCCACGGGCTGGCGCCGCCGGGGTAGCCCAGCATCTCCAGGAACTCGGGGCTCCACCACGTCAGGCCGGTGGCGAAGTCGGCGTCGAACACGCCGGACCGGGTGGCGCTGACGGCCTGCTTCAGCCGCTCCTCGCTTTCGCGCACGGCGCGTTCCGACCGCTTGCGCTGGGTGATGTCCTGGATGACGCAGATGGCGGTGCGGCGGTTGCCCAGGCGCATCTGGCTGACGCCGAAGGCCATGGCGAAGACGGTGCCGTCGCGCCGGCGGCCCTGCACCTCCGACCGCTGCTCCCCGCCGTGACTGCCGCCCTGGCGCCGCAGGCTGGTCATCAGCTCCATCGATACCCGCGGCCAGTCCTCGTCGGCGATGAAGCTGACGAAGGGCTGCCCCGCCGCCTGGCCGGGCTCATACCCGAACAGCTGGTGGGCGGCGCGGTTCATGGTGGCGACGCGCAGATCCTCATCCAGGGTGATGATGCCATCGGCCACGTTGTCCATGATGCCGGACAGGTGGGTCTCGCGCTCGCGCAGCCGGGCCTCCACCCGCTCGCGCTCCACCAGGGCGCGGTCGAACTCCAGCAGCAACTCGTTGGTGGTGCTGGCCAGCAGGCCCAGCTCGTCATCCGCGTGCTGCGGCGGCACGGTCAGCAGCAGATCGGCCGGCCGGCGGGCGTCCACGGCGGCGATGCCGCGCGTCAGCCGCAGGAAGGGCTTGGACAGCGAGATGTAGAAGACCACGACCAGGATCAGGGCCAGCGCCACCGTCCACACCAGGCCCACGCCCAGTACGATGGCCGAGCGGCGGAAGAAGTCCAGTGCGATCAGGTAGCGGTCGACGCTGACCTTCAGCACGCCCACGTTCTGGTGGTGGCGCTCGATAACCAGCTGGATGGAGAAGGTCTTTTCCTGGGGCAGCAGGATTTCCGCCAGCCACTTCAGGCCGCCCTCCGCCTCGGGCCGGTCCTTGGCGGCCAGCTGGTTGCCGAAATCCTCATAGATCACGGCATGGTACAGGGGGCGGTACTCGAACAGGCCGGTCAGCACCCGTTCCGCCAGCGCCTGGTCGAAGGCGTAGGCCGCCTCCGCCGCCGGCTGGCGCGCCGTGCTCAGCACCTGCTGCACCAGCTGGTCGGTCTGCTGCTCGACGTTGAACAGGTCGTAGGTGATCTGGGCGGTGTTCAGGATGATGCCCAGCGCCAGGGTCAGCAGGGCGGTGTTGCGCGCCTGCTTGTAGGACAGGCGCTTGCGCAGCGGCAGCCGCACCTTCTTGCGCGCGGCCGCCTTGCCATCCTCCGGCCCCATGCCCGGCGCCTGGGCGCCGCCTCCTTGGCCGTTCCCATCGCGGGGCGTTCCGCCGGTGACGGACGATGCGTTCCCGAACTGTGCCAGGGTACGGGACGACGACGATGCCTCGGAGGACGGTGGGGGCGTCATGCCAACCTTTAGGTCGCGGGGCGTTCAAAACAGCGGGCGGTACAACCGCCTCATCATGACCTTAAGACGTATGGGGTCCCAGAGTCTCGCACTTCCGTACGGGCCGCGCTGTGGGATAGGTCAACGCTCCTCGACGATGTTGCGGAAAATCTTCAGCCATTCGTCGGCGGTGGCGCGCTTGCGGAAACTGACGACCAGGGGTTGCGGGAAGCGGCGCGTCTTCAGCGTCATTTCAAAATGCTGGTCCTTGGCCTGGTAGCGCCAGGCCGTCAGGTCCTTGGCGGCCAGCAGCACGGGCGGGCGCTTGTCCAGGCCCTTGCCGATCACGGCCACGCGGCCGCGTGCCTCGTCGGCGGCGATGCCGGTGCCCTCATGGGCGTGGCGTTCCGTGATGGTGAAGCCTTCCAGCGCGTCGAAGCGGCGGAAGATTTCGGCTTCGGACGGGCCGCGCGTGGCCAGCCAGGCGACCAGCGCCAGGGCCAGGCCCACCCCCATCACAGCCAGGACGATCAGCAGCAGCATGGGCTAGGGATAGAATGAACGGGCCGGCCCCGCAACCGCGCGCTGCGGGGCCGGCGGCGGTGACGTGATTTACCAGGTGCCGGTGTTGGGCATGGAGGCCCAGGGCTCCTGCGGGGGCAGGGCGTCGCCCGCCTGCAGCAGCTCGATGGAGATCTGGTCGGGGGAGCGGACGAAGGCCATGTGACCGTCGCGCGGCGGGCGGTTGATGGTGACGCCCGCGTCCATCAGCCGCTGGCAGGTGGCGTAGATGTCGTCAACGGCGAAGGCCAGGTGGCCGAAGTTGCGGCCGCCGGTATAGACCTCCGGATCCCAGTTCCAGGTCAGCTCCACCTCCGACTCCGGCGAGCCGGGCGCCGCCAGGTAGACCAGGGTGAAACGGCCCTTCTCGTAGTCGCGGCGGCGCACCAGTTCCAGCCCCAGCTTGTTGACGTAGAAGTCCAGCGAGGCGTCCAGGTCGGTGACGCGGACCATGGTGTGCAGGTATTTCATCGGCGGGGTTCCCGGGTGGCCATGTATGCGGAAGCCGACCTTAGGCCCTTGGCGCCAAAGACGAAAGCCCGCCGGTTTCCCGGCGGGCTTCCTGATGGGGTGGGGCTGCCCCGCGCAGCGCCACCCCGTGGATGGGACGAGGCTCAATGCCCGGCGTTGCGGATGCGCACCTGGCCGGAGCCGTGCTGGCTGATGGACTGGTTGGTGGCGACGCCGTCCATGATGAAGTCGCCCGAGCCGGCGATATCCACCGACAGCGGGTCGGCCTTGCCGGCATGAATGGTGACGTTACCGCTACCGTGGATTTCGGCCGACACCGCGCCGTTGACCGAGGCCATGTCGACATTGCCGGAGCCGCTGATCTCCAGCGACACCTCGCCATTGGTCTTGCCGGTGCGCACCTTGCCGGAGCCCTTGATCTCCACCGAGACGGCCTTGGCGACGTCGCCCACGGTGATGTTGCCGCTGCCGGTCACGTCCAGGGCGGCGGACTGCACCCGCCCGACCGTCACGGAACCGGAATGCAGGTCCTCGATCGCCAGGTCGGCGTTCAGGTCGCCCGCGGTCAGGTCACCGACGAAATCGTCAATCGCCAGGCTGGTGCCGGCGGGCATGGTGACGCTGACCTTCATGAAGTCGCGGTCGCTGTAATGCTCGTGGTGTCGGTGCTCCTGCTCCACCTTGGCCTTGTCACCCTCGCTGTGGAAGGACAGGCGGTTGACCTGATCGTCGTCGCCGGTGGCGGTGACGGTGATTTCCTTGGCGGAGGACGACACCGTGATCTCGACATTGGCCACCAGGCCTTCCAGCTCCAGCGAGCGGCCATGCAGGGTCTGCGGGCCGATGGTGCCGGCGTAGGCCGGGCTGGCGGTGAAGGCGATGATCGCGGCGGTCAGGGGGGCGGCGGCCAGCGGCGCCAGGGACAGGGTGGCCAGGCGGTGGGGCATACGGAACATAAGCGGGGTCTCCCTGACGATAAGGCGGGAAGCGCCGCCCGGGATGATGTCGGGGGGCTTCAGGGTCGGTCCGGCCCATCGTGCCGGGCCGGTTGCGGCCTTAGTCGCAAGGGGTGTGCCAATTGCAAAACCCGCAGGAATCCTGAGGCGTCCCTGGGGCCACCCAACGTGAACGGCGATTTAATCGTCCTTCACGCCAGGTGGGTGGTGGATTTCGCCACTATTCCGGGGCACCGGTCTTGCCGCTGATCAGGTCCACCCACTCCTGTTCCGTCAGGATGGTCAGGCCCAGCTCGCGGGCCTTGGTGGCCTTGGAGCCGGCGTCGGCGCCGACGACGACATAGTCGGTCTTGGCGCTGACGGAGCCGGCTACCTTGGCGCCCAGGCCCTCGGCTTTGGCCTTGGCCTCGCTGCGGCCCATGGTCTCCAGCGTGCCGGTGAAGACCACGGTCTTGCCCACGACCGGCGACCCGGTGGTGGTGGGCCGCTGGTAGGTCTCCACGGTGATCTGGGCCAGCAGGCGGTCCAGCAGGGCGCGGTTATGCTCCTCGCGGAAGAAGGCCATCATGTCGTCGGCCACGCCCACGCCGATCTGCTCGATGGCGCACAGCTCGGCATAGGCCTCGCCCACCAGCTCCGGCTTGCGCTCGGTCGGTTGGCCGGCCCGCTCCTCCGCCGCCTTGATCATGGCATCCCGCCAGTGGTCCACCGTCAGATAGTGGCGGGCCAGCAGCTTGGCCGTGGCCTCGCCCACCTGGCGGATGCCCAGGGCGTAGATCAGGCGGTCCAGGCCTATGGTGCGGCGGGCCTCGATGGCGGCGAACAGCTTCTCCACCGACTTCTTGCCGAAGCCGGTCATGGTGACGATGCGGTCCAGGCGCTCGCTCTCGCGCTTCTCCAAGGTGAAGATGTCGGCCGGCTCGCGGATGCGGCCTTGGCTGTGGAACAGGCGCATGCGCTCGATGCCCAGGCCCTCGATGTCGAAGGCCAGGCGGCTGGTGAAGTGGATCAGGCGTTCCACCGCCTGGGCGGGGCAGATCAGGCCGCCGGTGCAGCGCCGCACCACGCCGTCCGGCTCGGCCACCGTTTCCTCGGGGGCGGGCGCTTCCGCACCCTCGACGGCGGCGCCGTCATCCGGGGGGCCGCTTTCCACCGCCACCACTTCCGCCGCCGCGTCCGCCTTCTCGGCGGCGGAGCGCACGGCCAGGCTGCCGCAGGCGGGGCAGTGGGTGGGGAATTCGAAGGGATGGCTGTCGGCCGGACGCAGGTTGGGCACGACGCCGACGATCTGGGGGATCACGTCGCCGGCGCGCTGGACGATGACGGTGTCGCCCACCCGCACGTCCTTGCGGCGGATCTCATCCTCGTTGTGCAAGGTGGCGCGCGAGACGACCACGCCGCCCACGGTGATGGGCTCCAGCTCCGCCACCGGGGTCAGGGCGCCGGTGCGTCCCACCTGGATGCTGATGGCCTTCAGCAGGGTTTGCGCCTTCTCCGCCGGGTATTTGTGAGCGGTGGCCCAGCGCGGCGTGCGGGTGCGGAAGCCCAGGCGTTCCTGCAGATCCAGCCGGTCCACCTTGTAGACCACGCCGTCGATGTCGAAGGGCAGGGTGGCGCGCTGGCCGCCGATCCAGCGGTAATAGTCCAGCAGCTCGTCTGCCGTGCGGCACAGGCGCGACGGCTCGCTGATGGTGAAGCCCAGGTCGGCCAGGCGTTGGCGGCTCTCCGACTGGGTGGCGCCCAGCGGCTCCGACAGCTCACCCCAGGTATAGGCGAAGAAGCGCAGGGGCCGGCCCGCCGTGATGCTGGCGTCCAGCTGGCGAAGGCTGCCGGCGGCGGCGTTGCGCGGGTTGGCGAAGACCTTCTCGCCCTTCTCCGCCTGCGCCTTGTTCAGCGCCAGGAAGTCCTCGCGCCGCATATAGACCTCGCCCCGCACTTCCAGGACGGCCGGGGCCCCCTTTCCGGAAACTGGCCCCGTCAGCGTGTTGGGGATGTCGTCGATGGTGCGGACGTTGGCGGTGACGTCCTCGCCCTCCGCCCCGTCGCCGCGCGTGGCGGCCTGCACCAGCTGGCCGTCCTCATAGCGGATGGACAGGGACAGGCCGTCGATCTTGGGCTCGGCCACGAAATCCAGCGGGGCGGCCTCGTCCAGCACCAGAAAGCGGCGGATGCTGGCGACGAAATCGGTGACGTCCTCATCCTCGAAGGCGTTGCCCAGCGACAGCATGGGCACCTTGTGCTTCACCTTGCCGAAGCCGGCGGCGGGGGCGGCCCCCACCGTGGCCGTGGGACTGTGGGCGCCGGCCAGTTCAGGGAAGCGCTGCTCGATGGCCACCAGCCGCCGTTCCAGGGCGTCGTAGTCGGCGTCGGAAATTTCCGGCGCGTCCTTCTGGTAATAGAGGGCACGGTGGTGGCCGATCTCCGCCACCAGCTGGGCGTGTTCCGCCCGGGCATCCTCTGGGGTCAGGGCGTCGATGGCTTGCTTGGCGGCCATGGCAGTACTCGGGATGAAAGGCGGAAGGGAACGGCGCCGGCTCAGCCGGCGGCCATCAGCTCGGACGCGGCGGCGCGGGCGGCGGCGGTGATCTCGGCGCCCGACAGCATGCGGGCGATCTCTTCCCGCCGCTCCTCCGGTGACAGGATGACCACGTCGGTGGTGGTTTTGCCGGCGGCCACGCGCTTGCGCACGTTCAGGTGCTGCTGGCCGCGCGCCGCCACCTGCGGGCTGTGCGTCACCACCAGAACCTGCAGGCCGGCGCCCAAACGGGCCAGGCGTTCACCCACGGCATTGGCCACGGCACCGCCGATGCCGGTGTCGACCTCGTCGAACACCAGGGTGGGCACGGTGCCGACCTGGGCCAGGATCACCTTCAGCGCCAACATGAAGCGGGCGAGTTCGCCGCCGGACGCGATCTTGGCCAACGGGCCCGGCGGGGCGCCGGGATTGGTGGCGACGGTGAAGGCCACGCGGTCGCTGCCGCCGGGGCCCCACTCGGCCTCACCCACCGGCTCGACCGCGGTGACGAAGCGCGCCTTTTCCAGCTTCAGGGGCGCCAGCTCGGCCATGACGGCCCGGTCCAGCTTGCCGGCCACCCGGCGCCGCTCCTCCGTCAGGGACGACGCGGCGGCGGCGTAGGCCTGCTTCGCCTCGGCGGCGTCCTTGGCCAGGCGGGTCAGCAGGTCGCCCTGGTCCTCGATCAGCGACAGGCGGCGGGCGAAGTCGGCGCGCAAGGTGGCAAGGCCGCTCACGCCGATGCCGTGCTTGCGGGCGCAGGCGCGCAGGGCGAACAGCCGCTCCTCCAGCTTTTCCAGGCTGGCGCCGTCGTGGTCCATGTCGCCGGCCATGACCTGAAGGGTGCGCGCGGCCTCCCCAATCTCGGCGGCCGCCTGGTCCAGGACGGCGATCAGCGGGTCCAGCTGGCCGGCGGCCTTGTCGGCCACGCGGGTCAGGTGGCGCAGGGCGTTGGCGATGGCGCGCTCGGCCCCCCGCTCGCCGGAGATGTCGCCGGCCGCACCCGTCAGCGCTTCAACCAGCTTTTCCCGGTGCATCATGACGGCGCGCTTTTCCGCCAGCGCCTCTTCCTCATTGTCCTTGGGATCCAGCGCATCCAGTTCGGACAGCGCGTGGCGGACGTATTCCTCTTCCTCGCGCGCACGGGCGGCCTCGCGGTCCGCATCGGCACGGGCCGCCTCCGCCGCCTGCCAGGCGCGGTAAAGGCCGGACAACTGCGCGCGCTTGGGCGCCAGCCCGGCGTAGTCGTCCAGCAGGTCGCGGTGGGTCAGGGGGTTCAGCAGGCCGTGGGTGTCGAATTGGCCGTGCACCTCCACCAGCGTCTCACCCACGCGGCGCAGCAGGGCCACGCCCACCGGCTGGTCGTTGATGAAGGCGCGGGAACGACCGTCGGCGGTGACGGTGCGGCGCAAGACCAGGGTGGTGTCGGCATCCAGGTCCTGCTCGCGCAGCAGGGCCAGGGCGGGGTGGTCCGATCCCCCATTGGCCCCGCGCGCGGCCAGATCGAACTCGGCCACCACCGTCGCCTGGTCGGCGCCGTGGCGCACCAGGCCGCTGTCGCCCCGGCCGCCCAGGGCCAGGCCCAGCGCGTCCAGCAGGATGGACTTGCCGGCGCCGGTCTCACCGGTCAGCACGCACAAGCCTTGGCCGAACGACAGGTTCAGCCGTTCGATCAGGACCACGTCACGGATCGAGAGGGACGCCAGCATGGCAACTCACCCGGTTTTGCGAGCCTTGGGGACGATACTCTTCAGACGGCGCTCTTTAGACGACAAGGGCCCCGGACTGGTCTGTCGCCGATCCGGAGCCCCGCTGTCGGGATATGATTTTTCTAGGACTTAATCGCCGAAAAGCCAACCCAAGAAGCCGCGGTCCTTGCTTTCCTGGCGGGGCTTCTCGCCCTTGTCGTCGGCCTTCTGGTCTGTCGTCTTCTGCTCCGGCGCCTTCAGGTCGGCCGGCTTGGCGTCCGGCTTGTCCACAGCTGGTGCCGTCTGGCCCTCGGGGGCCGCGACCGGCGCGCCGGCGCGGGGGCCGGCCGCCGGGGTGGCCGCCGGCGTATCGGCGGGCTGGGCCGTCAGGTTGACCGGGATGACGCGCGGCTTGGGCAGGTCCTTCACCAGGTCGTAGGTGTTCTGGTACCAGTCGCTGCCCGGGTAGTTGTAGCCCAGCACGGCGGCGGCCTTGCGCGCCTCATCCAGCATGCCCAGCGACAGGTAGACCTCCACCAGGCGGTGCAGGGCCTCCGGCACGTGGCTGGTGCTCTGGTACTGGTCCACCACCTGGCGGAAGCGCTTCATGGCGGCCAGGTTCAGGCCCACGCTCTGGTAATAGCGCCCAATGTCCATCTCCTTACCCGCCAGATGGTCGCGGGTCAGGTCGATCTTCAGCTTGGCGTCGCGGGCGTAAGGGCTGGTGGGGAAGCGGCGGATGACCTCTTCCAGGGACTTCAGCGACTGCACGGTCGGGGTCTGGTCGCGCCGCACGTCGGAGATCTGCTCATAATAGCAGAGGCCCTTCAGGTAATAGGCGTAGGCGACGTTGGGGTTGCCGGGGTGCAGGCTGATGAAACGGTCCAGCGAGCCGATGGCCTCTTCATACTTGTTGGCCTGGTAATAGGCGTAGGCGGCCATCAGCTCGGCGCGCATGGCCCAGGTGGAATAGGGGTGCTGCTGTTCCACGGCGCCGAACAGCAGGGCCGCCTTCTGGTATTCGCCGCGATCGATGGCGTTGCCCGCCTCGGAGTAGATCTGCTCCACCGGGCGTTCGATGTAGGGCGCCTCCTTCTCGTCGCTGGAGCAAGCCGCAACCGCGAGCAGCGCCAGGGGGGCGGTGAGCGGGACCAGGCGGCGGAGGCGACGGGGCGACAAGGCAATGCGAAGGAAGGACAAGGGCATCTTCTCGGAGCGGAATAGGCGGCGGGATGCGCGACGGCGTGTTATAGCACGGGTCAACCGCCCGTCGCCAAGCGGCACATTGTCGACCGAATAGCGATTTTTTTTGTGGCAAGCGGATGGGTGAGCCCGCTGTCGCCTTATGCCTATGGTGTATTGGCCTAATAGGCGAGCCTGCGACTTTAATGGAAATGAAGAAGCAGGCCAAAGACTTCCTGCGTTGATCCTGCTTCGTCCCGGTTTCTAAATAATTGAGGGACTATCAGGAAATAAAGTGAAATAGGGCGACAAGATCAGACACGTATGGGCTTGGTATGTAGCCGTTCCAGGTGGCGGCCCCTGCTTCGGAAGCGGTGGCGAAAAGGAACGTCGCGGCAAGCAGGGTCAGCGCATACAGGGCGCGGGATGATACGTTACGAATCAAGGAGGCCTCCAAAATTTTGGGATTGAGAATGGTTCAGAAGGTTGCATGAGTGGCCATGTCCATCAACCAGAAAATTCGAGGCCGCGAAATAGATGGTTCTGATCCCTATTCATTCCGTTCTGAGGTCACCTACACGGGTGTATAGGATGGGGGCTGGCGGGGCATTTTGGCATCGACACCCGACCGCGTTCGGGGGTGGATGTACGGCAGGGCAACCGCTAGATACTTTATTAAGTCGCCTTTCCAGGACACCCTTTCACCACCATGCCCGACAAGACGGCCAAGCTCAGCATCACGGAATTCAACTTCGCGCATCCGGCGTTGTGCCTGCCCAATTCCTTTTTCACGCTCAGCCATGGCGAGCCGGTGCTGCAGATCGACCTGGGCGATGCCCGGGGCGCCATTCCCCTGCGGCAGGTGGCGCAGATGTTTTCCATCTCTCCGGAAAGCGGTGACGGCCAGCTCCTGGGCATGATCGCGCAGAGCCTGCGTTTCGTGCGCATCATCCATAACGGGGATCGCATCCCGTCGGAAATCGTGGACGGAACGGCCTCCTGGACCATCGAGTCCCGCCACCGCGACCTGGCCTTCATCAAGATCGGCGGGTCGCTGCTGAAGGCCATCGCCGGCGCCCGCGCCGACGCCACCGCCGCCTTGGATGAGAGCGAGGAGGCCAAGCGCCGCATGCGCGAACAGGCGGCCGAAATCGCCGCCCTGGTCGGCGTGGCCGCCGAGCGCAAGCAGGAGGTGGTGGACAGGGTGGAGGTGCTGGCCAACGAGTTGGCCTTCCTGGAGGCGCTGCGGGAGTACTTCAAACCGGTGTTCGACATAGGCCGCAAGCTGCGCGAGATGCAGAAGCTGGCACGTGGTGATCGCGAGCTGGACCACCAGCTGCGCCGCATCCAGTCGTTGCTGAAGGTGCCGGTGGAAAAGTATCGCGCCTGGTTCGATGAGGTGGAGGCCGGCACGGGCGAGGCCGTGGCGGCGCTGAAGCAGTTCGAGGGCACTGTCGCCATGCTGCGCCGGCACCGGGACAACCTGCACTTCGAAACCCTGGCCTGGGAGGACCTGCCCCAGCGCTGGAAGACCCTGGATCCGGCGAAGGACGAGGCGATGCTTGAGATCGGCCGCCTCTATCGCTTCCTGGCGTCGCGCTACCTCGATACCAAGGTGTGGTTCGGCGGCTGACGGCGGCTGTCGACAGCGGTCCGCTGTGCGGCGATGGACGGGTCCATCTGTCCGAAAACGGACAGTGGGCGATTCCGGACGCTGAAATGGTAGTCATATTCGCTAAATGTGGCGAATGCGGCCAATTAATGGCGCGACTTGGTCAACGATCCATAAACCCTTAACCAAGAACGACGGAATCCCGCGGCTTCCGGCGGTTGGCACACCCCTTGCTGATAAGGCAGGCATCAACCCACCACGCTCCGATGGAGATCAAGATGTCGTCCTTCAATGCCGCGCCCCGCACCGCTTCCTTCCGTTTCTTCAAGTATCTGCCCAGCACCGAGATGGTCGAGACCGTCGCCATGCTGGCCGTGGCGCTGGTGATCAGCGTCAGCGTGAACACGATGCTTTGATCCAGACACATTGAACGAAGATAGGGATACGCAATCATGAGCACCCGGACCGTCAGCGCCCCGAACAGCAACGTCACCAGCTTCGCCGACCGCCTGAGCGCCGTCTTGCCGCGCGCTGCCGCCGTGGTCGAAACCGCTGGCATGCTGGCCGTCGCCGCCGTCATCGCGCTGTGCATCAACGCCATGCTGTAAACGCCCTCTGGGATACGCGCGCCGCTCCTGTGCGTCATAAAGGGAGCGGCGCTGGCCGGATCGCCGGCACAACCGAAAAGGCCTTCTTCCCTCGCGGGGAAGAGGGCCTTTCGCTTTTTGGGGTCGCTGGTGCGGATCGGAATGAGTGTCCGTAAACGAACAGTGTTCGGAGGTGAACAGGATGGTGTCGTGTATTTTGGCAATAAATTGCAGATGCCGCCATTTAATGACGATGACGTCGTTATTGGTTGATGAGCTCCAGCATAAGTCATTGAAATAAATAGATTCATATGTATTGGCACGCCCCTTGCTCTTATGGGGACATCGCCAAACACCGACCCTGATGGAGATGACAATGACCGCCTACGCCACCGCCAGCCGCACCGCTTCTTTCCGCTTCTTCAAGGGCTTGCCCAGCATTGACGCCATCGAGGCCGTCGCCATGACGGCTGTGGCCCTGCTGATCGCCGCCAGCATCAACGCCATGCTCTAAGCCGGAACCATTCAATCGCTGCCGTCTGACCAGCGGCCGTCCATAAGAAAAGGGGATAGTAATCATGACCACCGTTACCGCCAACCGGCCCGCCACCCGCCGCACCGCCACCGCCGGCCTGATGGCCCGCCTGACCAGCCTGGTCGAGGCTGCCGGCATGCTGACCGTCGCCGGTGCCATGGCCCTGTGCATCAACGCCATGCTGTGACATCGCTGATCGGAACGCGCGTCCCCCTGTGATGGGCGCGCCAGCCGGGGTTCCGGCGCAATCGAAAAGGCCTTCTTTCCAGACGGGAAGAGGGCCTTTCGCTTTTCTCGGCGTTCATCTTGTTGGGCTATATATCGCCTGTTCTTTCCCTCGTCCGCCCGCCTGTTGGTAGGGGCGGCCGGCTTCCATTCGGCCAGCGGCGTGGGTGTCCGGGGGTGGACGGTTGCAGGTGTCCGGAAATGGACAGTGTCCGCCACCGCACAAGATGGAATCACCTATTTAAACACTAAATCGCCTTTACGACCAAATTCTGGTGGTGTGATGGCGCGGCGGTGGTGCGTGAAGGCCCGCACCCCAGGATTTCCGCCATTTTGATGAGTTGGCACGGCCCTTGCTCTTACAGGGACATCACCGACCAACGATCCTGATGGAGAAAGAAATGACCGCCTTCGCCGCTTCCAGCCGCACCGCTTCCTTCCGCTTTTTCAAGGTGTTGCCCGATACCGCCGCCGTCGAGGGCGTGGCCATGATAGCCGTGGCCCTGCTGATCGCCGCCAGCATCAACGCCATGCTGTAAGCCGAACCCAAACCTCACGCGCTTCTCATCAACGACCGTCGCCTGACCAGCGATCATCATTCAGAAGGGGATTAAGATCATGACCACCGTTACCGCTAACCAGACCGCCGCTACCGTCACCACCGGTTTTGCCGCCCGCCTGTCCGCTTTCGTCGAGGCTGCCGGCATGCTGTCCGTCGCCGCCGTCATGGCCCTGTGCATCAACGCCATGCTGTGATGCCTGAGATCATCTGCGCGCCCTGCCGTGATGGGGCGCGCCGGCCGGGGTTCCGGCTTAAACGAAAAGGCCTTCTTCCCCCGTGGGAAGAGGGCCTTTCGCTTTTGGGACATTACGCATCAGGGGCGCCGTAGTGAGCCTCTTCAAAAATCCAGATGCCCCGGTCCTCCTAGCGCCCGGATGGCTTGCCAATGACGCCGGAAGTCCTGAATCCTCGTCTTCTGGGCTGGGCGAATGCGATAGGTGGAGTGGCCCGCGCGGCCTTTGGGATCAAGCAGCTTACCCGTGACAGCGCTCGGCGCCCCGTCTCAAACCGTACGTCAGCGGACAGGTGGGGATGTACGCAAACGGACAGTGTTCACCGCCGCACAGTATAAAATGGCCCATTTCAACACTAAATCGTCATTGCGGCCAAATTCTGGCGGTGTGATGGCGCGGCGGTGGTGCGTGAAGGCCCGTACCCCAGGATTTCCGCCATTTTGATGAGTTGGCACGGCCCTTGCTCTTACAGGGACATCACCGACCAACGATCCTGATGGAGAGAGAAATGACCGCCTTCGCCGCTTCCAGCCGCACCGCTTCCTTCCGCTTTTTCAAGGTGTTGCCCGACATCGCCGTTGTCGAGGGCGTGGCCATGATGGCCGTGGCCCTGCTGATCGCCGCCAGCATCAACGCCATGCTGTAAGCCGAACCCAAACCTCACGCGCTTCTCATCAACGACCATCGCCCGACCGGCGATCATCATTCAGAAGGGGATTAAGATCATGACCACCGTTACCGCTAACCAGACCGCCGCTACCGTCACCACCGGTTTTGCCGCCCGCCTGTCCGCCTTCGTTGAGGCCGCCGGCATGCTGTCCGTCGCCGCCGTCATGGCCCTGTGCATCAACGCCATGCTGTGAGGCGCCAATACTGTCCAGACCCGACGGCCGGGTTTCCCGGCCGGAAACGGAAAAGGCCTTCTTCCCGGATGGGGAAGAAGGCCTTTTCGTTTGAGGCTCAGTGATTGGTGTTTGTTTGGTTTTTGGTGCTTGTTGGCCGGACGGACGGCGGCGTGATTCGTCTATTCGAGTATCAGGTATTCGAGTATCAGGCGGTGGCCAGCAGCGGCTGCTCCCAGGCCGGGACGAAGGCGGCGTCCATTTCCTCGACGATCTCGTAGGCTGAGGCGTCGGCGAACAGGGCGTGCAGCAGCTTGTTGTTCAGCGCGTGGCCGGAGCGGATGCCGGAGTAGTGGCCGACGATGGCGTAGCCCGCCATGTACAGGTCGCCCACGGCGTCCAGGATCTTGTGGCGCACGAATTCGTCATCGAAGCGCAGGCCGCCCTCGTTCAGGACGCGGTCACCGTCGATGACGATGGCGTTGTCCATGGAGCCGCCCCGGGCCAGGCCGGCGCGGCGCAGCATGTCCACCTCCTGCAGGAAGCCGAAGGTGCGGGCCTCGGCCACCTCATCCTTGAAGCTGTCGGCTTCCAGGCGGACGAAGCCTTCCTGACGGCGGACGGCGGCGCTGGCGAAGTCGATCTCGAACGCGAAGCTGGAGCCTGAGGCCGGGGTCAGGGTGGCGACCTTCTCGCCCTCCACCACCGACACGGGGCGCAGCACGCGGATGATACGGCGCGCGGCCTCCTGCTGGATGATGCCCGCGCACTCGATGAGGAAGACGAAGGGGGCGGCGCTGCCGTCCATGATGGGAACCTCGGCCCCGTCCAGGTCGATGAACAGGTTGTCGATGCCGCAGCCGCGCAGGGCCGACATGACATGCTCAACCGTGCCCACCGTGGCGCCGGTGGCGTTGGCGACCACCGTGCACAGGCGGGTGTCCACCACCGCGTCCCAACGGGCCGGCACGGCCGCCTGGGCTTCGGTGGCACCACCGCGCAACAGGTCCACCCGACGGAAGACGATGCCGGTGTTCACCGGCGCCGGGCGCATCGTCATGGCAACGGGCAGGCCGGAATGCAGACCGACACCGGTGCAGTTGATGGGGGCCTTCAGCGTCTGCTGGCGGGCGGCGGTGGTGGGTTCACGATCGGCGTACACGGTTCCAACTTCCTTATTCGGCCGTGATACGGTCGGGCCGGGGCCTTTCCTGCATCACGTGCGCCCCAGGGTTATATCCACCGGGGACTTTGCGTTCGGACGGGGGGAGGCTGGCGGGGCGGTCCAACCGTGACCACCTCAATCGCGATGTGCGTGCCTTGCCTTCCACGTCCGGCGACCGGTCCGGCTTGCGGTCGAATGATCGACCCCGCCGCCTTGCCGCCTTGGGCTGTGACGCTGGCCCCGGTGTTTAACCGCGTGTTGCGGTGCATCCAAAGCCGAACGTCACGCTGCCTAAGTAACAATGGATGCGCCAGGCTTCAAATCACTCTTTGTTACCGAATGTTACGTGAGGGCATGCGTATCTATTTGAGCACAAATGCAATTTTGCCTTCTTTCTGCCGCAAATGAAAAGGGCCGCTTTCCTGCGGGAAGCGGCCCTTCACATGATGCAATGCAGTGACGCCAGTCACACGCGTGACGGCAATTCGATACCGTCAGTTTGCCTGGCGGCGCAGGAACGCCGGGATGTCCAGCGAGCTGTCTTCACCCGGGGCGCGGCCCAGGCCGGGTTCCTGATGCACGGCCGGCTGCTGGCGGGGGGCCGCCTGCGGGGCCGGGGCGTGCTGCTGCGCCGGCTGCGGGTGCTGGACCTGCGGCGCGTGCTGCTGCGGGGCGTAGTGCGCAGCGGGGGCGTGCTGCCGCGGCGCCGGCTGCGGGTGCTGGACCTGCGGAGCCGGGGCTGGCTCATCGCCGCCGAAACCGAACATGCGCTGGAAGATGCCCTTCTTGCGCGGCTCCGCCTGTGGCGGGGTGTAGCGGTCCGGGTTGGGCGCGCCCAGACGCGGGCCGGCGTCGGCAGGGCGCGGCGGGATGAAGCCGGCACCGCTGCGCTCACCCCGCAGGGCGCCGGGGGCAGGGGCGCGTATCGGCACCTCCGTCCGCGGGGCCGGCTGCTCGGCCACCGGCTCCGGCGCCGCCTCGGCAGCCGGAGCCGCCACCGGGGCGGGGGACGGCTCGACCGCCGGGGTGAAGGGCGCCGGGGTGGGAACGGCCATCTGCGGCGCGGGTTGCGCCACCTGCGGCGCCGCCATGGGGGCCGGGACCGCCGGGGCGGCAGCCGTCGGCGCCACCGGCGCGGGGGTCAGGGCGGCGTGGTAGCTGGCGCCAGCCGGGCGGACGGGCGTGCTGACCGAGGGCGTGGCCGCCGGGGCGGGCGCACGGCGCACGGCGTTGGTGCTGACCACCGACAGCTGCGGGGCGGCCGCCTGCTGGCGCGGCTGCTGGCCGGCCAGGGTCTCGATGCCCGTCGCCACCACGGAGACGCGCATCTTGCCGTCCAGCTGGGCGTCGAAGGTGGAGCCGAAGATGATGTTGGCGTCGGGGTCGACCTCGTCGCGGATGCGGTTGGCCGCCTCGTCCACCTCGAACAGGGTCATGTCATAGCCGCCGGTGATGTTGATCAGGACGCCGCGGGCGCCCTTCATCGACACATCGTCCAGCAGCGGGTTGCTGATGGCGGCCTCGGCGGCCTCCACGGCCCGGCGCTCGCCGGTGGCCTCGCCCGTGCCCATCATGGCCTTGCCCATCTCCGTCATCACGGTGCGGATGTCGGCGAAGTCCAGGTTGATCAGGCCAGGCATGACCATCAGGTCGGTCACGCCGCGCACACCGGAGTGCAGCACGTCGTCGGCCATTTTGAAGGCGTCGGCGAACGTGGTCTTCTCATTCGCCACCCGGAACAGGTTCTGGTTGGGAATGATGATCAGCGTATCGACATAGCCGGCCAGCTCGTTGATGCCCTGCTCCGCGATGCGCATGCGGTGCGCGCCTTCGAAATGGAAGGGCTTGGTCACCACGCCCACGGTCAGGATGCCCTGTTCCCGCGCGGCGCGCGCGATCACCGGGGCGGCACCCGTGCCCGTGCCACCGCCCATGCCGGCGGTGATGAAGCACATGTTGGTGCCTTCCAGGTAGGAGAGGATCTCCTCCAGCTGTTCCTCGGCGGCGGCGCGGCCCACGTCGGGGCGCGAACCGGCGCCCAGGCCACGGGTGATGGTGCTGCCCAGCTGCAGGCGCTTGGTGGCCTCGCTGCCGGTCAACGCCTGCGCGTCGGTGTTGGCGACCACAAACTCCACCCCTTCCAGGTTGGAGCGGATCATGTTGTTGACGGCGTTGCCGCCGGCGCCGCCGACACCGAACACGGTGATGCGCGGGCGGGTCAGCACTTCCACCGGCGGAATGGTGACTTTGATGGTCATGGCGTTGTCCCCTCTGCGGAGCGTCCGGAATACGGTGCGGTTAGGTCTTGGGTCGGGTTCGTCGGTCTTCGGCCGGGACATCGCGTTCGCAATGGCGGGGGCCTGAATCTTTTGAGGGCGGTTGCCGGGGTCATAAATTGTCCCTCAGCCAGTTGCCCATGCGGCCCAGCCAGCCGCCGCCGCTGGGCTCCATCAGGGGCGCCAGGGCCGGGGCCTCGGCATGTTGCTGGACGGCGTAGGCCAGCAGGCCCGCGGCGGCAGAGAAGGCGGGACCGCCCACGGATTCCGCCAGACCGCCGATGCGCAAGGGGCGGCCGAGGCGCACCTGCTTGTCCAGCACCTGCTGGGCCAGCTCGCGCATGCCGGGCAGCTGGCTGGCGCCACCGGTCAAGACGACGCGCCGGCCGGCCAGCTTGGCGAAGCCCGAGGCGTCCAGGCGGCCGCGCACGAACTCGAACACCTCTTCCAGCCGGGGCTGGATGATGCCGACCAGCAGGGACTTCGGCACATGGTGGGCCTGGGCCCGGTCCTCCTCCCCGATCTGCGGCACGTCGATGATCTCGCGCTCGTCCGATGGGGCGGGCAGGGCGCTGCCGTACAGGGTCTTCAACCGCTCGGCATGGGCCAGCGGCGTGGTCAGGCCGCGGGCGATGTCGCTGGTGACGTGGCTGCCGCCGATGGGCACGCTGTCGGTCCACACCATCTTGCCGTCGAAGAAGACGGAGATGCTGGTGGTGCCACCGCCCATGTCGATCAGGGTGACGCCCAGGTCCATCTCATCCTCGACCAGGCAGGACAGGCCCGCGGCGAAGGGGGACATGACGAAGCCTTCCACGCCCAGGTGGCAGCGGCCAACGCAGGAATTCAGGTTGCGCACCGGGCCGGCGGCGGCCGTCACCACATGCAGGCGCACGCCCAGCCGCTCCCCCACCATGCCGCGCGGGTCGCGGATGCCGCTGGATCCGTCCACCGTATAGCCCACGGGGATGGAATGGATCAGCTCCGCATCCGCCGAGACGTTCAGGTTGCGGGCATGGGCCAGGGCGCGGCGCAGGTCGTGGTCGGTGATCTCGGAACCGGAGATGCCCGTCTCTACGGTCAAGGTCTGGCTTTCCGGCTGCCCGCCGGACAGGCCCACCAGCACCTCGCGGATCTGCTCGCCGGCCATGGTCTCGGCCGCGTGCACGGCCGTGCCGATGGCGGTCTCCGCCGCCTCCATGTCCACGATGGCGCCAGCGCGCACGCCGCGTGACACTTGGTGGCCGATGCCGACCACACGGATGGAGCCGGGCTCCTCCACCCGGGCGATGAAACACACGACCTTGCTGCTGCCCACGTCGAGGGCGGCGATGGTGCCGCCGCGCGCCACGCGCTTGGGCTTGGACCGGCCGGTTACGGTGAATGCCATGGTCTGGTCCGCCCTCAGTTCTTCTTTGCCGCGGCCTGGGCCGCCGCCTGGCGCTTCTTGTCCGCGGCCTTCGCCGCCGCCTTGGCCGCGATCGCGGCGGGCGAGGATTGGACAACAAGCCGGTCCGGCACACGCAGGTCGATGGCGACGACGTCGCGCTCCAAAATCTTGTCCGACGCCTCAAGCGCGGCCAGCTGGTGCACGGCCGCCTCGAAATTCACTTCCGGCAGCCGCACTTCCAGGCCGCCCTTCAGGTGCAGATCCCAACGGCGGGCGCCCACCAGCACGGCGGCGTCGACGCGTGACTGGATGGTGGGCTCTGACGCCAGCGCCGCCAGCAGGGCGCGGCCCTGCTTGGGCGCGCCCTCGCCCACCAGGATGGGCAGGTTGGGGAAGTGGTCCAGGTTATGGTCGGTCAGCACCGTGCCCTCGGCATCCACCAGGGCCAGCTTCTGCTCGTGCTGCCAGATGGCCATGGGCTGGCGTTCCGTCAGCACGACGAACAGGGTGTCGGGCAGGCGCCGCTCGATGCGGGCGCTGGCGATCCAGGGGATCTGCTCCAGCTGCTTGCGAGCCGCGTGCGGGTCGAAGCCCAGGATGGGCGACCCGCGCTCCACCCCCAGGGCGGCCAGCACCTGGGCGCCGTCGGTTTCCTTGCGGCCCTTGACCAGCACCTCCTGCACGCGCAGGCCGCCGCGCGCGGTCACGTCCAGGAAGGCGGAATCCACCGCGTTGCCGGCCGCGGCCAGCTTGCCGCTGGCCCAGCCCCAAAGCACAAGGCCGCCGACCAGGGCCAGCGGCACGATGACGGTGGCCCGGCGGCCCAGGAACTGCTGCCAGCGCGGCACGGCGCGGCGGCGGTTGGCGGCCTGGGCGGCCTTCTGCGTCGTCCGCCGCGTCTCATAAGCGATGCGGCTGCGCGGGCTGTCGCCCTCGGGGAACAAGCCGGGGCTGGAGGGATGGGTCACCCGTGGCATGCCGCGTGCTCCACAATCCAGCCGCACAGGTCGGCGTAGCTGAGGCCAACGTAGGCCGCTTGTTCCGGCAGCAGCGACAGGGGCGTGAAGCCCGGCTGGGTGTTGGTCTCCAGGAAGCACAGCCCGGTGACGCCGGGCTTGCCATCGTCCCAGCGGAAGTCGCTGCGGCTGACGCCGCTGCAGCCCAGGGTCTGGTGGGCCAGCAGGGCCAGGCGCTTGGCTTCTTCCGCCACCTCTGCCGGGATCTGGGCCGGGCAGACGTGGACGGCGTGGCCCTCGGTGTATTTGGCCGTATAGTCGAAGAACTCGGTGCTGGCCACGATCTCGGTCACGGTCAAGGCGCGGTCGCCCACCACGCCCACGGTCAGCTCGCGGCCGGGGATGAACTTCTCCACCATGACGGTGTCGCCATAGACCCAGTGCTCCGCCTCGATGGCGGGGCCGTTGTGGCCGGCGCGCACGATGCGCACGCCGACGCTGGAGCCCTCGTCCACCGGCTTGATGACGTAGGGCGGTTCCATGACATGACCGGCCAGCACCGCCTCGCGGGTGGCGATGACGTCCTGGGCGATGGGCATGCCCACCGTGCCCAGCACGCGCTTGGTCATGGCCTTGTCCATGGCGACGGCGGAGGCCATGACGCCGGAATGGGTGTAGGGCACGCCCAGATATTCCAGCACGCCCTGGATCATGCCGTCCTCGCCGCCCCGGCCGTGCAGGGCGTTGAAAATCACGTCGGGCTTGGGCGTCAGCGCGGCCAGCAGGCCGGCCAGGTCGCGCTGCACATCCACGGCGCGTACGACATAACCCTTGGATTCCAAGGCGGTGACGATGGACGCGCCACTGACAAGCGACACCTCGCGCTCGGCAGACCACCCGCCCATCAGGACGGTGACATGCTTAGGCTGGTGACCACTCATCAAACGGCTCCCTATCGGCTGAGGCGGTTCAGCCAGGCGACACAATCCCTAGAGGATAGCCCACCTTTGCAGAACCGCTGGGAAACGCAACATTTTGTGAGTTTTTTGGCGCCTCTTTTTGAAAACCGCTAGCTATAGCGTTGAAATGTCCAGGCCGGTGCAACCGGGGTATAACTACCCGTAGTCCTTCCCTATGTCCTCCGGACGGGTCGAAAATCGACTCGGCCTTTAGCGATTGCCGCACCCGCTCAGGACTGATTCGCGGGCGGCTCAACCCTGGTCCAAGGGCACCCCGATGCGGCGTATTTCCCAGCGCAGGGTGATGCCCGACGTCTCCAGAACGCGGCGCCGCACTTCCTCGCCCAGGGCCTCGATATCGGCCGCGGTGGCGTCGCCCAGGTTCAGCATGAAATTGGCGTGCTTTTCCGACATCTGGGCGCCGCCGACCACCAGGCCGCGGCAGCCGGCCTTGTCCACCAGGGCCCAGGCCTTCTCGCCCGGCGGATTGGCGAAGGTGGAGCCGCCGGTGCGGGCGCGCACGGGTTGGCTGGCGGCCCGGGCGGCCGCGATCTCGTCCATGCGGGCCTGGATGGTGGCCTTGTCGCCAGCCGTTCCGCGCAGAGTGGCGGCGGCGAAGATCACGTCCTCGGGCACGCCGCAGTGGCGGTAGGTCAGGTGCAGGTCGTCGCGGCTGTAGACACGGCGGCGGCCCTGGCGGTCGATGCCCACCGCCGTCTCGATCACGTCCACCGTCTCGCCGCCATAGGCGCCGCCGTTCATGCGGATGGCGCCGCCGATGGTGCCCGGGATGCCGGACAGGAACTCCAGCCCCGACAGGCCGGCCGCTTGCGCCGTCTGCGCCACGGTCAGGTCCAGGGCGCCGGCGCCGGCGTGGACCCGACCACCGTCGACGGAGACCTGGGCGAAGCTGCCGCCCAGGCGGATGACCACGCCGCGCACGCCGCCGTCGCGAACCAGCAGGTTGCTGGCGACACCGATGACGGTGACCGGCACGTCGGCCGGGCAGCCGGCCAGGAATTGGGCCAGGTCGTCCTCGTCCGCCGGGCGGAACAGCACGTCGGCCGGGCCGCCCACGCGGAACCAAGTCAGGGGGCCCAGCGGGGCGTCGGGCGTCAGGCGGCCGCGCACGGACGGCAGGCGGCGCAGCAGGGCGGTGCCCCGGCTGATTTCCCCCTCGTCCGTCATGCGCCGTTCCGCCATCATGTCAGCCCTGGCTCCCCCCGTTGCGTGAACCGGGGATCGCGGTGCCGAACAGGCGGTCCAACTCCGCCGGCAGGGCGTTGGCCCAGGTGGTGATGCTGCCGGCGCCCAGGCAAACAACCAGATCGCCCGGCCGCGCCATGTCGCGGATCATGGACGGCAGCGCCTCGGGCGAGGGCAGGGGCAGGGCGTGGCGGTGGCCGTGGGTGCGCAGGCCATCGACCAGCGCTTCCTTGGCGACGCCGGGGATGGGCGTCTCGCCGGCGGCATAGACGTCGGCGACGATGACGGCGTCGGCGTCGTTGAAGCAGGTGCAGAATTCCTCGAACAGGCTCTGCAGCCGGGTGTAGCGGTGGGGCTGGACCACGGCGATGGTGCGGCCATTGCCGGCGGTGCGCGCGGCACTCAGCACCGCCGCGATCTCCACCGGGTGATGGCCGTAATCGTCGATGACGACGATGCCGTTGCTCTCGCCTGTCTTGGTGAAGCGACGCTTCACGCCGCTGAACTTGGCCAGGCTCTGGCGGATGCTGTCGTCGTTGATGCCCATATTCAGGGCGACGGCGATGGCGGCCAGCGAGTTCTGGACGTTATGCAGGCCATACATGGGCAGGTGCAGGCCGGTGATGGTCCGCTCCTCCCCCGCCACGCGGTCGGAAACGACGACGTCATAGAAGGCGCCCTGTACCGTGGTCTGCAGGTTGGTGGCGCGCAGGTCGGCCTGGGGATTGAAGCCGTAGGTGACGATGCGGCGGTCCACCCGGCTGATCAGGGCCTGCACCTCGGGATGGTCGATGCACAGCGCCGCGAAGCCGTAGAACGGGATGTTCTGCACGAACTGGTCGAAGGCCTCACGGGCCTTGTCGAAGGTGCCGTAGAAATCCAGGTGCTCGGGATCGATGTTGGTGACGACGGCGATGGTGGACGGCAGCTTGGTGAAGGTGCCGTCGCTCTCATCCGCCTCGACCACCATCCAGTCGCCGGAGCCCAGCTTGGCGTTGGTGCCGAGCGCGTTGATGATGCCGCCGTTGATGATGGTGGGGTCGAAGCCGGCGCCGTCCAGCAGGGCCGACACCAGCGAGGTGGTGGTGGTTTTCCCATGCGTGCCGGCGATGGCCACCGACCACTTCAGGCGCATCAGTTCCGCCAGCATCTCGGCGCGCCGCACCACGGGGATCAGGGCCGCGCGGGCGGCCATGACCTCGGGGTTGTCACGCTTCACGGCGGAGGAGATGCAGACGACGGCGGCGTCGCCCAAATTCTCCGCCCGCTGGCCGATGGACACGGGAATGCCCAGGTCGCGCAGGCGCTTGACGTTGTAATTGTCGGCCAGGTCGCTGCCCTGGACCGAATAGCCCAGATTGTGCAGCACTTCGGCGATGCCGGACATGCCGATGCCGCCGATGCCCACGAAATGAATGGTGCCGATGGACAGGGGCATCGCCCTCATTGGCCGTCTCCGCTGCGATAGGGGGAATGCGCGCGGGTCCAGCCCGCGGCGGCGGGACCATAGGCGAAGGGCAGCACCCTGGGGAAGCCTGTCTTACGAGGGGTGCTCATGCGGCGACCCTCCCGCCCCGGGCGACGTTCAGCACCGCGTCGGCCAGGCGCTCGGCCGCGTCCGGAATGGCGAAGGAGCGGGAACCGGCGGCCGCCAGCACCAGCGGCGCCGGGTCGTCCAGGAAGGCGGCCAGGCGCTGGGCCAGGGCCTCGGCCGTGAATTGGGCGTGCGGCATCAGCCAGGCGCCGCCGGCCTCGACCAGGGCCTTGGCGTTGGCGGTCTGGTGGTCGTCCATGGCCTGGGGGTAGGGCACCAGGATGGCGGGACGGCCAGCGACGGCCAATTCCGCCACCGTTCCGGCACCGGAACGACAAACGGCCAGGTGGCAGGCATCCAGCCGGCCGGCCATATCGCGGAAGAAGGGGGCCAACTCCACGTCAACGCCCAGGCCGGCGTACCCCTCCCGCGCCTGCTCCATGGTCTCCGGCCGGGCCTGCTGCTTGATGCTCAGGCGCAGGCGATGCTCCGGTGACAGGCGGGCGACGGCGGCGGGCAGGATGGTGCTGAAGACGGAGGCGCCCTGGCTGCCCCCCGTCACCAGGACGGACAGGGTGCTGGTGGGAGGCGTGTAGGGCCGGCTGGCCAGGTCCAGGATGGCCGGGCGCACGGGGTTGCCGGTGCGCACGCTGGCCACGTGGCGGGGCAGGCCGCTGACCTGGGGGAAGGAGGTGGCGATCAGCCGCGCGCCGCCGGCCAGCATCTTGTTGGCCCGGCCCATCACGGCGTTCTGCTCATGCAGCACCACGGGGATGCCCAGGCGCTGGGCCGCGAACACGGTGGGGACGGAGGGGTAGCCGCCGAAGCCCACCACAGCGGCCGGCTTCAGATCCTTCAGAATACGGCGGGCCTGCATCGTGCCGGCCAGCAGGGACAGGGCGGTGCGCGCCTTGGACACCAGTCCCCGGCCGGGCGTGCCGGCGCTGACCCGGTGCACCGGGATGTCGGACAGTCCCTCGCCGAAGGCATGGCCGCGCGTGTCGGTCACCAGCACGACGGGCAGGCCCCGGGCGCGCAGGGTGCGGGCCAGCGCTTCCGCCGGAAACAGGTGGCCGCCGGTGCCGCCGGCCGCCAGGACGATCGGGCCCATGGTGGAAGCGGTCACGGCAGGTCCCCCTGGCCGAAGCGCTTGCGGGTCAGGGCCAGCAGCATGCCGACGCCGATGCCCAGCGCGATCAGGGAGGAACCGCCATAGCTGATGAAGGGCAGGGTCATGCCCTTGGTCGGCATCATGTGCAGGCTGGACGCCATATTGATGCAGGCCTGCAGGCCGAACTGCATGGCCAGGCCCGCCGAGCCCAGCATGACGAACAGGCTCTGCTCGCCATACGCCCGGGCGAAGCTGCGCATCACCACCACGCCGAACAGCAGCACGATGAACAGGCACCACAGCATGCCCAGCTCCTCCCCCGCCACGGCGAAGATGAAGTCGGCATGGGCGTCGGGGATGGTCATCTTGACGGTGCCCTGCCCGGGGCCGGTGCCCCACAGGCCGCCGTGCTGGAAGGCGTCCAGCGCGCGCTGGACCTGATAGTTGTCGCCGGCGGCGGGATCCAGGAAGCGGTTCACGCGGCTCTGCACATGCGGGAACAGGAAATAGGCGCCCACCAGGCCGGACAGGCCGCAGACCACCAGCACCGCCACCAGCAGGATGGGCAGGCCGGCGATGAAGAACTGGCCGAACCACACGGCGCTGACCACGAAGGTCATGCCCAGGTCCGGCTGCATCAGCAGCAGGGCCACGATCATCAGGTAGAAGACGATGCAGACGCCGAAATAGACCACGTTGTTGGTGTGCCGGGCCTGGGCGAACAGCCAGGCGGCGACCACGGCGAAGGCGGGCTTGATGAATTCCGAGGGCTGGACCGACAGGCCGGGCAGGTGGATCCAGCGCGTGGCGCCCTTGATCTGCACGCCCGACACCAGGGTCAGGGCCACACCCACCAGCGACAGCAGGAACATGATCATGGCCATGCGCCGCACGCCCTTGGGCGACAGCAGCGACACGCCCACCATGATGATCAGGGTGGGGATCAGCATCATCACGTGATGCTGGATGAAGTGGAAGTTATCCAGGCCGATGCGCTCCGCCACCGGTGGGCTGGCGGCCTGGATCAGCACCACGCCGATGGTGGCGATGAGGAAGACGGTGGCCAGGGTCCAGCGGTCGACGGTCCACCACCAGCGGCCGATGACGGATTGGTCGGTACGCGACAGCGTGATCATGACGCCCCGTCCTTTCCGGTTTCCAACTGGTCGGCCAACTGGCGCACGATGCGGACGAAGGCGTCGCCCCGCACCTCGAAATTGGGATACTGGTCGAAGCTGGCGCAGGCGGGCGATAGCAGCACCGTGCCGCCGGCCTCATTCGCTTTCATGGCTTCCCTGGCCATGGCGTAGGCGGCGGGCACGGCCTGGTCCAGCGTGCCGTAGCGGCCATAGCTGACCTTGCCCTCCAGCCAGGGGGCGAATTCCTCGGTCGCCTCGCCGATCAGGAAAGCGTGGCGCACCCGGCCCATGAAGGGTTCCAGGCCGCTGAGCCCGCCCTCCTTGGCCTTGCCGCCGACGATCCAGTACATGTCCTCGTAACAGCCCAGGGCCTTGGACGCGGCGTCGGCGTTGGTGGCCTTGCTGTCGTTGACGAAGCGGATGCCGTCGAGGGTGGCGATGGTCTGCTGGCGGTGGACCAGGCCGGGGAAAGTGCGCATCGCCTCGGCGATCACCTCGGGCGCCACGCCCACGGCGCGGGTGGCGGCGTAGGCGGCGCAGGCGTTCTGCCAGTTGTGGCGGCCGGGCAAGGCGGCGCACTGGCGCAGATCGACCACGGCTCGGGCTTGGCCATCGGTGTCGTCCACCAGCACGCCGTCCGCCGCGTGCACGCCGCCTGCGACCACGCGTTCCGATGAGATGCGCACGACCTTGCGGCCGCCTTCCCTCTCCAGGCTGTCGGCCATGGTGGCGGTGTTGGGCTCATCGACGCCGAGGATGGCGACGGCCGGGGGTTTGGACGGGTCGCGGGCATCCGCCTGGAAGATCAGGCGCTTGGCGGCGATGTAGCCGTCCATGCCGCCGTGCCGGTCCAGGTGGTCGGGCGTGATGTTCAGCAGCACGGCGGCGTCGAAACCCAGGGAGGGCGTCAGCTCCAGCTGATAGCTGGACATCTCCAGAACATAGACGTCGCCCTCACCCAGTGCCGGGAAGGTCAGGACGGGGATGCCCAGGTTGCCGCCCACGGCCAGGGTGCGGCCGGCATGGGCCAGGATGTGGCCGGTCAGGGCGGTGGTGGTGGACTTGCCGTTGGTGCCGGTGATGCCGACGTAGGCCGCGTCCGGCTGGGCCAGGCGCAGCAGTTCCACGTCGCCGATGATGGGTACGCCGGCGGCCTTGGCGCTGGCCGCCACCGGATGTGGTGCCGGGAAGGTGTGGGGGATCCCAGGCGACAGCACCAGGGCGGCGACACCCGAAAGATCCGCCTCATGCAGGTTGGTCAGGGGGATGCCGGCGGCCTCCGCCGCCTTCTGGCCCCCGGCGCCATCGTCCCAGGCCAGCACGTCGGCCCCGCTGGCGGCCAGCACGCGCGCCGCCGCCAGGCCGGAACGCGCCAAGCCCATCACCGCCACGCGGCGGCCTTTGAAGGAGGGGAGGAGGATGGGCTGGGACATGGGCGGGGCTTAACGCAGCTTCAGGGTGGACAGGCCGGCCAGGGCCAGGATGACGGCGATGATCCAGAAGCGGATGACGACGGTGGGCTCCGACCAGCCCTTCTTTTCGAAGTGGTGGTGCAGCGGCGCCATGCGGAACACCCGCTTGCCCGTCATCTTGAAGCTGGCGACCTGTACGATGACCGACACGGTTTCCAGCACGAACAGGCCGCCGATGATGGCCAGCACCAGCTCATGCTTGGTGATGACGGCGACGGTGCCGAGCGCGCCGCCCATGGCCAGCGAGCCCGTGTCGCCCATGAACACCATGGCCGGCGGCGCGTTGAACCACAGGAAGCCCAGGCCGGCACCCACCAGGGCGCCGCAGAACACCGCCAGTTCACCCGTGCCGGGCACGTGATGGATCTGCAGGTAGTTGGCGAAGACGGCGTTGCCCGAGAGGTAGGCGATCAGGCCGAAGCTGGCGGCGGCGATCATGATGGGCACGATGGCCAAGCCGTCCAGCCCGTCCGTCAGGTTCACCGAATGGCTGGACCCGACGATGACGAACACCGCCCAGGGGCCGAACAGGAAGCCCAGGGGGATCAGCACGTCCTTGAGGAAGGGCACAGCCAGGCTGGTGTCCAGCGGGCTCTGCGCCACATGCAGGTACCAGGCGGTGGCGACACCGGAGACGGCGATCATGGCCACCATCTTGCCCCGGCCGGACAGGCCCTTGGTGTTGCGCTTGGTCAGCTTCAGGAAGTCGTCGCCGAAGCCGACCAGGCCGAAGCCCACCGTCACCAGCAGCACGATCCAGGTGTAGGCGTTGGTCACATCCACCCACAGAATGGTGGAGATCAGGACCGAGATCATGATCATCAGGCCGCCCATGGTGGGCGTGCCCTTCTTCTTCAGGTGCGTCTCCGGCCCGTCGGTGCGGATGGGCTGCCCCGACCCCTGCATGGACTTCAGCCAGCGGATGACGCCCGGGCCGATGACGAAGCTGATGATCAGTGCCGTCAGCATGGCCCCGCCCGTCCGGAACGTGATGTACCGGAACAGGTTGAAAAGCTGGAAGTCGTCGGCCAGCGGGAACAGCAGATTGAACAACATGGGGCGGGTCTTAGCTCCCGGAGACGGCGGGTGAGGAAGAGGAAGGCGGCGGATTGTCGAGAGCCTTCAGGGCATCGACCACCAGCGCCATGCGGCTGCCGGCGGAACCCTTGACCATGACGATGTCGTTGGCGCGGACCGCCGCGCCCACCAGCGGCGCCAGCTCGGCGCTGGTGTGGGCATGGGCGCCCCGGCGTTCAGGCGGCAGGCGGTCGAACAGATGGCGCATGTTGGGGCCGCAGGTGAAGACCAGGTGGACGTCGGCGGCCGCCAGCGCATCGGCCAGGCCGGCGTGCAGCTTGGGAGAGTCCGGGCCCAGTTCCAGCATGTCGCCTAGCACCGCCACGCGGCGGCCGCCGGGGCCCGGCTGGGTATGGCCCAGCACGTCGGTGGAGGCGGCCACCGACACGGGGCTGGCGTTGTAGCTTTCGTCGATCAGGATCAGGCTGCCGCCCCCATGCGGATGGGTGGGCAGCGGCACGGTCTGGCGCACCCCCCGGCCCTTGACGGGCGCCAGCGTGGCCAGGGCCTGGGCGGCGGTGGCCAGATCGCCACCGGCCGCCGACACGGCCAACAGCACGGCCAGGCTGTTCAGCGCCTGATGGCGGCCGGGGACGGCCAGGGTGTAGCGGATGACCTGGCCCTGGATCTCGGCCGTCACGTCGCTGCCGGTCGGGCCCAGATCCAGGTCGATCAGGCGGGCGTCCGCCCCGGCGGTGGCGCCGAAGCTCAGCACGTGGCCGATGCCCTGGGTGCGGGCGGCGGCCAGCAGGCGGGCATATTGCGGGTTGTCACGGTTCAGGATGGCCGTGCCCTGGCGGGACATGCCCTCGAATATCTCGGCCTTGGCGTCGGCGATGCCCTCGATGGAGGCGAAGAACTCCAGGTGCACCGCCTCCACCGTGGTGATGATGGCGATGTCCGGCCGCGCCATGCGCGACAGGGGGCCGATCTCACCCGCGTGGTTCATGCCCAGCTCGAACACGCCGAAGCGCACGTCGGCCGGCAGGCTAGCGAGCGACAGGGGCAGGCCCAGATGGTTGTTCAGGTTGCCTTCAGTGGCGAAGGTGGGGCCCAGGCCGCCCAGCGCCGTGCGCAGGAATTCCTTGGTGCTGGTCTTGCCGACGGACCCGGTGACGGCGATGACCTTGGCGGTGGTGTTCAGCCGCGCCACCCGCCCCAAGTCCTCCAGCGCCGCCAGCGTGTCGTCGACCACCAGCAGGGGCGCGTCGGCGGAGAGGCCATCCGGTACCTGGCTCACCAGGCAGGCGGCGGCCCCGCGCTCCAGCGCCGTCCCGACGAAGGCGTGGCCGTCGAAGTTGGGGCCCTTCAGCGCCACGAACAGGTCGCCGGGGCTCAGGGTGCGGGTGTTGATGGACACACCGGTGGCGGCCCAGTCGGCGCCTTGAGCACGCCCGTTGGCGGCGGCGGCGGCATCGGCCGCCGTCCACAGCACGGTCTTGGTCGGGGCCGCGGTCATGCCGCACCCCCCGGGGACATGCCCCCACTCAGGCCCAGGACGCCCCGGGCAACGGCGGCGTCGTCGAAGGGGCGCACCTCCTTGCCCACGATCTGGCCCTGCTCATGACCCTTGCCGGCGATGACCAGCACGTCACCGGCCTTCAGCTCGCCAATGGCCAGCGCGATGGCGGCGGCGCGGTCGTCCACCTCCGTGGCACCGGGGCAGCCGGCCAGCACCTCGGCCCGGATGGCGCCGGGGATCTCGGTGCGCGGGTTGTCGTCGGTGACGATGACGCGGTCGGCCAGTCGGGCGGCGATGGAACCCATCATGGGGCGCTTGCCCCGGTCGCGGTCGCCGCCGCAGCCGAAGACCACGGACAGGCGGCCCTCTGCATGGGGGCGCACGCTGTTCAGCACCGTCTCCAGCCCATCAGGGGTGTGGGCGTAATCGACATAGACGGCGGCGCCGTTGTCCAGCGTCGCCACCAGTTCCAGCCGGCCGCGCACGCCGTCCAGCTGCGACAGCAGGCCAGCGGCGGCCTGCGGCTCGGCACCGCTGCCGATGACCATGCCCAGCGCGCACAGGGCGTTCCACACCTGGAAGCGGCCCACCAGCGGCAGGACGATGTCGTGACGGGTGCCCATGACCTCCAGGGTCAGGGCCTGGCCCTGGGGCAGGGGACGCAGGGCCTTCACCGCCAGTTCGCGACCTTGCTCGCCGAAGCCGATCAAGGTCTGCTTGCGGGCGCGCGCCAGGTCGGCAAGGGCCTGGAACTCGGGGATGTCGGCATTGACCACGGCGGTAGCACCACGCGGCATCACCCGGTCGAACAGCATGGCCTTGGCCTTGAAGTAGGCCTCCATGGTGCCGTGGTAATCCAGATGGTCGCGGGTCAGGTTGGTGAAGCCGCCCACGGTGACCAGCACCCCGTCCAGGCGGAACTGGTCCAGGCCGTGGCTGCTGGCTTCCATGGCCAGGTGGGTAATGCCGCCCTCGGCCAGGCGCGACAGCGTGCTGTGCAGGGCCACCGGGTCGGGCGTGGTCAGGCTGTCCTCACGCGGGAAGCCGGGGGCGATCAGGCCCAGGGTCCCCATGGCGCCGGCCTGGTGCCCCTGCAGCGACCACAGCTGGCGGGTGAACTGCGCGGTGGAGGTCTTGCCGTTGGTGCCGGTGACGGCGGCGATGGTGGCGGGCTGGCGCTTGTAAAAGGCGGCCGCCAGCAGGGCGAAGCGCCGCCGGGGATTGGCGTCCTCGATCAGGCTGACGGGATGGGGCAGGTCTTCGGGCAGCTTGGTGCCCTTGGGCGCCAGCACGGCCACGGCGCCGGCGGCCACCGCCTGGGGAATGAAGTCCCGCCCGTCCCGGGCGCTGCCCGGCATGGCGGCAAAGAGCATGCCCGGCTTGACCGCGCGGCTGTCGGCGGTCAGGCCGGTGATCTCGGGGTCCCGTTCCAGGGCCAGCGCCGATACGGCGATTTCGGTGCGCGATGCCATCAGATCGGTCAGACGCAAGGGTCCCTCTCACACGTGATGCCGGGGCGGGTTGATAGCGCGCTGCCCGGCATCGGTCGACCCCCACCTTGCGGTGCCCTGTCGTGTGGGTTTCAGGGGGGGCTGGTTAGTTGATGGTCATGGCCTGCAAAATCTCGGGATCGTTGCGGACCACCGGCTTCACCCCCAGCAGGGGTGCCGCCTGCCAGACGATGCGCTGCACCGCGGGGGCGGCGACCCAGCCGGCGGTGGCGAAGCCGAAGCTCTTCTTGGTGCCGTGCGGCTCATCCACCATGACGAACACCACATAGCGCGGGTCGGTCATGGGGAAGGCGCCGGCGAAGGAGGTGCGCAGCGACTTGTGGGCGTAGCCCTTGCCGCTGACCTTCTCGGCGGTGCCGGTCTTGCCGCCCACCAGATAGTCCAGCGTGTCCGCCGCCTTCAGCTCACCGGTGCCGAAGGCGGTCTTGCCCGTGCCCTCGGTTACCACCAGGCGCATGAGCTTGCGCAGGATGGCGGAGGTCTGGGGCGAGATCACCCGCGTCTCGGGAATCTCGGCGTTGGGGTCGCGCTTCAGCAGGGTGGCCGGGCGCATGATGCCACCATCGACCACGGCGGCCACGGCCGAGGACATCTGGATGGGGCTGACGGAGATGCCGTGCCCGAAGGCGACGGTCAGCAGGGTGGTGGGGCGCCAGGGGTTGGGCACCAGCGGGCCGCCCACCTCGGGGATCTCCAGCGACGGGGCCTTCAGCATGCCGAAGCGGCCCATGTACTCCCGCTGCACGTCAATGCCGAACTTCTCCGCCATCTTGGCGGAGCCGATGTTGGACGACTTGCGGAAGATGTCGACCACATCCATCCAGTAGTTGACCGGCTCGTCGTCGTGAATGGTGAAGCGGCCGATCTTCAGCGGGTGGCTGGTGTCGAAGGTTTCGTGCAGCTTCACCGTGCCGGTTTCCAGGGCGATGGCGGTGTTCAGGATCTTGAACACCGAGCCCATCTCATAGACGCCCAGGGTGGCGCGGTTGAACTTCGACTCGTCGTGCATCTCCCCGGGGTTCTGCGGGTCGAAGTCCGGCAGGCTGACCATCGACAGGATTTCGCCCGTCTTGATGTCCATGATCAGGCCAGCGCCGCCGATGGCGTTGAAGTCCTGCATGGCCTGGGTGATTTCCTTGCGCACGATGTGCTGCAGGCGCACATCGACGGACAGGCGCAACGGCTCCGAATTCTCGCGCAGGCGCTTGTCGAACGACTGCTCGATGCCCATCAGGCCGTTGTTGTCGATGCCGGTCAGGCCGATCAGGTGGGCGGTCAGGCTGCCCTGCGGATAGATGCGGTGCTCCTCCTGCTGGAAGAACACGCCGGGGATGCCCAGCTTGTTGACCTCGAATTCCTGGCGGGGCGTCAGGTTGCGCTTGATCCAGACGAAGCGCTTGTCGCCCTTCAGGTCCTTCAGCACCTGGCGGTAGTCGAGGTCCGGCAGGGTGGCCACCAGCTTGCGGGCGGCCTCCTCCGCGTCGATCACCAGCTTGGGGTCGGCATAGGCGGATGCGGTGGCCAGCGAGGTCGCCAGCAGCACGCCGTTGCGGTCGGTGATCTCCGCCCGGGTGACGGGCAGGGGGCGGGCGGTGGTGTTCTCCGCCACCGGCGGTTCCGCCTCGCGGCTGAACACCATGGTGTCGGCCAGGCGCACGCCGATGGCGCCCAGCACCAAGGCGAACAGGGCGGCCGTCACCAGAAGGCGCGACCGGCCCTGTTCCAAGGCGTGGCTGGTGGGGTTGTTCAGGCGGACCCTGCCTTCCGACCTGGGGGCCTGGATGCGCTCCATGCCCGCGATGTCGAAACCGGTCAGCGAAAAGGGCGCGTCACTCATCGGGCGGCCCCCAGCTTGGCGCTCAAGGTCTGCTCCGCCATCAGGATGGGCTTGGCCTTGGACTTGGCGGCGCTGCCGGAGGCGGAGGCGAGGGTGACCTTGCCGCCGGCCTTGTCGGCGGCGTCCAGGCTGGCCATCAGGGCGCCGATGCTGTCCACCCGCTCAGGCTGCTTCGCCGTCTTCACGGTGGGGGCCGGCTTGGTGGCGGCGGCCTTCACCGGGGCGGATGCCTGCACGTCCGGCGCCTTCAGCGCCACGACCTGGGCCTTGGGCAGGGGCGCCGGGGCGGCCTGGGCGATGGCGACCTGCACGGTGGGGGCGGCCGGGGCTGCGCTGGCGACGTAGGTGGACTCCGGCGCCGGGACAGGCTTCGCCTGATCCGCCGGCGCGCCGGGAACCGGGGCGGGCGCCTCCGGCTTCACGGGCACGGCGGCCAGGGCCACCATCTGCTCCGCCTTGGTGGGGCGCAGGGTGGAATGCTCGGTCGCCAGGCGCTCCAGCCGGGTGGGATCGTTCAGGTAGGCCCATTCGGCGCGCAGCACCTGGATGGACTGCTGCTCCTGCGCGATCTGCCGGTTGAGGGAGGCCAGGTGCTCCTGCTCCTCCTGCACGCGGTAGCTGGTGTGATAGAGGATGCCGCTGGCGACGGTGGCGAGGCACAGCCAGACGAGCGTGGACTTGCCTATCATGCTGCTTCTCCCATGGGCCAGGCGGGGGCGTCGGTGCGTTCGGCGGCGCGCAACCGAGCGGATCGGGCGCGCGGATTGTGGCGAAGTTCAGGTTCGCCCGGGGTAACCCCGCTGCGGCCCAGAAGGCGGAAGGTGGGGGCGGGGCCGCTGTGGGCGGCCGGCATATGGCGCGACGGCGCGCCCTCCGACCCGCTGCGCTGGCGCAGGAAGTCCTTGACCCGCCGGTCTTCCAGGGAATGGAAGGAGACGACCGCCAGGTGGCCGCCGGGCGCCAGCACCCGTTCGGCCCCGGCCAGGCCACGGTCCAGCTCCCCCAGCTCGTCATTCACGTGCAGGCGCAGGGCCTGGAAGCTGCGGGTGGCGGGGTCGATGCCGTCCTTCTTGGAGCGGGGAACGACGCCGCGGATGATGTCCGCCAGCTGCGCCGTGGTCTCGATTCGGGATGTGGCGCGAGCGGCCACGATGGCGCGGGCCACGCGGCGGGACAGGCGCTCCTCGCCCAGGCGCCACAGGATGTTGGCGATGTCAGCTTCGGCGTAGTCGTTGACCACGTCGGCGGCGGTGGGGCCGCTCAGGCTCATGCGCATGTCCAGCGGGCCGTCGAAGCGGAAGGAGAAGCCGCGCGCCGGGTCGTCGATCTGGGGGGAGGAGACGCCGATGTCCAGCGCCACGCCGTCCACCGGGCCGATGCCGTGGGCGGCTAGCAGCTCGGCCATGTCGCCGAACCGGCCCTCGATGATGCGCAGGCGGCCGGGGAAGCGGGCCAGCAGGGGCTCCGCCCGCTTGATGGCGGCGGGGTCGCGGTCGATGCCGATGACCTGGCAATCCGCCGCTTCCAGGATGGCGCGGGTATAGCCGCCGGCGCCGAAGGTCCCATCGACATAAACGCCGCCGTCGCGTACGGCCAGGGCCGCCAGCACCTCGGCCAGCAGGACGGAGATGTGAACCTGGGGCTCAGCGGAAGTGGTCGTCTCGCTCATTGCGCACCCCCGCCGTTGGATCCGGCCGCCAGGACCGAGTTGGTGCGGGCCAGGATGGTGGACAGCGAGATGTTCTGGGCGCGGCTGCGGTCGCGGCTGGCGGCCTCATGGGCGGACAGGGCGTCGGGATCCCAAATCTGGAAGGTGTGGCGGCGGCCGACGAAGGCGGCACCTTCGGTGATGCCGGCGAAGGCCAGGAAGTTTTCCGGCAGGACGATGCGGCCCTCCGGATCCAGGGCCAGGCGGACGGAGCCGCCGAACACCGTGGTCTCGATCAGGTCGCGCATGTCGTCGGGCATGTTGGGGTTATCCAGCGCCTCGGACAGGCGATCCATATAGTCCACGCTGCAGGCATCGATGGCGTTGGCCTGCAGGGACCGGAAGACGATCAGCTCCGTCTGTCCACCAAGGACGCCGCGGAAGGAAGACGGGACTGAAACCCGACCCTTCTTGTCGACCTTGTTCACATATGTGGACAGGAACAAGCCCATTGATCCCCGCGTCTCCAGCGCCTCCGCGCCCCACCCGATCCGGCACCAGCCCCAGTTTCAGAATGCGCCGCCCGTCCGGGTAAGACCGGATAGGCATGCGCGCCCTGTTTTTGGGTCCATATGGGGTAGCATGGGAACTTATGGGCGTCAATGGGAGGACTCGGCTCAATGCTTGTCCACACAGCGTTTTTCCACAGTTGTGGAAAACGTTCTTCTTGCCGGCGCCTCTAAATCGAACGGGTAGGTCTCGCCCCCATATATTCGTGGGTTTCCGCCGAATCTAATAGCCTTCGGATAGGGGATACCTATCCTGTGGATAAGGGGGTCGGCCGCGCAACCGTTAGTGAAACGGCGCCCAAATCTTTTGGATAAGCCACCTTGGTTATTCAGGGGCCAGTTTTAGGCCCAAGTACTCGTTGGTTCAGGACCCAGCACCAAATATGGTAAGGGAAAGGTCATAGGCCGCGATATATAGGCGCCGAGGGTGCTTTCACCGCCCTTTCCCATAAATTCCCATACGGCACCCAAAACCGGCCGGAAATCCCATGGCGTCCCATCCCGGGACGGAGTCACGGGATTCGCGGCGCGTTTTCCCATACCGGCCCATCTCGTTGGCGCAGCTGGCTGGCCCCACCGAGCGGCGGGGCCGGGCGGGGGTATGTTCCCCCGCCTCGTGTCCTTGGCGCGTGGCGCCGCGCTCCACGGTGATCTGCTTTTTCGCGACCCGCCCAGGCGGTCTTCAGTGATGTGATGGCGGGGGGGAGGATTGGAGTGCTTTGAACCCCATAATTTTGGTGGGTTAAGCAAACCTATGCCATTGAACCAGTAACAATGGGGCTCTGACGGAAAGGGCGGAAATATAAAATTAAGCAAAGAGGTGCGACCAATTGGCCGGCGACCGCCTTTGAAGGCGCCAGGGACGGACGGCTGATCCATGGACAAGACGAAAATCGAAACCGATGGGTTGGACGGGCGCGTGCCGCCGACGCGGAAGGTCCGTTTCTTTGCTTGGCCGGTGGCGGGCTTGGCTATAGCCGTGGCCTTTGTGGCCGGGCACGAGCGTGCCCATGTCCCTATGCTGTCTGCCTGGACGTATATGCCATTGGCCGCATTTTTCCTGTCCGCTGTTCTCGGTGCCGCCGTTTGGCGCGCGATCCTGCGGCGCCAGGAAAAGATGGAGGCGGGCTGGCGGCGGAAGGTGAAGGAGATGGCGGACGCGCAGCGGGACGGCGCCATATTGGCCGCGATAGTGACCTCCTCCGACGATGCCATCGTCAGCAAGACCCTGGACGGCCTGATCACCAGCTGGAATCCCGGCGCGGAGCGCATGTTCGGTTACACGGCCGCGGAAGTGATCGGCCGGCCGGTAACGGCCCTGTTCCCGCCCGAGCTCCTGCCGGAAGAAGCGGGCATTCTGGATCGCATCCGCAAGGGTGAGATCGTCGGGCACTTCGATACTGTGCGGTGTCATAAGGGCGGACGGCGGGTCGATGTCTCCCTCACGGTCTCGCCCGTCCGCGATACCCGCGGCGTGATCGTCGGCGCGTCCAAAATCGCCCGCGACATCGGGGAGCGGAAGCGGGCAACCCAAGAGCTTGAGCGCTATCGCCTCGACCTTGAAGCCCAGGTGGCTGAACGGACCCGCGAAATCGCCACCGCCAACCGCATGCTGGAGGGGGCGCTGAAGGAAGCGCGCGCGGCCAACGAGGCCAAGACCCGCTTCCTGGCCAATATGAGCCACGAGATCCGGACCCCCATGAACGCCGTGCTGGGCTTCATCGGCCTCGTGCTGGAGCGGGAGACGGGGATGGAGACGCGGCGCCAGCTTCTGATGGCGCACAAGGCCGCCAAGTCCCTGCTGGCGCTGATCAACGACATCCTGGACCTGTCCCGGCTGCAGAGCGGCGGCCTGACTCTAGAGCCGATGATATTCGATCTGCGGGGTGAGTTGCGGGCCTGCATCGATCTCATGCGGGAAAAGGCCCGCGAAAAAGATATCAGCCTGCAATTCGACTATGCCGACGATCTGCCCCTGTCCCACTTGGGCGACCCTGTCCGCGTCCGCCAGATCGTGACCAACCTTTTGGCGAACGCCATCAAGTTCACGCAGGCTGGCCGGATCCTGCTGAAGGCCCGCCCCGTGGCCCACGGCATGGTCGAAATCGCGGTGGCCGACACCGGCGTCGGCCTGACGGCCCAGCAGGCGGCTCATGTCTTTGATCGCTTCCATCAAATGGACGATGCCGCGACCCGCCGCTTCAGTGGCTTGGGGCTGGGTGTATCCATCTGCAAGGAACTGGCGGATTTGATGGGCGGCACGGTCGGTGTCGAAAGTGAGCCGGGCGTGGGCAGCACATTCCGCGCGCGCCTCCCCTTGCCCGCCGCATCGTCGCGGATGGCGGCGCTTTCCGCGCCATCGTCCCTTTGTCCGGAAGTGGCGATGCGGCCCGACGCAATGCCCTATAGGCGATTCAAGGTATTGTTGGCCGACGACGTGCCGGAGAACCTGGAACTGGCCGAAATCTATCTGTTGGCGCAAGGCCATGACGTGACGCGGGCCCATGACGGACGGGAGGCGGTGGACAAGGCCCGTCAGCACGCGTTCGACATCATCCTCATGGATGTGCAGATGCCGCGCCTGAGCGGAAAGGCCGCCGTGCGCCTGATCCGGGAATTCGAACGGGAGACGGGCCGGCACGTGCCCGTCATCGCGCTCAGCGCCAATGACTGCCCCGCTGAACGCAGGGAATGCCTGGAAGCGGGCATGACGGCCTACATGACCAAGCCGCTCGATTTCGACGCGCTGGGTGCTTTGGCCCAGCAGCTGGTGCCCCATGACGGCGGTGAACCGATGCCGGCGCCGGGGCTCCGCGTCGGGCCACTGGCCAGGGCGACGCCTCAGCTTGCCCAGGAAATGACGGCGTTGTGCCAGGTGCTGGAAAGTGACGACCCCGATTTGATCGAGCCGGTGCTGGATCGGCTGGGCCCAGCGGGGTTGGAACTGAAAGCCTTGTTGCCGCTGCGCCGCTTGGTGGCCGATTTCGAGTTCGCGCAGGCGCGGGCCCTGGCCACCGGCATGGCCGGCGCGATGGCGGGCGCGGCCGCCGAGGGCGGTCATCAAGGGGAGGGCGCTCGTGGATAAGCTCTGGAAAGTCCTGGTGGTGGATGATGAGGCAGTGAACCTCCACGTGCTGCGGGACATCCTTTCGGCCAACTACGCCCTGGTGTACGCCAAAAGCGGGCAGCAGGCGTTGGACACCGCGCGCAGGCACCGGCCGGATCTGATCCTGCTGGACATCATGATGCCGGACATGGACGGCTATGAGGTTTGCCGCCGCCTTAAAGCCGAGCCCGACCTGCGCCACATCCCCATCATCTTCGTGTCCGCCATGGGCACGGTCGAGGACGAGGCCAAGGGGTTTGAGGCCGGCGCTACCGACTACCTTACCAAACCGATTTCAGCCGCCCTGGTGCGTGCGCGGGTGCGAACCCACATCGCCCTGGTCGATCAGGCGTCCATACTGGACCGGCTGTGCGTGGCCGGCGAATACAAGGATCAGGAAACCGGCGGGCACGTGCGGCGCATCGGCCTTCTTGCCGAGGCGCTGGCCCACGCGTTGGGCTGGAGCGATGACGCGTGCCGCGCCATCCGGCTGGCGGCGCCCATGCATGACATCGGCAAGATCGCCATTCCCGACCGCATCCTGCTCAAGAACGGCAAGCTGGATGCCGAGGAACTGGCCATCATGCGCACCCATCCGGAACGGGGGGCGGCAATCATCGGGTCGAACGGGTCGTCCCTGCTGCGACTGGCCGCCAGCATCGCGATGACGCATCACGAGAAATGGGACGGAAGCGGTTATCCGCGGGGCTTGGCCGGCACCGCCATTCCCCTGGAAGGACGGATCGTCGCCCTGGTTGACGTTTACGACGCCTTGCTGTCGCCCCGGCCGTACAAACCGGCATGGTCGCTGGAGGCGGTCACCGCGTATCTTGAGGACCAGGCGGGTCGCCATTTCGACCCCGTGCTGGTGCCGCTGTTCCTGGAAGCGGTGGCGCCGGGAAACACCTTCCCCGCCCGCCCGGACGGGAATCTGCCAGACGGCCTGTAAGCCGGGTTCTGTCCTCCGGCCCGTCCCCCCGTGAAGGGGCGGCGGCCGTGGGATGGCCATTCATCTGGGACGCCTGTCGCCAGGCGCCTCGCGCGACCTACCCGGGCGGCGGCTCGGAAGATGCTTGGCCGGTTGCCCGGCCGTGCCGCCCCTATTCGATCTTGCTCCCGGTGGGGTTTACCGTGCCGCCCCTGTTGCCAGGGGCGCGGTGCGCTCTTACCGCACCCTTTCACCCTTACCCGGCGATCATCCCCCGAAGGCGATGGTCGGCAGGCGGTTTGCTTTCTGTGGCACTTTCCCTAGGGTCGCCCCCGCCAGGCGTTACCTGACACCGTTCTTCCGTGGAGCCCGGACTTTCCTCCCCCCGACGGCTTTCGCCATTGTCGGAAGGCGGCCATCCGGCCGTCTGGCAGGCGGCGACCCTAGGCGCATCGACCGGGCGATGCAAGCGCCGATGGCGGGGGTCAGCGCCCGGATTGAGCCAGCAGGCTATGCAACCGGCGCACGGTCTCAGCATCCGCCGGTTGGCCCAGCGCTTCCGGGTGCCAATGGCGCTGGAAGGCGATCAGCGTCTCGGTGAAGGATGCGATGGCCGGATCATAGCCCAGGCGCGCGAGCAAGGCCGCGACCTGCGCCTCGCCCCCGTCCCATGCCGTCCCACGGGCATCGGTGGCTGGCCACAGGCCGATGCCGGCGCGGGCCAGGCCCGGCCAATCGAACAGTTCGCCCGGGTCCTGCTTGCGGGCGGGCGCCATGTCAGAATGGGCGATCACGTTGCCGGCTGGGATGGGCTGGCGGGCCAGGATGCCCCGGCACAGCTCAATGACCGCCTGCATCTGGGCTTGCGGGAAGGGGCGGTAGCCGTACTCGTGGCCCGGGTTAACGATTTCCACCCCGATGGAGCGATTGTTGACGTCCTGGGCACCGCCCCAGGCGCCCCGGCCGGCGTGCCAGGCGCGGCGGCCCTCGCCCACCAGGCGCCAGACCGTGCCGTCCTCCTCCACCACATAATGGGCGCTGACCTCCGCCGCCGGATCGCACAACCGATCCAGCGCCGCCTCGGCCGACAGCATGCCGGTGTAGTGCAGCACCAGGATGTCGACGCTGGTCCCCTCCGGCCGGGGGCCGTGGTTGGGGGAGGGGCGGTCACGCAGGGCCATGGGTCCTCAACTTGCCGTTCGGGCCGTCACCAGGCGGGGGCGGCGCAGCAGAACCACGCCCACGCCGGCGATGGTCACCAGCGTGCCCGCCGCCAGGTGCCAGGACAAGGGCTCACCCAGCAGGATGACGCCGCCGGCCACCCCGAACACCGGCACCAGCAACATGAAGGGCATGGTCTGGTTGACGGCGTAGCGCTGCACCAGCGGGAACCACAGCACATAGGCCAGGATGGTGGAGACCAGCGCCATGAACAGGATCGAGGCCCAGGCCGCCGGCGGCGCCGCTTGGATGGCCGCCCATTGCCCATCCTCCAGCACCGCGGACATCAGCACCAGCTGCGGCACCGCGAACAGGGCCATGTAGCCGTTCAGCGTGAACGGGTCCATGGCCGGCATCCATTTCAGCTGAATGCTGGAAAACGCGAAGGCCGCCGCCGCCAGCACCACCAGCCCCAGATGGGCGGGGTCGTCGGTCCCGCCGGGATGGTAGGCGATGATGCCGACGCCGGCGATGGCCGCCGCCATGCCCACCGCCCGCCGCCAGCCCAGCCTGTCCTTGAAGAACGCCGCCGCCATCAGCGACGCGAAGGGCACCTGCAACTGGATGGCGACGGAGGCCGCGGCGGCGCTGCACCCCATCAGGCCGCTGAACACCAGGGGGAAATGCAGGCCGCCCAGCACGACGGAATAGGCCAGCACCGGCCGCACATGGGCCCAAGGCAGCCGCCGCCAGGGCACCAGCACCAGCGCCACCAGCGCGAAGCGGATGGCCATGGCGGTAATGGGATGGAACTGGCGCAGCGCAAATTTCGAGACGGAGAAATTGATTCCCCAGATGGCCACCACGACCAGCGCCCGCAGGACGTCCAGCGGCCTCACGCGCCGCTCTCCTGGAACAGCGGCGCGATGTCGGCCAAGGGCCGAAACAATTTCCGGGGTGTATCGGGCAGGGCGAGAAAACTCATGGCCTCATAAAAGCGGCGGGCGTTGTCGTCATAGGCGTCCACGATCACGGCAAACGACGCGATTTCACTACGCAGACAACGGCGCAGCGCATCCGCCAGCAGATATCCTCCATATCCATGGCCATGAAAACGCCTATCCACCGCCAGTCGGCCCAGCAGCGTGGCCGGCACCAGCGGATAGCGTGGCAGTTTCCGAGCCGTCTCCGGCGGTAGATCCGCCAAGTGCACAGAGGTGGCGGATAAGGTGTAATAGCCGGCGACTGTCCCGTCTGGCAGAAGGAGAACAAATGGCGCCGCAATGTTCTTGCGGGCGTCCTGTCCTATTTGCGTTTGGAAATAGCGGTCAAGCGCATCTACGCCGCTGGCAAAGTGGCGTCGGTCATGCTGCGGGCCGAGCACGTCGATCCGCAGGGAACGCAGGACAGGATCGGAAGCCGTCATTCCGACCGTCAGGCGCCGGTAGCGTCGCGATACCGGCGAATTGTGTCGCGCAGCCGGTCATTCACAAGCTGCGGCTTGCTTAGCGCCTCGACGAAAGCCCGGCTGTCCCGCAGCGATAGTTCCAGGCGCTGGTGTTCATCGATGGCGCGTCGGGCCGCGTCCTGCACGCTGGTCAGGACGAAGTCAGTGATCGACCGACCTTGGAGTGCCGCCGCGCGCTCAATCATATCCTTCTGCTCGGCGGTGACGCGCGCCTCCAGCCGTTCGCTGCGGGCACGGCGCTGAGGGGTATCTGTCGCAGGGCTGGCCATCATGTTCTCCGTTCCCGCATTGTACGGCCAATGGCCGGGTATGCAAGGAAGAACCTTACGCGCCGCTCTCCAGCTCCTCCTTCAGCGCCTCCAGTTCCAGCCAACGTTCCTCGGCCGTGGCCAGGTCCTGGTGGGCCTTGTCCAGGTCGGACGAGGTCTTTTGGAAGGCGGCGGGATCGCGGGCGTAGAGGGTGGCGTCGGCCAGCTTCGCCTCCAGCTTCTTCACCTGGTCGCCCAGCTTGTCCATCAGGGCCGGCAGCTGGTCCAGCTCGCGCTGCTCCTTGTAACCCAGCTTGCGCTTGGCTTTGGGCGCTTCCGCCGCCTTGGGGGCATCGGCCGCCCTGGAGGTGGCGCTGGCGGCGGGCGTGCGAGCCGGACGCTGGACCAGATAGTCGCTGTAGCCGCCGGCGTATTCCGCCACCACGCCGTCGCCCTCCACCGCGATGGTGGAGGTGACCAGCCGGTCCAGGAAGTCACGGTCGTGGCTGACCAGCAGCAGGGTGCCGGGATAGTCGCTCAAGACCTCTTCCAACAGGTCCAGCGTGTCCATGTCCAGGTCGTTGGTCGGTTCGTCCAGCACCATCAGGTTGCTGGGCTGGGCGAACAGCTTGGCCAGCAGCAGGCGGTTGCGCTCGCCACCTGACAGCGCGCGGGTCGGCTGTTCCAGCATGCCGCCGTCGAACAGGAAGTCCCGCATGTAGGAGGCGACATGGCGCGGCGTGCCGCCCACCACCACGCTGTCGCCGCCGAAGGGCAGCAGCACCTGGCGGATGGTCTGGTTGGGGTCCAGCTGCGCCCGGCGCTGGTCGAACACCACCGTCTCCAGGTTGGTGCCCAGGCGGATGGTGCCGCTGTCCGGCGCCAGTTCGCCCATCAGCATCTTCAGGATGGTGGTCTTGCCCGCACCGTTGGGGCCGATCAGGCCTACCCGGTCGCCGCGCAGGATGCGGGTGGAAAAGTCGCGGGCGATGATTCGGGTGTTGCCTTCCCCATCCTGGAAGCTCTTGGCGATGTTGGTCGCCTCGATCACCAGCCGGCCTGAGTTCTCGGCGTCCGACACCGCCAGCTTCACCTGGCCCTGGCGGTTGCGGTCCGACCGCTCCTTGCGCAAGCCCTGCAGCGCCCGGACGCGGCCCATGTTGCGGGTGCGCCGGGCGCTGATGCCCTCGCGCAGCCACTTCATCTCCACCGCGATCTTGCGGTCCAGCTTGGCGTAGGCCAGGTCCTCGGCGGCGAACACCTCGTCCCGCCAGGCTTCAAACTCGGCGAAGGGGCGTTCCGTCTCGCGCATGGTGCCCCGGTCCAGCCACATGGTCTTGCGCGCCAGGGTGTTCAGGAAGGCGCGGTCGTGGCTGATCAGCAGCAACCCGCCGCGGAAGGCCTGCAGCGCCTTTTCCAGGTATTCGATGGTGGGTAGATCCAGGTGGTTGGTCGGCTCGTCCATCAGCAGGACGTCGGGGTCGCTGACCAGGGCCTGGGCGATGGCGGCGCGGCGCGCCTCACCGCCTGACAAGGTGGCGGCCGCGCGGTCGCCGGGCAGGTTCAGTTCATCCAGCACCGCCTGCACGCGATAGGGCGCATCCTCCACCAGTCCGGCGCTGACGAAGTCCGCCACCGTGGCGTGGCCGCTGAAGTCCGGTTCCTGATGCAGGTAGCCGATGCGGGCACCCGGCTGGATGTAGCGTTCGCCCTTGTCCAGGTCGACGACGCCGGCCAGGGCCTTCAGCAGGGTGGACTTGCCGCTGCCGTTGCGGCCGACCAGGGCGATCTTGTCCCCGCGACCGATGGCGACGTCCACGCCCTCGAACAGGATGGTGGCGCCCAGGGTGATGTGGGCGTTCTTCAGGGCGACGATGGGCGGGGTGGGGGCCATGGAAGCGATAAGCTCTAGGGTACGGGTTACTGGGGGATACGGGGTTACGGGTACGGGCCGGCGGGCGCACCGGCCCGCTGGCTCTGGATCTTGTCATAGGCGGCGTTCAGCGCGGCCGTCTTGCTCGTGGCGACGTCCACGAACTCCGCCGGCAGGCCTTGGGCCATGACGGTGTCGGGATGGTTGTCGCGCAAGGCCTGGCGCCAGGCCAGCTTGATTTCCGCATCGCTGGCGGTACGGGGCACACCCAGCACGGCGTAAGGGTCGTCCAGCGGGTCCTCATACCCGCAGGCGGCGCCGCCGTGGATGCGGCGGATGCCCTCGAACGTCGCTTCGGAAATGCCGAAGATGCGGGCGACGTCGGCCAGGAAGGTCAGCTCCGCCGGGTGCAGGCTGCCGTCGGCCGACGCTATGTGGAACAGGCAGCCCAGCAGATCCTCCAGCACCGTCGGCCGGTCGCGGAACATGCCGGCCAGTTGGCGGGCGTAAGGTTCGAATCCCGCGCTGTCGCGCTTGGCCAGGTCGAAGATGCGGCCGACGTTCCGCGCCTCCTCCGCCGGAATTTGGAACACGCGTTTGAAGGCGTCGATTTCCGCGCGGTCCACCACGCCATCGGCCTTGGCCATCTTGGCGCCCAGCACGATGACGCCGATGGTGAAAGCCATGCTGCGGGTCTGGTCCGGCTGGCCGTCCGGACCCGGGGGGGCTGGCGGCTGCGACGCCCAGGCATCGGCGGCATGGCCGGCGGCCACGCCCAGCAACGCGCCCAGCGGGCCGCCAATGGCAAAGCCCGCGACACCCCCCACCACCTTGCCCCAGATGCTCATCGCTTTCAGCCTCGGCCATAGCCGGCTCCACCGGAAGCGGGGGGCCGGGCCGCACCATAGCTGCCCCATCCATTCCCGCCAATGCCCCGAACCGACCGTGATCATGATGTGCGCGTCCTTCAGCAGGGAAGGACCGGCGCGGGGCCGGCCCTATTGGAAAGACGCCCAGGCCGGTGGAATATTCCCAAAGGCGCCGTCACGCCGCGAACCTGCGGCAAAGGGGGCCAGATGGCCGGCGGGAATGGGGCCAGCGCTGGTGAGGGTGGCACCATCTTGGTAAAAGGGGTCGATACCAAGGGGCCGGTCCGCGGGGGACACGAACGGCCCGGTTGAACAGAGAAGGGGTGCGTTGCCATGACGGAATGGTTCTTCCACAACGGTCAGCAACAGGCGGGTCCCCTGGATGACGCGGCGGCGCGCAACTTCGCCCGCGCCAATCCGGGCGCCCATTGCTGGCGGGAGGGCTTCACCGACTGGCTGCCCGTGGGCCAGGTGGCGGAGCTGTATGGCGGCACCGCCTCGTCCGCGCCGCCCCCGCCTCCGCCGGGCGGTGGCGGCATCTGGGGCGCCTTCGCCGGCGGTGGCAACCCGTTCACCCCGCCGCCGCCCGGCACGGCCAGCGCCCTGGACTACACCATCCACGGCCATGAGATGCAGTATGTGTCGGTGAGCCTGGCACCCGGCGACAGCGCCATCGCCGAGGCAGGTGCCCTGCTGTACAAGGACGCCAGCGTGGACATGAACACCATCTTCGGTGACGGTTCCAGCCGCGACGGCGGCAGCGTGCTGGACCAGCTGTGGGGCGCGGGCAAGCGCGTGCTCTCCGGCTCCACCCTGTTCACCACCGTCTTCACCCAGCGTGGCAGCGGTCCGGGCACGGTGGCCTTTTCCGCGCCCTATCCCGGCACCATCTCCGCCCTCAAGCTGGCCGACTACGGTGGCCGCCTGATCTGCCACAAGGACAGCTTCCTGGCGGCGGCGCGCGGTGTCGCCATCGGCATCTATTTCCAGCGCCGCATCCTGACCGGCCTGTTCGGTGGCGACGGGTTCATCATGCAGAAGCTGGAAGGCGACGGCATTGTCTTCATCCACATGGGCGGCACCCTGGTGGAACGCACGTTGCAGCCGGGGGAGGTCATCCACGTGGACACGGGCTGCCTGGCCGCCATGACCGCCGACATCGACTTCGATGTCGAGCAGGTGGGCGGCATCAAGTCCATGCTGTTCGGCGGCGAGGGCCTGTTCTTCGCCCGGCTGCGGGGCCCCGGCAAGGTGTGGCTGCAAAGCTTGCCCTTCTCAAGGCTTGCCGGCCGCATGCTGGCCTCCTCCCTGGTGGGAACCCGGGAAGAGGGGGGTGTGTTTGGCGCCATAGGCAACATCCTCGACAAGCGCTGACATGGCGGGGTCCGAGGGGATCCGGGTAAACTCCGCCCCTCACCAGCCTGGAGAGCATCGAAATGGTCCTTGAAGCCAAACAGGGCACCCGCACCGAAACCGACAGCTTCGGCCCGTTGGAGGTGCCGTCCGACCGCTACTGGGGCGCCCAGACCCAGCGGTCCCTGGGCAACTTCAAGATCGGGGGGGAGCGCATGCCGCCGGCCCTGGTCCACGCCCTGGGCATCCAGAAGCAGGCGGCGGCCCAGGCCAACGTGAAGCTGGGCGAACTGGACGAGGCGCTGGGCCGGGCCATCATCCAGGCGGCGGCGGAGGTGGCGGCCGGCAAGCTGGACGACCACTTCCCCCTGGTGGTGTGGCAGACCGGTTCCGGCACCCAGACCAACATGAACGCCAACGAGGTCATCTCCAACCGCGCCATCGAGTTGCTGGGCGGGGAGATGGGGTCCAAGAAGCCGGTGCACCCCAACGACCATGTGAACCGGGGCCAGTCGTCCAACGACAGCTTCCCCACCGCCATGCACATCGCGGCGGCGGTGGAACTGCACCGCACCCTGGTGCCGGCGCTGGAGCATCTGCGCGACGCCCTGGCCGCCAAGGCCGACGCGTTCAAGGCCATCGTCAAGATCGGCCGCACCCATCTGCAGGACGCGACACCCCTGACCCTGGGCCAGGAATTCTCCGGCTATGCCCAGCAACTGGCCTATGGGGTGGAACGGATTAAGGCGGCGCTGCCGGCGTTGCTGCGCCTAGCCCAGGGTGGCACGGCGGTGGGCACCGGCCTGAACGCCAAGAAGGGCTTTGATGCCGCCTTCGCGGCCGAGGTGGCGGATCTGACCGGCCTGCCCTTCGTCACCGCCCCCAACAAGTTCGAGGCGCTGGCGACGCATGACAGCCTGGTGGAGGTGTCGGGCGTGCTCAACACCCTGGCGGCCTCGCTCATGAAGGTGGCGAACGACATCCGCCTGCTGGGCTCCGGCCCCCGCTGCGGCATCGGGGAGCTGAGCCTGCCGGAGAACGAGCCCGGCAGTTCCATCATGCCCGGCAAGGTCAACCCCACGCAGTCGGAGGCCATGACCATGGTGTGCGCCCAGGTGATGGGCAACCACACCACCGTCACCATCGCCGGCGCCACCGGGCATTTCGAACTGAACGTCTTCAAGCCCGTCATCATCTACAACGTGGCCCAGTCCATCCGCCTGCTGGCCGACGCCGCCGTCAGCTTCACCGACAATTGCGTGGTGGGCATCACGGTGAACGAGGATCGCATCGCCAGGTCGCTGCACGAAAGCCTGATGCTGGTGACGGCGCTCAACCCGCATATCGGCTATGACAAGGCCGCCAAGATCGCCAAGAAGGCCCACGCCGAAGGCACCACCCTGAAGGCCGCCGGCCTGGCCCTGGGCTTCCTGACCGAGGCGGAGTTCGACGCCTGGGTGAAGCCTGAGGATATGATTCATCCCAGCTGATCCAGAGATGCGGGCAAAGGGGGAATGCAAAATTTCCCTTGCCTGTATTCCTGTTCTGTGCCTTGATCGTTCCTAGTTTGTTCTTTCGCATTCTCAGCGATGGAGGACGATATGGCCGGCGCGTTTCAATGGGGGCATTTGGACCAGGGGAATATCGTGGCTGACATGGCCACCGCCGTGGCGGTCTACGCCAACCCCCGCGATGAGATCGTCATCCGCCGCCAGGGCGGTTTCGATGCCGAGGACGACGTGGTGGTCGTGCCGCTCAAGGTGGCCGAAGCCCTGCTGCGCCGCATGGAAAACCTGATCCGTGAGATCAGGGCGGAGACGGCGCTGAGCTGAGGCGGTGCCGAAAAAGATTGTCAGCTGCGGGGCTGGCGAATGGCGACGATTTCCACATTCAGGGAAGGCGCCACTTTAAGCCAGGCGGTATCGGCGGTCAGCACTATGGCGTGATGCAACTGTCCCAGTGCCAAGCAAGCCCTGTCGCCAAGGGAAAGGCCGGCAGCTTTGGTTGTGCGGCGTAATTGGGCCGTCAAAACAGCATGATCGGCGGTGAAATCGACCAGGGTAATGCCCAGCGATAGTACCGCATCTGCCGCGTCCCCTGCGGGCCAGCCTTCTTCATGTAGTTTTGTTACCACTTCCGCAAAATTGACGGAGGTGATTAAGGCATTGGATAGAGCGGCTAAAACCTGATCAGCGCCAGGTTCGGCTTTGATCAGAGCCAGAACGGCAGATGCATCCAGAACAAAAAGCTGGTCAGTCATGGGCAGCTTCTGCGCGACGCTCTGTAATCAACTCATCAGCTAGGCTGCGGTCGGGTGAACCATAACGACGCGCCAATTTTTGTACTCTGGCTACGGCGGCTTCGACGGTTTCCAAAACGATGCGCCCATCCTCGACCCGGGCCAGCAACTTACCGCCGGCTTCCAGCCCCACCGCCCGGCGAACTTCCAAGGGGACGACCAGCCGCCCATTGGCGGCCATGGTCGCTGGCTGCGATTTTAGCGTCATCGTTAAACTCCGGTGGCATTAAATATAAATATGCCACAGGTGGGTGTTTGTGGCAATCGGTCCAACTACAGCCCCAGCGCCGCCAGTAGCGCATCGAACGCCGCATCGGCCTCTTCCACCCACTCCACCCTCGGTATCGCCGTCAGGGGGATGCCGGGGGCGAAGCGGGCGAGGGTGGTGAGCGTCTCGGCCAGGGGCACGGTGGCGCCGGGGGTGGCGCTGACGGCGATGGCGGCGACCCGCAATTCCCGGCGGGCCAGGACGTCCAGGGCGGTCAGGGTGTGGCTGAGGGTGCCGAGATAGCTGCCGGTGACCAGCAGCAAGGGCAGGTCCAGCGCCACCATCCAGTCCAGCACCGTGCGGCTGTCGTCCAGCGGCACCATAGCGCCGCCGACACCCTCAACGAACAGCGGGGCGGCGGCGAAGGCGGCCTTTTCCCGGCACCATTCGATCATGCCGTCCACGTCCAGGGGACGGCCCTCGCGCGCCGCCGCCATGTCGGGTGACAGGGGGGCGGCATAACGGTGCGGGCTGATGCGCGCCACCTCGGCCGGTGTCACCGGCCGGCCCATGGCGGACAGCAGTTGCGCGGGGTCGCTGGCCGCCAGGCTGGCGGCATCCTCCAGGTCGATCCCGCTGACCACGGGTTTCAGGGCGGTGGCGGCGATGCCCTTGGCGCGCAGGCGGCGCACCAGGCCGGATGTCACGAAGGTCTTACCGATGTCGGTGCCGGTGGCGGTGACGAAGAAAGCGGGGACGGTCATTTGGGGCTCTCGACACTCTTGAGCGGCAGCACGCGGTCGCGGATCAGGCCGGCCAGGCGCTCGATCTCCGCATCCGGCGTGCGGGCGGTGAAGGTGACGCGCAGGCGGGCGGTGCCGGCCGGCACGGTGGGCGGGCGGATGGCGGTGACCAGCAGGCCCTCGTCCTCCAGCAGGCGCTGGGCCTGCAAGGTGACTTCGGCGCCGCCCAGCACGATGGGCACGATGGGGCTTTCGGCGGAAGGCAGGTTCAACAGGGCGGTGAATCGCCGGGCCTTGGCCACGGGCAGGGCGCATAGGTCGGGGTCGCCCTGGATGATGTCCAGCGATGCGATGGCGCCGGCCACCGTGGCGGGTGGCAGGCCGGTGGAATAGATCAGGGTGCGCGCCCGCGTCTTCACCAGGTCGATGACCGCCTGGGAGGCGCAGAGATAGCCGCCATAGCCCCCCACCGCCTTGCTCAAGGTGCCCATCTGCAGCGGTACCAGCGGCTTGTCGCCGAAGGCGAAGCTGGAGCCCCGGCCCTCCGCCAGCACGCCGATGCCGTGGGCGTCGTCGGTCATCAGCCAGGTGTCATGCTGTTCGCACAGGCTGGCCAGGGCGGGCAGGGGGGCGAGATCCCCATCCATGGAAAAGACGCCGTCCGTCACCAGCAGGGCACGGCCATGGCGCGGCCGGTAGGTGGCCAGCACCTGGGCGGCATGGTCCACATCGTTATGGCGGAAGATGCGCAGGGTGGCGCCCGACAGCTTGGCGCCGGCCCAGATGCAGGCGTGCGCCAGCTCATCCACCACCACCAGGTCTTTGGGGCCCACGAAGGTGGGAATGATGCCGGCGTTGGCCAGATAGCCGGAACCGAAGACGCAGGCCGCCTCCGTTCCCTTCAAGGCCGCCAGCTTTTGCTCCAGCACGGTGTAGAGCGGGTGGTTGCCGGTCACCAGGCGCGAGGCGGCGGCCCCCACGCCGTACCGCTCCACCGCCGCCAAGGCCGCCGCCTTCACCCGGGGGTCGTGGGCCAGGTTCAGGTAGTCGTTGCAGGAGAAGGACAGCAGGCGCCGGCCGCCGCGGGTGATCCACAGACCGCCCTCGCCATCGCGGTCGCTGTCCACCAGCCGGCGGCGCAGCGAGGCGTCGTCCATCTCGGCCAGCTTGGCCTCGGCGAATTCGGTCAGGGACTGCATGAAGGCGCCATCGGTTCGGATCAGATTGGGCGGAGCTTAGCCGCAAGAGTCCGCGATACGCGTGCGAAAGTGCCGAGCCTGGGTTGCGGGTGTCAAATTCCGTGCCCATTTCAGCCTACGAATACGCTTGGGCTGTTGCTCGCCCTATTTTGATGCGCGGGCGTAAAGGGGGGCACCTGTGGCTGAGGAAGAGTCCCGGCTGGCTGAACGCCTGAACGATTGGTCCTGGCTGGTCGAGATTATCGGCCAGGTGGTGATCTCAATTCTTGAAACGGTGTTCACGGCGCTGGTCTAGCACCGCCGCGCAATCATCTGTCGCGCCGGGCCTGTCGCCTCTCACCAAGTTTCCCCAAGATCCGCCGGCGGCCGGCGCCGCCCCGGTTTTTCTTGACCGGTCCCCGCCGCTGCCGTTAGGTGCGGGCTGGCCTTGAGCTTCGGCCCGGCCCCGGTATTGCCCCGGTATCCCCCAAGGAAACGCACCCGTGACCGCCATCGACATCAGCCGCCCCGCCGCTTTTTCCGTCCCGGCCCTGGAGAGCGACGACGTGCGCACCGACTGGACGCGCGCCGAGATCCAGGCGCTGTTCGACCTGCCCTTCACCGAGCTGGTGTTCCGGGCTGCCGCCGTGCATCGCCGTCGCTTCGACCCCACCCAGGTCCAAATCTCCACCCTGCTGTCCATCAAGACCGGTGGCTGCCCGGAGGACTGCGGCTACTGCTCGCAGAGCGCGCACCATGAGACGGGCCTGAAGGCGTCCAAGCTCATAGAGGTGAAGAAGGTGCTGGCCGAGGCCAAGGCCGCCAAGGACGCCGGCGCCACCCGCTTCTGCATGGGGGCGGCCTGGCGCAGCCCCAAGGACCAGGATCTGGAATCGGTCTGCGCCATGGTCGAGGGTGTGAAGGCGCTGGGCATGGAATCCTGCGTCACGCTGGGCATGCTGAATGCCGGCCAGGCCCTGCGCCTGAAGGAGGCGGGCCTGGACTATTACAACCACAACATCGACACCTCGCCCGAGTACTACGGCAACGTCATCACCACCCGCACCTACCAGGATCGGCTGGATACCCTGGCCAATGTGCGTGAGGCCGGCATCAACGTCTGCTGCGGTGGCATCGTGGGCATGGGCGAGGATCTGACCGACCGCGTGGGCATGATCCACACCCTGGCCACCCTGCCGCAGCATCCCGAAAGCGTGCCGATCAACATGCTGATGAAGGTGGACGGCACGCCCTTGGGCGGCAAGGACGCGCTGGACGCCCTTGATTTCGTGCGCACCATCGCCGTGGCCCGCATCACCATGCCGGCCTCCATGGTGCGTTTGTCGGCCGGCCGCGAGGGCATGAGCGACGAGACCCAGGCCCTGTGCTTCCTGGCTGGCGCCAACTCCATCTTCTACGGGCCGAAGTTGCTGACCACTGCCAACCCGGTGGCCGACCACGACAAGCGGCTGCTGGCCCGCCTGGGCATGACCACCATGGACGTGGTGGAAGAGGGCGGCACCGACGAGGACCACGCCCACCACGCCGCGGATGCCTGCTCCGGGGCGTGTGGCCACTGATCATGGGCACACATGGATCGTTTCCTGACCGGAACGATTGGTTCGAGCGGGGCGGCCAGCACGTCTGGCTGCCCTACACCCAGATGAAGACGGCCTTGCCGCCCCTGCCCGTGGTGGCGACGGAGGGGGTGCGCCTGACCCTGGCCGATGGACGGCGGCTGGTGGATGGGGTGGCCAGCTGGTGGACGGCCTGCCACGGCTACAACCACCCCCACATCCGCGAGAAGGTGGCCGAACAGATGGCGCGCATGCCGCACGTCATGTTCGGCGGCCTGGCGCATGAGCCGGCCTATACCTTGGCCAGCCGCCTGGCCGCCATGCTGCCGGGCGACCTCAACCGCGTCTTCTTCTGCGATAGCGGCTCCGTCTCCGTTGAGATCGCCATGAAGATGGCGACGCAGTATTGGCTGAACCGGGGCGTGCCCGGCCGCACCAAGCTGGCGGCCTTCCGCGGCGGCTATCACGGCGACACCATCGCCACCATGGCGGTGTGCGACCCGGAGGAAGGCATGCACAGCCTGTTCGCCGGCTTGCTGCCCGAACATCTCATCCTGGACCTGCCGGTGGACGAGGAGTCGACGGCGCGGTTCGAGCGTGATCTGGCCGCCCACGCCCACACCCTGTCCGCCATCCTGGTGGAGCCCCTGGTGCAGGGGGCGGGCGGCATGCTGTTCCATGACGCCCGGGTGCTGCGCACCCTGCGCGCCGCCGCCGACCGCCATGGCCTGCTGCTGATCTTCGATGAGATTTTCACCGGCTTCGGCCGCACCGGCACTATGTTCGCGTGCGAGGCCGCCGGCGTGGTGCCCGACATCATCACCCTGTCCAAGGCCCTGACCGGCGGCACCATGGCCCTGGCCGCCACCGTGGCCAGCGACCGGGTGTTTCAGGCCTTCTGGTCGGACAACGCACAGGCGGCCCTGATGCATGGCCCCACCTACATGGCCAACCCGCTCGCCTGTGCCGCCGCCAACGCCTCCCTTGACCTGTTCGAGAGCGAGCCCAGGCTGGCCCAGGTGGCCGCTCTCTCCCGGGGCCTGGCGGTGGGCCTGGAGCCCTGCCGCGATCTGCCCGGCGTGATGGACGTGCGCACCCTGGGCGCCATCGGCGTGGTGGAGCTGGAGCGCATCGCCGACATGAACGGGCTGAAGCGGCGCCTGATCGACCGGGGCGTCTGGGTGCGGCCCTTCGGCCGCATTGTCTACCTTACCCCGTCCTACACCATGGACGCCGACGACCTGGCCTTCCTCACCCATGCCGTGGTCGACGCCGTGACCGAGCATCAGCGAGCCACCGCATGACCCTGCGCAAGCGTTCCGTCCTGATCGCCGGCCACCCCACCAGTGTCACGCTGGAGGAGCCGTTCTGGGAAACGCTGAAGGACATGGCCGTGGCGCGCAGCCTGTCGATCAACGCCCTGGTGGAGGAGATCGACGGCAACCGCGACGGCAACCTATCCAGCGCCCTGCGCGTCGCGGCGCTGCTGTGGGTGAAGGGGAAGGTCCCGGCCTGATCAACCGGCCGCCACCCCAATGGGCGGCCCGGTGGGCACCCCAATGGGCACCAACGTCACCAGCTTCACATCCGTCTGCCCTGCCAGGGCGAAGGTCAGCTGCTCATAGCGCAGGGGGCCGTCGGTCGGGTGTTCGAAGGCGCGCTCGCCACCGGCGCGGGCGGTGACGGTATGGGCGTGCCAGAGGTCGGCGAACAGGGGGCTGCGCTGGCTGAGGTCCGTCACCAGGGCCCGCATGCCGGGATCGTTCAGGTGATGGCTGTAGTCCACGCGGAACTCCGCCACCACCCGCCGCGCCCGTTCCGCCCAGTCGGGGATCAGGGCCTGGGCGGCGGGGGCCAGGAACAGGTAGCGCAGTTGATTGCGATCCTCGCCGTGATCCAGCCAGCCGATGACCAGGCGGGCCGCCGCCGCGTTCCAGGCCAGAGCGTTCCATTGCCGGTCCAGCAGATAGGCCGGGTATGGGACGCCCCGGACCAGGGCGTCCAGCGCCGCCGGCACCGGCGCGTCTTCCCCGGCGGCGGCCCCGTCCGGGTCGCGCTTGCCCGCCAGGTCGAACAGATAGGCCCGCTCCGCCGCCGACAGGCGCAGGGCCACCGCCAGGCGGCCAAGGGCGGCGGGAGAGATGGAGACGTCGCGGCCCTGCTCGATCCAGGTGTACCAGGTGACGCTGACGCCGCTCAGCTGCGCCAGTTCCTCCCGCCGCAGGCCGGGCGTGCGGCGGCGGGGCCCGGGCGCCAGGCCCAGGGCCGCCGGTGACAGCCGTTCCCGCTGCGCCCGCACGAACTCCCCCAGCTCGCGCCGTTTCGAGGTGTCCAGGATGTCCATGGGCGCGGGCCTTTAAGGTAAGGTGGTAGCGATTGATACCAGTATAAACCTGGATCTGGTACCAGTTTAAGGTTCTGTCACCCTGGCGCTCCACCCCGCCGAACCGGGGCAGCTTTGACTAAGAAATGGAGTAGGGAATGACCACCCAGCACGCGTCTCAAACGGTTGGGAGCCGCGACCAGGAATCGCTGGTGGCTGGCCAGTTCGGGCCACAGGCCGCCGCTTATGTCGCCAGCGCCGTCCACGCCCAGGGCGAGGATTTGCGCCAGCTGGCCGACCTGGTGGCGGGCAAGGGCTATAAGACGGCGCTGGACCTGGGATGTGGCGGCGGCCATGTCGCCTTCACCGTGGCGCCGCACGTGGGCCAGGTGGCTGCCTGCGACCTTTCGCCCGACATGCTGGACGCCGTGGCGGTGGAGGCCGGACGGCGGGGCCTGGCCAATATCGAGACCCGGGTGGGCCGGGCCGATGCCGTGCCAGCGCCAGAGGCGCATTTTTGCGCGGTGTTCAGCCGATACAGCGCCCACCACTGGCCGGACCTGGGGGCGGGCCTGAGGGAGGCGCGGCGGGTGGTGAAGCCGCGCGGCATCGCCGTCTTCATGGATGTGGTGACGCCGGGTCAGCCGCTGCTGGACACCTTCCTGCAGTCGATCGAACTGCTGCGCGACCCGTCGCACGTGCGCAATTATTCGGTGGCGGAATGGCGGGCTGCACTGGCTGACGCGCGGTTCGAGGTGGGCCGCGTGACGCAGCGGCGCCTGCGCCTGGAGTTCGCCAGCTGGATCGCCCGCATGAGTCCGCCAGACAGCCACGTGGCGGCCATCCGGTCCCTGCAAGACCGCATGGCGGACATGGTGCGCAGCCATTTCGCCATCGAGGCCGACGGCACCTTCACCCTGGATACAGCGACGTTCGAGGCCGTCCCGGTTTGATTATTGGAAAGTCCTCAGTCGCCGGGCGCCCGCATCCGCGGGCTTGGCTTCCTCGTTTTCCAGTTCGCCTTCGGCTTCCCGGAAAGCTCCGGCGGATGCGGTCGCATCCTACGGCGGCATGAGGCGAAAGCTCATGCCGCCGCTAGCTTTTGAAAAACGCGGCGGCGGCGTTCAGCGAGGCCTGCTTGGCCTTGATGGCGTCGTCCACCCGCGCGATCTCCGCCTCCAGGCTGTTGCGGTATTCGCGCAGTTCGCCCACCGACAGGCGGGCGATGTCCAGGAAGCTGCTGGGGCGGCTCGGCGGCGGGGCGATGTCGTCGGTGTCCATGGGGCGGCTGCCTTTCCTGTGGAGGGTATGCCCTCCGGCGTGTCGGTTGTCACTGTGCCGCCGGGGGCCTACATGGTGCAAGACCCCAAGCGGCGAGGGGACCATCCCCCGCCGGACGTAGTCGCGGAGATCCTGCAACCATGCGTGCCATCGCCATCACCCAACCCGGCGGTCCCGAGGTTCTGAAGCCCATCGAACGGCCGACGCCGCAGCCGGGCCCAGGCCAAATCCTGATCCGGGTGGCCGCCGCCGGCGTCAACCGGCCGGATTGCCTGCAGCGCGCCGGCAGCTATCCGCCACCCCCTGGTGCATCCGACCTGCCGGGGTTGGAGGTGGCGGGCACCGTCGCCGCGCTGGGCGAGGGGGTGACGGGCTGGACCGTGGGCGACGCGGTCTGCGCCTTGGTCAACGGTGGCGGCTATGCCGACCATGCCGTGGCGCCGGCCGGCCAGTGCCTGCCCGTGCCGGAAGGCTTCAGCATGGTGGAGGCGGCCGCCCTGCCGGAAACCTTCTTCACCGTCTGGACCAATGTCTTCGACCGCGGCCGGCTGGCGGCGGGGGAAAGCTTCCTGGTCCATGGTGGCACCAGCGGCATCGGCACCACGGCCATCCAGCTGGCCAAGGCCTTCGGCGCCCGCGTCTTCGCCACCGCCGGCGGGCCGGACAAGGCCAAGGCCTGTGAGGACATCGGCGCCGAGCGCGGCATCGACTATGAGGCGGAGGATTTCGTCGCCGTGGTGAAGGAGGCGACGGGCGGCCGGGGTGTGGACGTCATCCTAGACATGGTGGGCGGCGACTATGTGCCGCGCAACATCGACGCCCTGGCCGACCAGGGCCGCCACGTGACCATCGCCTTCCTGCGCGGGGCCAAGGTGACGCTGAACATGGCGCCGGTGATGACCAAGCGCCTGATCCTGACCGGATCGACGCTGCGCCCGCGTTCGGCGGAGGAGAAGGCGGCCATCGCCGCCAGCTTGGCGGAAAAGGTGTGGCCGCTGCTGGCGCGAGGAGAGGTTCGCCCGGTCATCTTCAAGACCTTCCCCTTGGAAGAGGCGGCGGCGGCGCACGCGCTGATGGAAAGCAGCGGCCATGTCGGGAAGATCGTTTTGACAGTTTAAGGTCGGGAAAAGGCCGCGACAAGTGAGGCCCAGCCCATAAAAAGGCGTGGCCTCGCCCGTCGCGTGCCTCTATATAGCTCATGTACGCGTCACAGTTTTCCGTCCGGCTGCGTGGGGCCTTCAGCCCGCGCGACGGGCGGATATTGCTTTTCGCGACCTTGTTCACGGGTTTTGATGCGTGTTGGCGGGACATTCCGCCACGGGTTAGGAGGAAGCATGGCACTGCCCTTGATGCCGAAGGCGACCGCGGTCTGGCTGGTTGAGAACACCGCGCTGTCCTTTGAGCAGATCGCCGAATTCTGCGGCATGCACTCGCTGGAAGTGCAGGCCATCGCCGATGGCGAGGTGGCGATCGGCATGGTCGGGCGCGATCCGGTGGGCAACGGCGAGTTGACCAAGGATGAGATCGAGCGCTGCGAGAAGAACCCGGACCTGAAGCTGCAGATTCGCATCCACGACCTGCCGCAGCCGATCGCGCGCGCCAAGGGCCCGCGCTACACCCCGGTGACCAAGCGTGGCGACAAGCCCGACGGTATCGCCTGGCTGCTGAAGAATCATCCGGAACTGTCGGACGCTGCCATTTCCCGCCTGATCGGCACCACCAAGCCGACCATCGCTGCGGTGCGCGACAAGACCCACTGGAACACCAGCAACATCAAGCCGCGCAGCCCCGTGCTGCTGGGCTTGTGCAGCCAGCGTGAGCTGGAGGCGGCGCTGTCCCGCGCCCGCCGTGGCCTGCCCGAGCCGGAGCTGGAGACCACCACCCTGCTGGAAACCGCCGAGGATCGCGCCCTGGCCGCTGAGCAGGCGGCCCTGGAGGATGAGGAACACGAGGAGATCGAGGATTGATCCTCTGATCCCTTTCTTCAAGTGAATGAAAAGGGCGGCCCCAAGCGAGGCCGCCCTTTTTCCTTTCGCGCCCACCCCACCGGCATGAGGATGTCATGCCGGTGTTTGAGGCAAACGGCATCAAGCCGCGCTCGGCCAGTCCGTGTAACCCTTGGCGCCGCCGCCGTAGAACGCCTCCTGCGGGGCCTGGGCCAGGGGCGCGCCGGTTTTCAGGCGGTGCACCAGGTCGGGGTTGGCGATGAAGGGGCGGCCGAAGGCCACCATGTTGGCGCGACCTTCGGCGATGGTGCGGGCCGCCAGGTCGCGGTCATAGCCGTTGTTGGCGATATAGCCGCCGCCGAACTTCCGGCGCAGGGCTTGGAAGTCGAAGTTCTGGGCGCCGTTGGGCCCGCGCGTCTGCCCTTCCACGCAATGCAGATAGGCCAGGTTCAGCTCGCCCAGACGCTCGGCCAGGAAGCCATAGGTGCCGTTGGGGTCGCTGTCCAGGGGGGTGTTGCCCGCCGCCTGGGTGATGGGCGACAGGCGCACGCCCACACGGTCCGATCCCCAGATTTCGGCCACGGCTTGGGCCACCTCCACCGTCAGGCGGGTGCGGTTCTCCACACTGCCGCCATAGCGGTCGGTGCGGTGGTTGGTGCTGTCGCGGATGAACTGCTCCAGCAGGTAGTTGTTGGCGGAGTGCACCTCCACCCCGTCGAAGCCGGCGGCCTTGGCGTTGCGGGCGGCGTTGCGATAGTCGTCGATGATGCCGGCGATTTCCGCCGTCTCCAGGGCTCGGGGCGGTGAGGGCTGGGCGAAGCCGTTCTCGACATAGGTCTCGCCGCCCGCCTGCAGGGCGCTGGGCGCCACCGGCGCGGCCCCGCCTTCCTGCAGGCTGGTGTGGGAGATGCGGCCCACGTGCCACAGCTGCAGCACGATGTGGCCGCCGGCCTGGTGCACGGCGTCCGTCACCGCCTTCCACGCCGTCACATGCTCCGGCGTGTAGATGCCGGGCGTATAGGCGTAGCCGCGCCCCTGGCGCGAGATGTTGGTGGCCTCGGTGATGATGAGGCCGGCGGTGGCGCGCTGGCGGTAATAGTCCACAGCCAGGGGGGTGTGCACCCCGTCCATGCCGGCACGTGCCCGCGTCAGGGGCGCCATGGCGATGCGGTTGGCGACGGGGATGGCGCCGATATGGGCGGGCGCGAAAAGATCGGGAGTGGTGGTCATGGTCGAACCCGTTCCTTCTGGGGATGGCTTGAGAGGCCATGGTTAACGGCACGCCCATGAACATAGGTCCACGATGGCGGCGCTTTTAGCCCGCTGTCGTGACATGACCCTTCGCGATCGGGAAATAATGGCGGGTTCGTCCTGATCGGCCTCGTTTCATCCAAAAACAATTCCGGTGGACGGCGGCGCCGGGGCGGCGCTACATCCCAGCATCATGACCAACGCCCCCTCCCGCCTCATCGTCGGCATCAGCGGCGCCTCCGGCGTGCGATACGGCGTGCGCCTGCTGGAAATCCTGCGCCCCCTGCCCATCGAAACCCACCTGGTGATGAGCCGGTCGGCGGAGATGACGCTGGCGCATGAGACGGATATGAAGCCCGCCGAGGTGCGGGCCCTGGCGGACGTCAACCACGCCATCGCCGACGTGGGGGCATCCATCTCCAGCGGCAGCTTCCGCACCCTGGGCATGGTCATCGCGCCCTGTTCCATCCGCACCATGAGCGAGATCGCCACCGGCGTGACCTCCAGCCTGCTGACCCGGGCGGCGGACGTGGTGCTGAAGGAACGGCGGCGCCTGGTGCTGATGGTGCGCGAGACGCCCCTGCACCTGGGCCATTTGCGCACCCTGACGGCGCTGGCCGAGATGGGGGCCATCATCGCCCCGCCGGTGCCGGCCATGTACATCCGGCCGGCCAGCGTGGACGACCTGGTGGATCACACCGTCGGCCGAATCCTGGACCTGTTCGACATCGACAGCGGTCGCCTGCGCCGCTGGGGCGAGGCGCCGCCCGAGGATGCAGAGATCGGATAAGCGGGCCCCCGAGCCCAAAACAAACGAGCGCCGCGGGGTCCGTGGCGCTCGTTTGTTTAGCCGTCCAGCTTGGCCGTCAGGCCCAGGAAAGCGGGCAGCGGGTGGGTCACCACGTAGGTGGGGATGGGACCCAGATAGTCGCGCATGCGGCCCTTTTCCACAAAGCGCTTGCGGAAGCGGCTGTGGGTGAAGAAGGACAGGATGCGCGGCGCGATGCCGCCGGCGATGTAGACGCCGCCGCGCGCGCCGATGGACAGGGCCAGGTTGCCGGCCACGGTGCCCAGCATGCCGCAGAAGGTCTCCAGCGCCTCGATGCACGCCGGGTCGCCGGCATGGGTGGTGGCGGCGGCCGTGACCTGGGCGGCGGTCAGGCGCGCCGGCTCCCGGCCGTCGGCCAGGCACACGGCCTCATACAGGTTCACCAGGCCGGGACCGGACAGCACGCGCTCCGCCGACACATGGTCGAACTGCTTGCGCAGCACCGCCAGGATTGCCGATTCCCGGTCATTCACCGGGGCCATGGTGACGTGGCCGCCTTCCGTTGCCAGCGCGGTCCAGCCGGGCTGACCGTTGCTGCGCTTGCGCGGGATCAGGGACGAGACGCCTAGGCCGCTGCCCGGGCCCAGGACGGCGATGGGCGCGTCCGCCACGGGCGCACCGTCCCCCACCTGCGCCCGGTCGTCGGGGCCCAGGGCGGGAATGGACAGGGCGACGGCGGTGAAGTCGTTGACCACCTCCAGCCGGTCCAGCGACAGCGAGCGGCGCACGCCGTCGATCGAGAATTCCCACGGCAGGTTGGTCATGCGGATGCGGTCGCCGGTCACGGGGCCCGCCAGGGCGATGGCGGCCTGCTTGGGCCGGGCGCCCGGCGCTTCCAGCGCCAGATAGGCCTCCGCCGCTGCTTCCAGTGAGGGATAGTCGGCGCAGGGCAGGATGCGCACGCCCGAGATGCTGGCGGCGTGGGCGTCGTGCGGCGCCGTTTCCGAGGACTCGGAGAGGGCAAACCGGGCGTTGGTGCCGCCGATGTCCGCCAAGAGCGAGAGGCCCTGCATGGGTGACGCCTTCCTTTTCCGTTTCCTTCCCGTTCCAACGACCCGGCGGCCTTATGCCCGGCCGCCGGGGTGCGTACCCCATTATACAGATAGGGTGTGCGCCCGGGGTCAAACCCCGCCCGCGCGCGTTTTCCGCCACCGACTTAGAGCGTGGCGGCGACAGCGCTGTCAATATCATTGGTGTAAGAAAATTGGGGCATAGGCCCCTCCTGCGATGTAACGCAATTACATGATGTTCTCTTGAATCAATGTGTTGCGTCGCACAACGGTTGGGGTAAGCCGATTTTCGCCGGACCAGGGCAATGGACTGAATAATCAAGATTCTTCGCCCGTGGTGCATTTTCCGCTTGATCAACCGGCCCTCGATCGGCATATTGTGCAGTGCGACATGGCCGCGATTGTGGTTCTGTCGTAACGCACTTCTTGGGCGTTTCCTCCCTAAACTCAAGGCCGCGCCGATAGGCGCGGCCTTCTTTATTTCCGGGTCTCGGGCCTCCCGCCGCCGTCCGCTGGGCGGAAGCTCGACTACCCGACTATCCTGCGCCCCAAACGACGCGTACTGTTTTCGCGCCCTGGCTTTCACGCAGCCGGTAAACCGCCCCGGTCGCCGGTATCGCCCCCGCCGCCGGGGAAGGCGAACCCCACCGCTCCATTGGAATGCGTCATTCCCCTGCACCGTTGCGCCCATCAGCGGCACGGGGAAGAAAATTTTCGATTTGATGAAACAGAAGGGTTGCCAGCCGGTGCGGGCGATGCTACACAGCCGCCCACGCCGATGACCCCGGCAACGGGGCCCCGCAAAAATCGGCGGATTTCGAAGGATGGGCGCGTAGCTCAGCGGGAGAGCACTACCTTGACATGGTAGGGGTCACAGGTTCAATCCCTGTCGCGCCCACCATCCTTCCCCAGAAAAATCAATACGTTAGAGCCGCGACGGGCAACCGGGCGCGGCTTTTGTGTTTCTGGTTCGAGCACGACCGACGTTGCCCTGCGGCGCGTGGCCCGCCCGCATCCCCGACGCTCAGGGACACGGGCGGGATAGCCCCGATCAGCGGCCCTTGGACAGGAAGGCCAGGAAGGCGGCCTTGGCCTCGGGACTGGTCAGCGCCTGGGCGAAAAGGGTTGCCTCACGCGCCATGGCCTCCAGCACCTGGGGCGTGTCATGGCGCATCAGCGCCTTGGTGTTGGCCATGGCCGCGCGAGGCTTGGCCGCCAGCGCCGCCGCCTTGGCCGCCGCATGCTCATACAGCGTTTCAGTGGGGATGACGGCGTTGATGAGGCCCGCCGCCTCCGCCGCGTCGGCCGTCAGCGCCTCACCCGCCATCAGCATGGCGGCGGCGCGGGGATGGCCCAGCAGGCGGGCGGCCAGCACGCTGGATCCCGCCTCCGGCACCAGGCCCAGGCTGACGAAGGGCATGGCGAAGTGCGCGCTGGGGGCGGCGTAGACCAGGTCGCAATGCATCAGCAGGGTGGTGCCGACGCCCACCGCGTGGCCTTCCACGGCCGCCACCACGGGTTTGGGGAATGTGGCCAGCGCGCGCAGGAAGCGCATCACCGGCGTATCGGCCGACAGCGGCGGTCCGGCCAGGAAGTCCGCCAGGTCGTTGCCGGCGGTGAAGCTGCCGCCCGATCCCTGGATCAGCACCGCGCCCACGGCGTCATCCGTGGCGGCGCCGGTCAGCGCCTCGGCCAGGGCCGAATACATGGCTCCGGTCAGGGCGTTGCGCTTCTCCGGCCGGTTCAGCACCAGGGTGCGGACCCCGTTCCCGTCCTCCACCAGGACCGCGGCTTGACTCATCTTCTCATCTCCCAAGGTGTCCCCGGCGGCGGCGCTGCGGCGTCCGGCCCGGCGGTTAGTGATTGCTTATCCCGGGATGCTGCCGCAGCTGGGCACGGCGGGCAAGGCTTGCATGATGACATTCACTTCGGATGGCCCGCCGCAGGGGCCAAGCGCGCCGGAACCATCCGTTCGCGGCGGCGGTTGGAAAGGGCGTTGGGTACGCCGCGTGCTTGTTCAAGGCTGTTAACCCAATCTTTAGATGTCCCGGCAAAAGATGACAGCATGGTGAACGGGGCGCGTCGGATTTGCTGCCCCAATCACCTCACTCTGGGCCAAGTCCGGCGCCGATATGCGGCCAGGACGGTACTGAAAGGGGACGGGCGATGGGTTCATTCTCTTCTGAGTCGGTCGACCTGCTGCGGGCCTACACGGCCCAGGCCAACCGCTACCCCATGCTGTCGCCCGAGCGAGAGCTTGAGCTTGCCAACCGCTGGACCGCCAGCCAGGACCAGCGCGCCGCCGATGAACTGGTGCACAGCCATATGCGCCTGGCCATCAAGATCGCCTCCCGTTATGCCCGCTCCGGTCTGCCGGTCGGCGACCTGGTGTCGGAGGCCAACATCGGCCTGGTGAAGGCGGTGCAGCGCTTCGACCCGTCGCGCGGCTTCCGCCTCGCCACCTACGCGTTGTGGTGGATCCGGGCGGAGGTGCAGTCCTACGTCCTGCACAATTGGTCCATGCTGAAGGGGGGCAACACCGCCGCCCTGAAGCGCTTGTTCTTCAACCTGCGCCAGGCCCAGCGCCGGCTGGGCGTCCACGACCGCATGATGACGGACGAGGAGGCGGAGCGCATCGCGGTGGAGATGGACGCCACGGTGGAGGAAGTGCGCGAGATGGAGCATCGCTTCGCGACACCCGTCGCCTCCCTGAATGTCTCCATGGGCGAGGATAATGACCAGGAGGCCATGGATCTGCTGGCGGACGACACCGAATCGGTGGAAAGCCGCCTGGCCGAAGGCAGTGAGCTGCGCCAGCGCAAGGGCCTGATGCTGGATGCGCTGAAGGCGCTGGGCGACCGTGAGCGCCACATCTTCATTTCCCGCAACCTGGCGGATGAGCCGGTGACGCTGGAGCGGCTGGCCCAGCATTACGGCGTCAGCAAGGAACGCATCCGCCAGATCGAGACCGGCGCCTACAGCAAGGTGGCGCGCAGCGTGCGCCGTGCGGCCGAGGGCGGCACCATCACCGCCCCCATCCTGCCCATGGCGGCCAAGCGCGCGAAGTCCGGCATGGGCCGCGTGCCCACCGCCAACGACATCATGGCCCAGGCCGCCCGCTCGGCGGCTTGAGGTTTGATCTGAGTCCCCTCAAGCGGCGGGCGCGGGCATGCGCCCGCTTGCCTTGTCCTCGCTGCGCCCTTCGGTGCTCGCTCCGGCGGCCGCAGTCGCGGCCTAGTTAAAAAATCAGCCTTAATCAATCACCTGCGGCGAGACCCTCGCGACGGGGGTCGACGCCGCCTTCCAGGCCGGTGGCCGTGCGCTTGATGACGTGCAGGCCGCTGGGCATGGACTTAAGCTCCACCGTCTGGCCCAGCGCTTCCAGCCCGGCCTTCAGGGACGGGGCCCAGGGGCCGCTTTCCAGGGCGGTGGTGCCGTTGCGGTTGACGATGCGCGGCAGGCTGACGGCTTCCTGCGCATCCAGGCCCCAATCCAGCGCCGCCACGATGGTTTCCGCGACATAGCCGATGATGGCTGGCCCGCCGGGCGAGCCGACCAGCAGCATGGGCTTGCCAGTCTCGTCGAAGACGATGGTGGGCGCCATGGAGGATCGCGGACGCTTGCCCGCCGCCACAGCGTTGGCCACGGGCAGGCCTGTGCCCGGGCTGGTGGGGATGAAGGAGAAGTCGGTCAGCTGGTTGTTCAGCACATAGCCGTCCACCGCCATGCCCGAGCCGAAGGCGAATTCCACCGAGGTGGTGAAGGACACGGCCATGCCGCTGTCGTCCATTAGGGACATGTGCGAGGTCGATGGAATATCCGCCTGCCAGCCGGGGCCGTACAGCGCGCCCAGCTTCTGCGGCGGCACGCCGGCGGCCACGGGGCCCTTGGCCGCGTGCGCCGGGTCGATCAGCCTGGCGCGCTCGGCCAGGTAGCCCTTGTCCAGCAGCCCCTTGGGCACGGTGACGAAGGCGGGATCGCCGACATAGAGGTCGCGGTCGGCGTAGGCCAGGCGGCTGGCCTCCACCATCAGGTGCCAGGCGGTGGGGGAGTCCTTGCCCAGGCCCTTCATGTCGAAATGTTCCAGCAGGCCCAGCATCTCCACGATGGCGATGCCGCCGGAACTGCTGGGGCCCATGCTGCACACCTTCCACTGGCGGTAGGGCGTGCACAGGGGATCGCGTTCCTCGACCTTATAGGCTGCCAGATCCTGGGCGGTGACCAGGGCCGGAGCCCCCCCGGGTGTGTTGGCCGGAAGGGCACTGTCAGCCAAGTGCTTGGCCAGATCCTGGCCCAGGATGCCGTGGTAATAGGCGTCGGGGCCCTGCGCGGCCAACACCTCCAGCGTGTGGGCCATGGCGGGGTTGCGGAAAGTCTCCCCCGCCTGCAGCGGCGTCAGGCTGCCGTCGGGCCCGGTATGGAAGAACAGGGCCAGCATGTCGGGCCGGTCCTTCAGCTGCGGCGTCAGGCCCTTCAGCAACAGGGCCAGGCGCGGGCTGACGACGAAGCCGTCGCGGGCCAGCTGGATGGCCGGCTGGAACAGGGTGGTCCAGGGCAGCTTGCCATACCGTTTGTGCGCCTCCGCCAGCAGGGCGGGGATGCCCGGCGTACCCACGGCGCGGCCGCCATCGAAGGCGCGCATCAACGGCATGGGGCGGCCGTCGGGGCCGACGAAGCGGTCGGGGGTTGATCCCGCGGGCGCGGTTTCCCGTCCATCCAGGGACACCAGCTTCTTGGCCTTGGGATCCCAGATCAGCATATAGCCGCCACCGCCCAGTCCGGAAGATTGCGGCTCCACCAGGCCCAGCACCAGCTGCACGGCGATAGCCGCGTCCACGGCGCTGCCGCCCTGCCGCAGCATGGCGTGCCCGGCCTCCGCCGCCAGCGGGTTGGCTGCCACCACCATGTCTGACTTGGTGCGCACCACCGGCCGTGGCGTGAAGGGCGAGGCCAGTTCCGGATCGCCACCCTGGGCATGGGCCGGGCCGACGGCCGCCAGCGGTGCCAGGACCAGTGCGCCGGCCAGAAGGGCGGCGGTGAATGGGCGGCGGGTGAAGGCGGGGGCGGGCTGCCGGGGCTTTTTATGCATGCCGCAACAATGGCATGCCGCCGCCGGCCAGGGAACAGGGGAGAGGCGGCCAGGGGAGGGGGCGTCACGCCGTCGCGCCCTGCTACCGCTACCATGCGGGCAAAACAAAACGCGCCGTCCGGTTGGACGGCGCGTTCCGTGTCTCCGGCCCGCGAATTAAGCTCCCCAACGCCGGCGCCCGGCTGATCCCGAAATGGATATTGCCAGATGCCAGCGGGTCGAGGACGAACCCATCTGTCAGGAAACAGGAAATCCGGCGCCGGGGCTTCCCGGCGCCGTCAATCCCGTTCTACCAGATCGGATGGATCAGAGGACTTCCACGCGATTGGCCTGCGGACCCTTCTGACCCATGCTGGTCGTCAGGCGCACCCGCTGCTCCGGCGTCAGGGCGCGGACGCCCGAACGCTCCAGCGCGGTGATGTGGACGAACACGTCCTTCCCGCCGCCATCGGGGGTCACGAAACCGAAGCCCTTGTCGGCGCTGTAGAACTTCACAGTGCCTTCGACGGTCTCGGTCGGGCCGCTGGCTTCCCAGCCGCCGGCGCGGCGCGGGGCGCCACCACCGAAGCTGTCGCGGCGACCGCCGCCCATGCCACCGCCCATGCCGCCGCCGCCACCACCGGGGGTGGCGGTGGACTCATCCACGCTGTGGATGGCGGCAACCTGCGGGCCCTTCTGGCCCTGGGACAGGTCGCAATTGATGGTGGTGCCGTCCGCCAGGCTGTCATGGCCGAAGGCCTGCACGACGGAAGCGTGCAAGAAGGCGTCCGGCGACCCGTCGGACAGGGTCACGAAACCAAAACCTTTCGTGGGGTTGTACCACTTGACGGTGGCGTTGACGCCCCGGCGGGTGATCTGCGGGCTCTGCGGAGAACGGCGCTCATACATGTGATTTGAACTCGAATGTAGTCGATAAAGTGCTTGGCCGGGGGCACCGGTCGCAAGGAAAGGCCCTAACACGCGCCCCTCCCAAGCCGGATCTGGCTGCGCAGGATTCTCTCCTGTGTGGGAGCTTATACCGAAAAAAACGGGACTGCACCAGCCATGCGATGCCGGATGCTCAAGTCATTTCGGAGGGAGCTGGGCCCCGCTGGGCGCACTTGCGCCATCAACCTGAACGCGCCGCAATAACGGGTAGCAATTCTGACGCCCGGGCCCAAGATATAGGGGCCCTTCTTTGATCAGCCGGTGATCTTAATTTTCCACTGCTGAAGCTTGCGATAAATGGTCGATGGGCTGATTTCCAACAGCGCGGCAGCCCGGGGCACGTCGTCGCCCGTCAGCGCAAGCGCACGTTGAATCGCCTGCTTTTCCAGCTGCCACAAGGGCACGATCTCAGTTGAGGAGGCCAGCGGGTCCGCGGCGGCCTGCGCGGCCGGCGGCCTCTCCGGGGACGGTGTGACGGCGGACTCAGGCAGGTTCCGGCGCACGGCGGCATCCGCCGTGGCGCTGCGCAGCGGTTCCGGCAGCATGGCGCGGGTGACGGCGGCCCCGTCATTCAGGACGATCACGTTGCGCAGGATGTTCTGCAACTGGCGGACGTTGCCGGGAAAGTCATAGGCCATCAGCGCCGATTCGGCGTCAGCGTCCAGGCGCTGAAAGGCCTTGCCCTCCTCCTTCGCCATGTCCGCCAGGAAGTGGCGGGCGATCAGGCAGACGTCGCCCTCCCGCTCCCGCAAGGGCGGCAGGTGGATGGGAACCACGTGCAGGCGATAGTACAAATCCTCGCGGAACCGGCCGGCCGCCACCTCGGCCAGCGGGTCGCGGTTGGTGGCGGAGATGAAGCGGACGTCCACCTTCTCCATCTGCGTGGCGCCCACCGGCTGGAAGGTGCCGGTCTGGACGAAGCGCAGGATCTTGGCCTGCAGCTCCATTGGCATCTCGCACACCTCGTCCAGGAACAGGGTGCCGCCGTCGGCCTGGCGCGCGGCGCCCGCGCGGTCGCTGACCGCCCCCGTGAAGGCGCCCTTCACATGGCCGAAGATCTCGCTTTCGAGAAGATCCTTGGGGATGGCGGCGCAGTTGATGGCAATGAAGGGATGGTCGCGGCGGGGGCTGCAGCGGTGGATGGCGTCGGCCGCCAGCTCCTTGCCCGTGCCGCTCTCGCCCGTGAGGAAGACGCTGGCCCGGCTGGGCGCCACGCTTTCGATCAGGCGGTAGACCGTCTGCATGGGGGTGGAGGCGCCGACGAAGGAATGAAAGCTGCCCCGGTCCAACTCCCGCCGGTAATGGGCGACGATGCGGGTCAGGCGCCGCCGCTCCAGCGCGTTGCGCACGGTGACGATCAGGCGGGCGGCGGTGAAGGGCTTCACCAGGAAATCGAAGGCGCCGTCGCGCATGGCCTCCACCGCCACGCTGATGGAGCCGTGGGCCGTCACCACGATGACCGGCAGGTCCGGGTGGCTCTCCCGGGCGGCGCGCAGCACCTCCAGCCCATCGATGTCCGGCAGCTTCAGGTCCAGCACCAGGGCGCCCGGCTGCCGCAGGCGCAGGCTTTCCAGCGCCCGGGTGCCCGTCTCCTGGTGCTCCACCTCGTACCCCTCGCTATGCAGGTATTCGGTGTAGACCCGCGCCAGGGGTGCGGTGTCCTCGACGAGCAGCACCCGGTTGAGATCCGACTCGGTCATGGGCCTACCTGGTATGGCGGGTGGAACGCCCGGGGCGAAGAACATGTGTGCAACGCAAGTGCCTGGAACCGTAGCGTATTCGCGATGCTGGCGGCGTGGGCCGGCGGAAGGTGGGCCAATTCCCGCCCTGTCCAGGCGTCCTCAAACCGGGCGCGCGTTTCAGCATAGCCATTTCAACCGTCACGCAATGACTGTACAATATGTTTCCGCATTAATGTTCCACGGGGCTGGTTCCACGCATGTCTGCCCAGCAGGGCTCCAAGGGTGCGGCGCTGCCACCGGCGACCTTGCCGCAAGCGACCCTGAAGGATCGCTTTGTCGCCTGGTGGGAAGGCTACGACCTGGCTGCGGTGCTCAGCCGCCGTCCGCGTGCCGACGAGGAACAGGGGGAGGCGGGCACCCAGGGCGGTTCCGCCAAGCAGTCGCCCCAGTCCTCCACCGACCGGCGCACCCTGAACCGCTCCGGCAAACCCCTGTGGACGGCCACCCGCGTACAGGTGGCGGAAAAGATTTGGGGCGATGGCTACGCCACCCCCGGCGGCAACGAACACATTCCCACCCTGGTCAAGCCCCTGGGCCTGAACCCGGCCATGAGCGTGCTGGACTTGGCCGCCGGCCTGGGCGGGTCCACCCGCAGCATGGCCTCGCAGTTCGGCGCCTGGGTGACGGGCCTGGAATCCAATCCCGTGCTGGCGGAAGCCGGCATGTTCCGCTCGCACAAGGCCGGCATGGCCCGCCAGGCGCCCATCCAGCCCTTCGACCCGGAAACCTTCTCCTGGCCCAAGCGCGTGGACGCCGTGTTCGCCAAAGAGGGCTTCTACACCGTCCGCAACAAGGACGGCCTGCTGGATGCGGTGGAGGCGGCGCTGAAGCCGCGCGGCCATTTCCTGTTCACCGACTACGTCCTGGACAAGGCCAAGGCCAGCGGCCCCGTCTTCAAGGGCTGGCTGGATCATGAACCGGTTGAGCCGCATCCCTGGACGGTGGACCAGTACGCGCAGGGCCTGCAGCAGCGCAACCTGGACATCCGCATCACCGAAGATCTGTCCGACCTGCACCGCAGCCTGATCCTGACCGCCATCCAGGGGCTGGTGACCCATCTGGAACAGCACAGCATGGATCACGAGACCAAGATCGCGGTGGTGGAGGAGGTGGAGCTGTGGGCCCGCCGCGTGGCGGTGCTGGATGCCGGCATCCGCCTCTATCGTTTTTACGTGTTGAAGCCGGCGGATATCAGCTGATCGATTTTACGATATGACTCAGGTTGACAGCGGGGCCGGCCCTTACTATTTTCCCGGCCTCGAACCGTGATCCAATCCAAGTGCCCGAGTCCAAATCATGAAGATCGTGAACTCCCTGAAGTCGATGAAGACCCGCCACAAGGCTTGCCGCGTTATCCGCCGCAAGGGTCGCGTGTACGTCATCAACAAGCAGAACCCGCGCTTCAAGGCCCGCCAGGGCTAATAAAGCGTTTCTGCCCCGTGGCCGGTTCACCGGCCATCGGAACCAAAAACCGCGCCTGAATGAAGGCGCGGTTTTTGTTTTGGGGTTTTGGGATTTGTTGCGGCTTGAGCGCGATTCGGCTGTGATCGCCGCCCAGCCATGAAAAAGCCCCGCCAGCACAGGCCGGCGGGGCTCTTCCTTGGAGAATCGGCCCGTGGCTTCCGGGGAAGCCACGGGGGTCCCGGCCGTTTACCAGACCTTGCAGGCCTTGGCGCCGCGGTTCATGGGGGCGTCGGCCTTGCAGTTGAAGGCCTTGGCGAACTCCGGATTGTTGGAGACGACGCCGTTCACCCGGTACTCCGACAGGGAATGGACGTCGGTTATCGCCTGGTCGCGCTTTGCGTCGTCGCGCTGGTTGCTGCACCACACCTGTGCGTAGCCCAGGAAGAACTTCTGCTCGGTGGTGAAGCGGCCGTCCTTCTTGGCGCCCTTGCCCTTCAGGGTGGCCATCAGGGCCTTCAGGGCGATGGCGTGGCCGCCATTGTCGGCCAGGTTCTCGCCCAGCGTGGCCTTGCCGTTCAGGTGCACGTCGTCGATGGCGACGAATCCGTCGTACTCATCCACCACGCACTGGGCGCGGGCTTCGAACTTCTTGGCGTCATCGGCCGTCCACCAGTCCTTCAGGTTGCCGTCCTTGTCGTACTGGCGGCCCTGGTCGTCGAAGCCGTGGGTCATCTCATGGCCGATGACCGCGCCGATGGCGCCGTAGTTGATGGCGTCGTCGGCACCCGCGAAATAGAAGGGCGGCTGCAGGATGCCGGCCGGGAAATTGATGTCGTTCTCGGTCGGGTCGTAATAGGCGTTCACGGTCGGCGGGCTCATCAGCCATTCCGCCCGGTCGTGCGGCTTGCCGATCTTGGCCAGCTGGCGCTTGGTCTCGAACTCGGTGGCGCGTTCCACGTTGCCCACCAGGTCGTCCTTCTTGGTCACGACCGAGGAATAGTCGCGCCACTTGTCGGGGTAGCCGATCTTGTCGACGATGGCGTCCAGCTTCTCGTGCGCGCGCTTCTTGGTTTCGGCGCTCATCCAGTCCAGCTGGTCGATATCGACCGAGTACGCCGCCTTCAGGTTCTTCACCATCGTCAGCATCTTGGCCTTCTGGCCGGCGCCGAACGCGGTCTTCACATAATACTTGCCCAGATCCTCGCCCAGCGCGTTGTCCGTCTCCATGACGCAGCGCTTCCAACGCGGCAGGTTCTGTTCCACGCCGCGCAGCTTCTTGGAATAGAAGCTGAAGCGCTCATCCACGAAGGCCTTGGACAGGCGGCTGGAGAAGGCGTGGGCGACATGCCAGGACAGATAGGTCTTCACGTCGTCGGCCGAGGCGCCGGCCAGCACGGTTTGCAGCGCCTTGAAGAAGTCGGGCTCCGTCACGTTCAGGGTCTGGAACGCCGGCGCGCCTGTGGCTTTGAAGTAGTCGGCCCAGGCGAAGCCCGGCGCCAGGGTGGACAGGGTGGCCACCGGCTCCTTGTGGTTCACCTTCTGCGGGTCGTTGCGGTCGGCCAGGCTCAGCGAGGCCTTGGCCAGGTCCGTTTCCAGGCGCATCACCACCTGGGCCTTGGCATCGGCCGCCGCCTTGGCGTCGCCCAACAGCTGGAAAGTGCGCGACACATGCTCGACATAGGCCTGGCGGATGCCGTCGAACTTGGCGCCTTCGCGGACATAATAATCGCGGTTGGGCAGGCCCAGGCCGCCCTGGTCGATCACGGCGATGTCCTGGCGGGCATCCTGGAAGTCCGCCTGCGAGCCAAAGCTGAAGAGCACATCCACGCCCACGTCGTGCAGCGCGGCCACCAGGGCCGGCAGCTGCTCCTTGCCCGGCAGGGCCTTGATCTGGTCCAGCAGCGGCTGGATGGGGGCGGCGCCCTTGGCATCGGCCCCGGCCTCGTCCATGCAGGCGGCGTAGAAGTCGCCCACCCGCTGGTTATCGGCGGAGGGATGGGCGACGATGTCTTCCAACGCCGTCTTCAGGATCTGCTGGTTGCGCTCATGCAGGGCGTTGAAGCTGCCCCAGCGCGACTGGTCGCTGGGGATGGGGTTGGCCTTGATCCACGGACCGCAGGCGTACTGATAGAAGTTCTGGCAGGGGTCGACCGAGTCGTCGACCTGGGGCAGGGCCGCCTCGGTGGCGGACGCCTTCTTGGGTGCGTCGGCGGCCCGGGCCGCGAGAGGCAGTGCCACCAGGGCGGTGGCCAGGGCGATGGGCGCCGCCCGGTTCAGAATCCCCGCGATAGGCTTGCTCATGTGGGGTGCTCCACCTTCGTTGTGTTTTTTGAAATGAAAGGGGGCGCCGGTGGGTGGCACCGGCGCCCCTGTCAGACGCCCGTCACCAGACGCGGCAGGCCTTGTCGCCGGCCACCATCTTGTCGGTGGGCTTGCAGTTAAACGCCTCCGCGAACTCCTTCATGTTCGAGAGGGTGCCGTTGACCCGGTATTCCCCCAGGGAGTGCGGGTCGGTTTGGGCCTGAAGGCGCCGGTACTCCGGACGCGCCTCGCCGCACCAGACCTGGGCGAAGCCGTAGAAGAAGCGCTGGGCCGCGGTCAGGCCGCCGATCTTCTCATCCTTCTTCGTCCCCAGCCGTTCCATCAGGGCGCGGTAGGCGACACGGATGCCGCCGTTGTCGGCGGTGTTCTCACCCAGCTTCAGCTTGCCGTTTTCCTTCACGTCGCCGTCGGCGACATAGCCGCCGTACTGGTCGACCAGGCATTGGGCCCGGGTCTTGAACTGGGCCGCGTCGTCGGCCGTCCACCAATCCTTCAGGTTGCCGTCGCCGTCGAACTTGCGGCCCTGGTCGTCGAAGCCGTGGCTGATCTCATGGCCGATGACCACGCCGATGGCGCCGTAGTTCACGGCATCGTCGGCCGCGCTGTCGAAGAAGGGCGGCTGCAGAATGCCGGCCGGGAAGTTGATGTCGTTGTGGGTGGAGGAATAGTAGGCGTTGACGGTAGGCGGGGTCATGCCCCACTCACCCTTGTCCACCGGCTTGCCGATCTTGGCCATGTCGTAGTGGAACTCGAACGACTCGGCCCGCAGGGCGTTGCCCAGGGCGTCGCCGCGGCTGACCGTCAGGGCGCTGTAGTCCCGCCACTTGTCGGGGTAGCCGATCTTGGCGGTGAAGGCGTCCAGCTTGGCGTGCGCCTTGGCTTGGGTCTCCTTGCTCATCCAGGTCAGGGTGGGGAAGGTCTCATCCAGCGACTTGCGGATGTCCGCCACCATCTGCAGCATGCGGGCCTTCTTCTCCGGCCCGAAGGCGCGGGCGACGAAGTACTTGCCCAGATCCTCGCCCAGGGCGGTGTCGGTGGCGCTGACGCAGCGCTTCCACCGGGGCTTCATCTCCTTGGCGCCGCGCATGGTGCGCTCATAGAAATTGAAGTTCTCCTGCACGAAGGCGTCGGGCAGCCAGTTGGCATAGGCGCTGAGGGTGCGCCACGTCAGGTAAGTCTTGATGTCGGCCAGGCTCAGGCTGTGGATCAGCTCGTTTTCCCGCTTCATGTAGTCGGGATTGCTGACGTTCAGCGTGGCCGGCGGCTTCACGCCCGCGCCGTGAATGTAGGCCGTCCAGTCGATGGCCGGGTCCAGCTGCCGCAGCTCGGCGACGGTCTTGAGATGATAGCGGTTCTCCGGCTCGCGCATGGCGACGCGGTCCAGCGAGGCGTCGGCCAGGCGCGTCTCGATGCCCATGACCGTCTGGGCCTTGGCGGCCGCGTCGGGCAGGCCCGCCAGTTCCATCATCTTCTGGATGTGGGCGACATAAGCGGCCCGCTGCTGCTTGGACTTTTCGTCGTCGCGGAAATAATAGGGCTTGTCCGGCAGGCCCAGGCCGCCCTGGTAGACACCGGCGATGACCTGGGTCGCGTCCTTGTAGTCCTGCTGCTGGCCCACGCGGTGGAAGGCGTTGACGCCGGCGATGTGCAGGTCGACCAGCAGGCTGGTCAGGCCCTTCTTGCTCTTCAGGCCGTTGATGCGGCCCAGCAGGGGCTGCAGCGGCGCCAGGCCCCGCGCCTCGATGCCTTTCTCGTCCATGCAGGCGGCGTAGAAATCGCCCACGCGCTGGCTCTCGGGCGTCGGATGGGCCGCCAGCTTCTCCAGCTCGTCGTGCAGCAGGGCCAGGTTGTCGTCGGCCAGCTTGTTGAAGGTGCCCCAGCGCGGCTGGTCCGCCGGGATGGGGTTGCGCTTGTTCCACACGCTGCAGGCGTGCAGGAAGAAGTTTTCGCAGGGGTTGACGTCGTTATCGACCACCGGCAGGCCGGGGGCGGCCGGGACGCTGGCGCCCTGGACCGGTGGTGCCGGCTGGGCGGTGGGGGGGGCGGGTGCCCTGCTGTCGGTGGATTGGCAGCCGGCCAGGCCGGCGGCGGCGATCAGGGCGGCCAATGCCGCCGATGTGGAAAGGCTGCGTACCCCGGACATGTGATCCATCGTCTGTTGTTGTCGTTGGGCCCTGCGGGGTCCCCTCGTCGGCCGGTGCCGCTGCCCACGGCAACCAGGCCAGGGACCCCGAAGGGGTCAAAATCAAGGCCGCCCGAAAATTTGATGACAGGCGAAATGATTTGATGGAGGCGACAGTACCATAGGCGTCGCGTCGTCAGGAAAGCGCCTTATGTAACCGCTCTGTAACCGGGGCCGCTTCCGGCGGCAGCAGACGCGCCAGATTGTCGCGCAAGGTCCGCTGGCATGATGGGGTGGGTGCCGGCCAGCCGTCGGCCAGCCGTTCCAGGGCCGCCATGTACAGCCGTTCGGCCTCCAGTTCGGCCGCCTTGACCGTCTGGCGCAGGGCCTCGTTCTCGGCGGCGCTGGCGGCCAGCGCCTTCAAGGCGCGGCGGGCCTGGCGCAGCGGCGCGATGACGGGTGCGCGCCAGCGGGCGGCGGCTGTCGCGGCGGCGGCCAGATCCGCCTCGGTCAGGGTGTGGCCACGCGCCGCCGCCCAGGCGCCCCACAGCAGCAGCGGCACGTCGGCGCCGTGCGCGTCCTGCGCCGCCAGGCACGCCTCGGCCACGCCCGGCCGGGCATAGGCGTCCAGGGCGTAGGGCCAGAAGGACTCGGGGGGCTTAGGCAATGGGCTCGCCCACATAGATGCCCAGGCCCCGGGCGGTGCGCACAAGGGTGCCGTCCACCTCCACCGCCGCATAGGCCTTGATAGCATCGGCGATGGGCACGTCGATGACCTTGCGGTTGGACCAGGCCACCATACGGTCGTACTTGCCATGGGCGATCAGGTCGACGGCGTGCACGCCGAAGGCCGACGCGATCAGCCGGTCACGGGGGTTGGGCGATCCGCCACGCTGCACATGGCCCAGCACGGTGACGCGGGTTTCCGCCCCCGTCGCCTCGGCGATCAGATGGCCGATATAGCTGCCGATGCCGCCATAGCGCTTCTGTCCGTCGGTGAATTCCTGCCGGGCCTTGCCGCCGCCCGGCAGGGTGGCCGCCTCCGACACCACCACCAGGGCGAAGTTGCGGCCCTGGGCGCGAATCTGGCGGATGCGGTTGGCCACGCCGTCCACCGTCCAGGGGATCTCCGGCAGCAGGATGACGTCGGCGCCGCCGGCGATACCGGCGGCCAGCGCGATGTGGCCGGCGTCCCGGCCCATGACCTCCAGCACCATGACGCGGGCGTGGCTGGCGGCCGTGGGCTGCAGGCGGTCCAGCGCCTCCGTCGCCACGGCCACGGCGGTGTCGTAGCCGACCGAGACTTCGGTCAGGCCCAGATCGTTGTCGATGGTCTTGGGGATGCCCACCAGGTTCAGGCCGCCCTCCTGCGCCAGGCGGCGCAGGATGGCCAGGCTGCCGTCGCCGCCGATGCCGATCAGCGCGTCCAGGCCCAGTTCCTTGCAGCCGCTGATGATTTCCTGCGACCGGTCCTTCTTCGTTCCGTCGGGCATGGGGTAGGCGAAGGGATCGCCCTTGTTGGTCGTGCCCAGCACGGTGCCGCCCTGGCGCAGGATGTTCCCGTCCACATGCGCCGGCAACAGCACGCGGTGGCGCACCGGCCGGTCCAGCAGCCCGTGTGTGCCCTCCTCGATGCCCAGCACCTGCCAGCTGTAGGTGGTGACGGCGCGGTGGACCACGGCGCGGATGACGGCGTTCAGGCCGGCGCAATCACCGCCGCTGGTCAGGATGCCGATGCGCTTGCCGCTGCTCATACCCGTGCCCATCCCTTGACGAAATGATGATCGAGACGTGAGTTTGAGGAAAACCGGACCTGCCCGCAATCGCCGAGAGGCATGCCGAAAGGCAGCACCCCTATCGCCGGATTTCTGGTATAGATCGCCCGGTGATCGAGATCAGCGAACGCTAAAAGGCACGGATGACTGAACAACACACCCTGAAGGAGAAGCTGGCGACGCTTCGGGTGGAGCATCGTGACCTCGACGACATCATCACCCGCCTGACGGGCCAGTTCCCGGTGGATCAGTTGCAGATTCAGCGGCTGAAGAAGCGCAAGCTGCTGCTCAAGGACTTGATCGCGCGCCTGGAGAGCGAACTGCTGCCCGACATCATCGCTTGATGTCATTTCCCATCCTGGACAGGCCCCGTCCGGGCGTGGCCGGCATGCGGTGCCGGCACTTGCAAGGCCGCTTCCCGTTCCTATAATCCGGCGCTTCCTTTTAGTCCGGGGGGAGCAACACCGGTGAGCCAGAAGCCTGAAAGCGCGCCGCTGGTCGGCATCATCATGGGTAGCCAGTCCGATTGGGCGACCATGCGCCACGGCGCCGCCGTGCTTGAGGAATTGGGCGTCCCGTTCGAGACGCGCATCGTCTCCGCCCACCGCACCCCCCACCGCCTGGTCGACTACGCCACCACCGCCCGCGACCGCGGTCTTAAGGTCATCGTCGCCGGCGCCGGTGGCGCCGCGCACCTGCCGGGCATGGCGGCCGCCATGACCCCGCTGCCCGTGTTCGGCGTGCCGGTGGAAAGCCACGCGCTGAAGGGCATGGACAGTCTGCTGTCCATCGCGCAGATGCCGGGCGGCATCCCTGTGGGCACCCTGGCCATCGGCAAGGCCGGCGCCATCAACGCCGCCTTGCTGGCCGCCGCCGTGCTGGCGCTGAACGACAAGCGCCTGGCCGATGCCCTGGACGCCTGGCGCGCCGCCCAGACCGATCGCGTGGCCCTGGAACCCCGGGACGAGGAATGACCCTTTCCCCCCTCACCGTCGTCCCGCCGGGTTCGACCATCGGCATGCTGGGCAACGGCCAGCTGGGCCGCATGACGGCGCTGGCCGCCGCCAACCTGGGTTATCGCACCCATGCCTACGGGCCGGACGGGGACAGCCCCTGCGCCCAGGTGGTATCGATTGAAACCCTGGCGGCCTTCGATGACTGGGCGGCGCTGGAGGCCTTCGCCAAGGCCGTCGACGTCGTGACGCTGGAGTGGGAGAACATCCCCACGGCCACCATCGATTTCCTGGCAGCCCGGGTGCCGACCTTCCCCGGCGCCCACGTCCTGGCCGTGGCCCAGGACCGCCTGGAAGAGAAGACCTTCGCCAACAATCTCGGCATCGGCACTGCGCCCTTCCGTGCGGTGACCGGCGTCGATTCCCTGCGCGCCGCCGTGGCCGACCTGGGCACGCCGTCGATCCTCAAGTCCGCCCGCATGGGCTACGACGGCAAGGGCCAGGTGCGCCTGGGGCCCGACAGCGACCTGGTCGCGGCCTGGGAGGCGCTGCGCACCGACAGCGCCGTGCTGGAGGGGTTCGTCACCTTCGCCTGCGAGGTTTCAGTCATTGTCGCGCGCCGCGCCGATGGCGTCATGGCCGCCTTCCCGGTGGTGGAGAACCGCCACGCCAAGGGCATCCTGGATGAGACGCTGGTGCCGGCGGCCGTGACCCCGGCGGTGGCGGCCGAGGCCGCGCGCATCGCCCGGACGCTGACGGAGGCGCTGGGCGTCGTCGGCCTGCTGGCGGTGGAGATGTTCGTGACGCCGGACGGCCAGGTGCTGGTGAACGAGGTGGCGCCCCGACCACATAACTCCGGTCACTGGACCATGGATTTCTGCGCCACCAGCCAGTTCGAGCAGCTGGTGCGCGCCGTCTGCGGCCTGCCCCTGGGCGCCACCGACATCATGGCGCCCTGCATGATGAAGAACCTGATCGGCGACGACGCCGACCGGTGGCACGATCTGCTAGCCGAACCCGGCGCCCGCCTGCACCTCTACGGCAAGGCGGAGGCGCGGCCAGGCCGCAAGATGGGGCACGTGAACCGCCCGCGGTGACGTGGGCGGGCGTTTACCTAGGCTGTGACTACCGGATTGCCGCTTCGATGACCGCGTCGATGAAACGGTCGTCCATCCCCTCCTTGGCGAACCAGCGGCGAAAGAAGAAAGGCCCAACCAGCAGGGCGACGACATCGTTGGTGAGGCGGCCCGGGGGGATTTCTCCTTTAGCCTTGGCGCGTTCTATGATGGCCTCAAATGGTGCCATGAAGGTTTTGTGCAGCGCTGCCTGCATGGTGCTCAGCTCGCCGTCGCGCTCCGCCGCGTCAATGATCGAGGGATAAACGGAACCCCAGTTCGCCGTCTGCAGCTGATGGGCGAGATGGGAGAGCAGCGCCCGGGCATCCCCCCGCAGGCTGCCGGTATCGGGCGCGACGGGCGTGCCCCCCAGCCGGGAACAGGCATCGATCAGCAGGGCCGACCGCGAAGGCCAGTGGCGATAAATTGTCGTCTTCGAAATGCCTGAGATGCGTGAGACTTCATCGACGCTCACCCCGGCGATCCCGCTTTGCACCAGTTGCCGGTAGGTCTCGGCCAGCACCTTCGCTTTTGAGCGCTCGACCCTCTTGTCCACGGTCTGTGTTGGTACCGACACGGGGCTCCCTTCCTTCCTTGACAAGAAACGCTACGCTACCGTAGCGTACCAGAAGAACGATTGCGTCCACTATCGTGACCCGGAGCCCACCCTGCAAGTCGAAAGGAAGCCCCCATGAAGTTCGCCTATACGCGCCTGGTGAGCGATGACGTGCCGCGGCTCGCGGCTTTTTACGAGAAGCTGCTGGCAACCCCGTCGGTCGGAAACGACGATTATGTGGAGTTCCGGCCAGGGGGCGCGATCCTGGCGCTGGTGAGCCGGAAGGCCTGTGAATTCATGCATGGTGGGAACTGGGTCGCCGGTGCCAACCGGTCGGCGATCCTGGAATTTCAGGTCGATGACGTCGATCGGGAGCGTGACCGTATCGACGCCCTTGTAACCCACTGGCTGCAGCAGCCCAAGGACATGCCTTGGGGCAACCGTTCCATGCTGTTCCGCGACCCTGATGGCAACACGATCAATTTCTTCCGGCCCTTTGCCGCGAACAGCTGAGCCAATCGCCGCCTGGGCTGGGATGCGTGGAACCCATTCGGGCTACTGTCCCTAGTCGTCCTGGTCCGCAGGTTCCAGCTTCTTGCCGTCCAGGTCTGCCGTCTGGCTGTCGTGGCGCTTCTGCTCGGCCGTGCGCTCGGCCTTGGTGCGGCCATGGACGACGCGGTTCTCGGCCGCCTTGGCCGCCCGCTCTTCCTTGGCCTTCTGCTTACGGAACCGGTTCAGGTTGACTACGTCGCCCACGGCCGTCTTTCCCTCGTCATGATGCTCGGGAGCGCCTGATCGCTGAGGATGGCGGGCGGACATCACCTGCTGAGGGCGGGCCCGGATGCCATTGCGTCCCAAGTCACTAACCTAACCTTAACCCAGGTTCAGCATTGTTCAAGACGGGTTTGTTCCGCCCCCCGTATCGAGGTATGAATTGCCTCACGAATTGGGCGGCATTTTATCGACACGCCCAGGCAGTTGTTAACCATGTTGGTCCCGGCGGACCGGTGAATTCTGTGCTTCGCCTTCAATGCCGGGCCGCTTTTTCTTCGAGGGTCGGGGCGGTATGGACGGTTCTGCGGGCGATGTGGCCAAGCGGCGGCGGCGGGCGACACCGGTGTCTCCGGCTCCGGCGGCCCCTCCGGTAACCGAGGCGCCGGCGCGGCGCACCCTAAATCTGGCGCTGCAGGGCGGCGGATCCCACGGCGCGTTCACCTGGGGCGTGCTGGACCGCCTGTTGGAGGATGGCCGGCTGGATGTCGAGGGCATCAGCGGCACCAGTGCCGGCGCCGTCAACGGCGCGCTGCTGGCCTATGGCCTGCTGACCGGCGGGGCGGAGGGCGCGCGCGCCCTGTTGCACCGGCTATGGCGGCGCATGGCCAAAAGCTCCGCCACCGGCCCGCTGCAGCCCACCTGGCTGGACTGGATGACGGGCGGCGCCGGGCGGCGCAACCTGGACCATTCCCCCATCTACGCTGGGCTGGACATGATGGTGCGCATGATGTCGCCCTATCAGTTCAACCCGCTGGGCCTGAACCCCATGCGCGATGTGCTGGACGGCCTGATCGACTTCGACGTGCTGCGCCGGTCCGACACCGTGCGCCTGTTCGTCAGCGCCACCAACGTCAACCGTGGCCAGCTACGGGTGTTCAAGGGCGCGGACCTGTCCATCGAGGCGCTGTTGGCCTCGGCCTGCGTGCCCATCCTGTTCCAGGCGGTGGAAATCGAAGGCGAGCCGTACTGGGATGGCGGTTATATGGGTAACCCCACGCTCTACCCCCTGCTGCATGACTGCACGGCGACCGACATCCTGGTGGTGCAGGTGACGCCGCTGCAGCGGCCCGCCGTGCCCACAGCACCGAGCGCCATCGTCGATCGCATGAGCGAGATCGGCTTCAACGCCACCCTGTTGCGCGAGCTCAAGTCGCTGGAGCTGGTGAACCGCCTGTGCGCGGACCACGGCATCGACCCGGCGGAGGCCGGCGTGCGTCCCGTTTACCTGCACCTGGTGGAGCCGGGGCCCGGCATGGCGGACCTGGGCGTCTCCAGCAAGCTGAACGCCGACTGGGGCTTCCTGACCGAGCTGCGTGACATGGGACGCGCCGCGGCCGGCGATTGGCTCACCCGCTGCTATGGCCAGGTGGGCCGCGAAAGCAGCTTCGCGGCGGGGCGGGCGATCATCTGACGTGCCGTCTGACGGGGCACCACCTTGGACGTCAAGATGGCGCCGTTCCCCTTCTTAAATGGAGGGTGGCGGAGGCCTGGCTAGGCCGTCCGGCCGAATCGCCTTACCTTTCAAGTCCTTTGTTGCCGGGGCCCCTATCCCACATGCACGCCCGCCCTATGCCGCCCGCTGCCGCACCCCCCTGTCCTTTCGGGTGGGCGGGGCGGTTTCGTGTTGGCCCGCGCCTCCGAGCCGGTAGGATGAACGCAGGCCGTTGATCTGTCTCATGGTCGTCCCCTGGGCGTCCTGCGATGGTGGCGGGACCAAGCAAGAATAGGGGTCCCACGGGGCCCCCAAAGGGGGGTAGGTGGATGAGCGGACGCTATGCGGAAGTGTACAACCGGTCCCTGGAAGACCCCGAAGGCTTCTGGGGGGAGGCGGCCCAGGCCATCGACTGGATCCGCCCCTGGGACCATGTGCTGGATGATAGCCGCGCGCCCCTATTCCGCTGGTTCGCCGGCGGGCAGCTGAACACCTGCTGGAACGCGCTGGACCGCCATGTGGCGGCGGGGCGGGGGGACCAGGTGGCGCTGATCCATGACCGGCCCATCACCAACACCGTGGTCACATACACCTATCGCGAATTGCTGGACCTGACGGCGCGCTTCGCCGGCCTGTTGGCGGCCCAGGGGGTGGGGAAGGGGGACCGGGTCATCCTCTACATGCCCATGGTGGCCGAGGCCGTCGTCGCCATGCTGGCCTGCGCCCGGCTGGGCGCCATCCATTCCGTCGTCTTCGGTGGATTCGCCGCGCGTGAACTGGCCACCCGCCTGGACGACGCCAAGCCCAAGGTGGTGGTTTCCGCCTCCTGCGGAATCGAGGGCGCCCGCGTCATTCCCTACAAGCCCCTGCTGGACAGCGCCATCGACCAGGCGGCGCACAAGCCGGCCCGCTGCATCATCCTGCAGCGGCCGCAGGAACAGGCGCCCCTGAAACCGGGCCGGGACATCGACTGGACAGAGGTCGAAACGGCGACGCCGCACGATTGCGTGCCGGTGGCGGCCACGGATCCGCTGTACATCCTGTACACCTCCGGCACGACGGGCCAGCCCAAGGGCGTGGTCCGCGACAACGGCGGCCATGCCGTGGCCCTGAAATGGACCATGGAACATTTTTATGGGCTAAAGCCGGGGGAGGTGTTCTGGGCCGCCAGCGACGTGGGCTGGGTGGTCGGGCACAGCTATATCGTCTATGGCCCGCTGCTGCACGGCGCCACCACCGTGTTGTATGAGGGAAAGCCCGTGGGGACGCCGGACGCCAGCGTCTACTGGCGGGTGATCAGCCAGCACAAGGTGGCCATGCTGTTCACCGCCCCCACCGCCCTTCGCGCCATCAAGCGCGAGGATCCGGAGGGCCTGCTGCTCAAAGGGCATGACCTCAGCTATTTCCGCCAGCTGTATCTGGCGGGGGAACGGTCGGACAGCGACACCCTGCGCTGGGCGGAAGCCCACCTGAAGGTGCCGGTCATCGACAATTGGTGGCAGACGGAAACCGGCTGGCCGGTCGCCGGCAACCCCGTAGGGCTGGGCCTGATGCCGGTCAAGCATGGCTCCGTCACCCGGCCGCTGCCGGGTTGGGATGTGCGGGTGCTGGACGGGCAGGGGCACGAGGTGCCGGCGGGCACCCTGGGGGCGGTTACCATACGCCTGCCGCTGCCGCCGGGTACCCTGCCGACGCTGTGGAACGCGGAGGAGCGCTTCATCCGCAGTTACCTCTCCGAATATCCGGGTTTCTACCAGACTTCGGACGCCGGCTATGTCGATGAGGACGGCTACCTGTTCATCATGGCCCGCACCGACGACATCATCAACGTCGCCGGCCACCGCCTGTCCACCGGCGCCATGGAAGAAGTGCTGGCCGGTCACCCCGATGTGGCGGAGTGCGCCGTCATCGGCGTGCACGATGCGCTGAAGGGCCAGCTACCCCTGGGCTTCCTGGTGCTGAAGGCGGGCGTGACCCGCCATCACGAGACCATCGTGGCCGAGGTGGTGCAGCGGGTGCGGGAGGTCATCGGCCCCGTCGCCGCCTTCCGCCAGGCCCTGGTGGTGGAGCGGCTGCCCAAAACCCGTTCAGGGAAAATCCTGCGGGCGACCATGCAAAAGATCGCGGACCAGGAGGCCTGGGCGATGCCGGCCACCATCGATGATCCGGCTGTTCTCGAGGAAATCGGGGCGGCCCTGACCGCTGCTGGATTTGGGCGAAAAACGATTTGGAATCAATAGAATATGAGCCTGCCCCTGCCGCTTTGGGGTACCTCCCATGTGGCAAAATTGTGACGGTGCGTTGACTGATCTGCGGTCTTTGTTGCGGAAGTGGGTTGACTGGCCCGCGTGCCCTGCATACCGTCCGTTTCGAAGTTTGGTACGGGTTGAACGGGCGGGCAAAATCAGGCAGCCGGAAAACCGGCGCCGCTGGGAATGCGAAAGGGCCGCAGCGCAATAGCTGCGGCCCTTTCCATTTTTACGTCCTGAAATCACGCTGGCTGCAAGGCCCGGGCGGTCACCCGTCCGGACCCTTCCAGCCTTGCCAGGAACTGGTTGGAACAGGACTTAGTTGGCCGTCTGCCCGGTGGGCAGGGCGGTCGAAGCCTGGCCCAGGTTGGCGATCGGGATATGGCGCGGCTTGGCCGTTTCCGGCACCTCCCGCACCAGGTCGATGTGCAGCAGGCCATTTTCCAGCGCCGCACCCGTCACCCGGATATGCTCGGCCAGCTGGAAGCGCCGCTCGAAGGCGCGGGCGGCGATGCCCCGGTGCAGGTACTGTGTCTGCGGGGCGGCTTGATCATCCTTGCGGGACTTGCCGATGACCGTCAGCGCGTTCTCCTGCGTCACGATGTCGATCTCTTCCTGGCTGAAGCCCGCGACCGCCATGGTGATGCGATAATCGTCGTCCCCGCGCTTCTCGATGTTGTAGGGCGGGTAGGCGTTGCCCTGGTCCTCGGTCTTCAGCGCCGACTCCATCAGACGGGTCAGGCGGTCGAAACCGACGGTGGAACGGAACAGCGGGGACAGGTCGTAACTGCGCATGATAATCCTCCGGTAGAGCGATCACCCCTGGGCCCCTTGGGCGCCATCCTGGCCGTCCCGTTGGGTGGGGTTTCATGCCGGCTCTAGGAACCCCTCCTGGGCATTCCCGCCGACGCAGTTTCATCTGTGAATGCCCTTCGCGGATTTCAATAGGGGCCGGAATCCGAAAAATGGAAGGCGCGCGAGCTTGGAAATCCGCTGTCCTATTTCCAAAGATTTAAGCCTTTGGCGGCACCCTGAAGCGTCACCGTCTGTGATCAGAAGGTGACCCCAGCCCGCCGCGTATTGCGGGTTTGGGCATTTCGACCCTACAGTTGTCGTCCGTGCCCGGGTTGCCCCCGCCTGAGTTACGCCCATGGGACCACCCCCGTGCGGTATCCAGGTCCAGCCCGGAGAAAGGTTCCTCGTTGCTCGAGTCCAATGCCTTTTTCGACCGGACGTACGAGGAGACGATGGCCCTCCTGGTTGAGGCGCGCAATTACGTGGCATTCCAGGAAGCCAAGGACCAGCGGGGGCTGCCGCCCCAGGTCCGATTGCAGATCAGCTACGAATCGCTGCGTGTCACCAGCCGGCTGACGCAGGTCATGGCCTGGCTGCTGGCCCTGAAGGCCGTGCACGCCCATGAGCTGACGGCCGACCAGGTGCTGGGCGAACAGTTCGCCCTGTCCGGCGGGGCCATCTGCAGCGACCCCTCGGGGCCCGACAACGGTGAGCTGCCATCCGGCCTGCGCTCCCTGCTGCAACGCAGCCACAGCCTGTACATGCGCGCCGAGCGTCTGGAAGACCAGTACCGGCGCAGCGTGGCTTAGTTGGGCCTATTCCCTCAATCGCCGGGCGCCGCTATCCGGCGCCTTGGCTATCCTCGATTTCCAGTCCGCTTCACTCCCCAGAAAGCTCCGGGGCCTGCGGTCGCAGGCCAGCGGGCACTTCCGGCTTAAGGCAAGGGCGGCGCGTAAGCAGCAAAAAAGAGCGCCCCGGATGGGACGCTCTTTTTGAAAGCTCAACAGCGCGCGGCGTGGGCCGCCCGCGGCTTACTTCAGGCCCAGGCCCGAGAAGCGACGGTTGAACTTGGCGATCTGGCCGCCGGTGTCGACCAGCTTCTGCACGCCCGTCCACGCCGGGTGCGACTTCGGGTCGATGTCCAGGCGCAGCGTGTCGCCGGCCTTGCCCATGGTGCTCCGGGTCTTGAACGAGGTGCCGTCGGTCATGACGACGGTGATCTCATGGTAGTCCGGGTGAATGTCAGCTTTCATGATCGCCCAAGTCCCAAAACAAAAATCTCGAAATGCGAAGCCGGGCTTATAGCCAAAACCGTCCCCGGGATCAACACCCGATCGTGCGCTTCCCATGCGCACGACACCACAACCACGCATGGCTGACGCCACGTGGCGATGAAGGAAAGGGTTGGCGATGGTTGCCCCACGGCCTTGGACGCATTACCTAAGCCATCACGCGCGTGGGGCCAAGCTGATTGTTCGGGGACGCTTGAATAATGGGACGGTTCCGCGCCCCGCTCAGACAGATTGGGAACATCGCCGGTGACCGACGCCACCATGACACCCACCCCGGGCACACCCGCCCCGGGGCGCAAGTCCCTGCGGCCCCTGGCCTTTCTGCTGCCCTTCGTGCGGCCCTACATCTGGCACTCGGTGGGGGCCGGCATCGCCCTGCTGTTGGCGGCGGCCACCACCATCGGCATGGGGCGCGGCCTCCAGGCCGTGGTGGACCAGGGCTTCGTCACCAGCAATCCGCAGCTGCTTGACCACGCGCTGCTGGTCATGCTGGGTGTCATCCTGGTACTGGCCGGGTCCACCTATGTGCGATTCTCCCTCGTTTCCTGGGTGGGCGAGCGAGTGGTGGCCGATATCCGCCGGGCGGTTTTCGACCATCTGGTGACCCTGTCGCCCGGATTTTTCGAATCGACCCGCACGGGTGAGGTGCTGTCGCGCCTGACCACGGACACCACGCTGCTGCAGACGGTGGTGGGCTCCACCGTTTCCATCGCCCTGCGCAACACGCTGATGCTGATGGGTGGCCTGATCATGCTGGCCATCACCAGCGCCAAGCTGACGGGCCTGGTGCTGATCGTCGTGCCCCTGGTGGTGCTGCCCATCGTCATCCTGGGCCGGTCCTTGCGTAAGCTCAGCAAGGCCAGCCAGGACCGCGTGGCCGACGTGGGCGCCCAGGTGGATGAGACGCTGGGCGGCATCCGCATCGTCCAGGCCTTCGGGCATGAGGCCATAGAGACGGCGCGCTTTGGCGAGCGGGTGGAGGACGCCTTCACCACCGCCGTGCGCCGCATCCGTGTGCGGGCCTTGATGGCCATGATCATCATCTCCCTGGTCATGGGGGCCATCGGCGTCATCCTGTGGATCGGCGGGCACGACGTGCTGGCCGGCCGCATCTCCGCCGGCCAGCTCTCCGCCTTCATTTTCTATTCCGTGCTGGTCGCCGGCGCCGTGGGCGCCATCTCCGAGGTCACGGGTGAGCTGCAGCGGGCGGCCGGTGCCATGGAGCGGCTGGTGGACCTGCTGGAGACCAAGGCGGATATCGTCGCTCCGCCCAACCCGGTGGCGCTGCCCACCCCGGCCATCGGCACCGTGGCGTTCGAGGGTGTGCGCTTTCATTATCCGGCCCGGCCCGACCATGCCGCGCTGGAGGGCCTGGACCTGACGGTGGCGCCGGGCGAGACGGTGGCCATCGTCGGCCCCAGCGGTGCTGGCAAGACCACGCTGTTCCAGCTGCTGCTGCGCTTCTACGACCCGCAGGACGGCCGCGTGCTGGTGGACGGCGTGGACGTGCGCACGGCCACCCCGGCGGATGTGCGCGCCCGCTTAGGGATAGTCCCGCAGGAGGCGGTGATCTTCTCCACCAACGCGTGGGAGAATATCCGCTACGGCCGCCCTGAGGCGACGGACGAGGAGGTGCGCGCCGCCGCCCGCGCCGCCCACGCGCTGGACTTCCTGGAGGCCTTGCCGGATGGGCTGGGCACCTATCTGGGTGAGAAGGGCGTGCGCCTCTCCGGTGGCCAGCGCCAGCGCATCGCCATCGCCCGCGCCATCCTGCGCAATCCGAAGATCCTGCTGCTGGACGAGGCGACCTCCGCCCTGGACGCGGAGAGCGAACGCGGGGTGCAGTTGGCCTTGGAAACCCTGATGAAGGACCGCACCACCCTCATCATCGCCCACCGCCTGGCCACCGTGCTGAACGCCGACCGCATCATTGTCCTGGACAAGGGCAAGATTGTCGCCAGCGGCCGGCATGAGGAACTGATCCGCCAGGGCGGCCTCTACGCCCGCTTGGCCGCGCTACAGTTCGACGCAGCCAAGGGGATCGGCGACGCGTCCGAATGATGAAAGTCGTCAGTTAGCCCATTGGGCACTAACGACCATCTGCCTGAATTTTTCCATTTGCCCCGAGGCGGAACCGGGCCCGTAGGCCATGATCAGTCCTCCCCTGCCATCAGGGCTAATGATGAGAAAGAATAGGCCAAATCGTTGCTGACCACCGAGTTGCTGCTCACCGCCGACTGAGATGAGTAGAGACTTGTCCGGGAGTGTTTCCTCCTTGGTCGGGGAGGTAATTGTCTGGCCATGAATGAACATGGGGATTGTCATGAGATATGCCCCATCGTGAAGGTTCTTCACGGCGACTTCTGGGGGCTCACTTTTTTCCGCCGCCATCACGTTCAGGGTAAAGGACGTGCCGTCGTCGCCTATGAATAAGTCCGCCAGCCGGCCCGTGCCCCGGGAATAGCCGCTGGGTAGCATGATGGTGAGGCCCTCCTTGCTCCAAGTTTCAGCACGGGCATTCTTGGGGCCTGCTGTAAGCGGAAGAATGACGATCACAGAAAGAACGACCTTCAAGAAGGTCCTGGCGATGTTCATTCCGCTTCCTTTCCTCAATGCGCCCCGCCCTCCAGGTAGGCCGCGCGCACCTGCTCGTTGGCCAGCAGTTCGCGCCCTGAGCCCGTCAGCACCACCTCGCCCGAGGCCAGGACATAGGCGCGATGGGCCAGCTTCAGGGCGTGATAGGCGTTCTGTTCCACCAGCAGGATGGTCATGCCGCGCTCCCGGTTCAGCTGTTCGATGACCTGGAAGATCTGGCGGATGATGAGAGGGGCGAGGCCCAGCGAGGGCTCGTCCAGCAGCAGCATGCGCGGGCGGCTCATCAGCGCGCGGGAGATGGCCAGCATCTGCTGCTCCCCGCCCGACAGGGTGCCGGCGCGCTGGGCCTGGCGCTTCTCCAGGATGGGGAACAGGCCGTAGCAGGTGGCCAGATCCTCAGCGAAATGGGCGGGGTCGGCCAGGGTGGCGCCCAGCTGCAGGTTCTCCAGCACCGTCATGCGCGGGAAGATGCGCCGCCCCTCCGGCACCTGGGCGATGCCTTGGGTCGCGATCAGGTGCGGGGGGATACCCACCAGGCTTCTGTCCTGGAACAGGATCTGGCCCTGAGTCGGCTTCGGGTTGCCGCAAATGGTCATCAGCAGGGTGGACTTGCCGGCACCATTGGCGCCGATCAGGGTGACGATCTCCCCCTCGTTCACCGTGAGGTTGACGCCGCGCAGGGCGTGCACGGGACCATAGCTGGCGTGGACGTCGGACAGTTGCAGCAGCGGGCCGGCCATCAGTGCGCGTCCCCGCCGGCGGTGGCAGCGTCATCTGCGTCGGGCTCGCCCAGATAGGCCTTGATCACCCGCTCGTCATTGCGGATTTCGGCCGGTGTGCCGGCGGCGATGCGGGCGCCATGGTCGACGACGAAGATGTGGTCGGAGATATCCATGACCAGGCCCATGTCATGTTCGATCAGCAGGATGCCGATGCCGTGTTCGGCGCGGATGCCGGCCAGCAACTCGGCCAGCGCCCGGGTTTCGCGCGGGTTCAGGCCGGCGGCCGGCTCATCCAGGCACAGCAACAGCGGGTTGGTGCTCATGGCACGGGCGATCTCCACCCGGCGCTGCATGCCGTAGGACAGGTTGCCCGCCGCCTCATCCGCCACCGCCAGCAGGTCCAGACGGCGCAGCCAGTCGCGGGCGGTGTCCACCGCCGCCTCTTCCGCGGCGCGCCAGCCCTTCAGGTTCAGCAGGCCGGCCAGCGAGAAGACGGACCTGGGCATCAGCGCCTGGTGCTGGGCCACCAGCAGATTTTCCAGCACGGTCATGCTGGGGAACAGGCGGATGTTCTGAAAGGTGCGCACCACGCCGGTGCGGGCGACGCCGTAGCCCTTCAGCGTCTGCAGCTCGATCGCCCCCCGGGTCGGGTGGCGCAGCAGCAGCCGGCCGGCCGTGGGTTTATAGAAGCCGGTCAGGCAGTTGAAGATGGTAGTCTTGCCCGCGCCGTTGGGTCCGATCAAAGCGGTGATGCGGTTGCTTTCCGCCGTCAGGTCCACGCCGTCCACGGCCAACAGGCCGCCGAATCGCATGGTCAGGCCCTGAACGTCCAGAAGGGGTTCGGTCATTTCAGGCGGCCTCCGCCACAGGCTTGGGCTTGGCGGTGGACAGCCGGATGGTCGGCAGCCGGCCGGACAGCAGGCCACCGGGCTTCCAGATCATGATCAGGATCATGGCCAGGCCGAAGGCCAGCATGCGGTAGTCGGCGAAGCCGCGCGCCAGTTCCGGCAGCACGACGATGAACAAGGCGGCGATGATCACGCCCGCCTGGCTGCCCATGCCGCCCAGCACGACGATGGCCAGGATGGTGGCCGATTCCATGAAGCCGAAGCTTTCCGGGCTGACGAAGCCCTGGCGGGCGGCGAAGAAGCAGCCGGCCAGGCCACCCATCAGGGCGCCGGTGGCATAGGCGGAAACCTTCACCATGGTGGGGTTGATGCCCAGCGAGCGGCAGGCGATCTCATCCTCGCGCAACGCCTCCCAGGCGCGGCCGATGGGCAGGCGGCGCAGGCGGGCCACGGTGTAGGCCGCCAGCGCGGTCAGCGCCAGGATGACCAGGTAGAGGAAGATCAGCCGGTGTTCGGGGGCATAGGCGATGCCCGTCACCTCGCTGAAGGTGTGGCCGCCGGCCGGCGCGCGACGGTCGAAGGTCAGGCCGAACAGGGTGGGCCGGGCGATGCCCGACACGCCGTTGGGCCCGCCGGTCAGGCCCTGCCAGTTCAGGATGACGATGCGGGTGATCTCACCAAACCCCAGGGTGACGATGGCGAGATAATCGCCGCGTAGCCGCAGGATGGGCAGGGACAGCAGCACCGCGAACAGGCTGGACGCCAGCCCTCCCGCCGCCAGTGCCGGCCAGAACCCCCAGTGCAGCTGCGTGGTGGTCAGGGCGCAGGTATAGGCGCCGATGGCGTAGAAGGCGGCGAAGCCCAGATCCAGCAGCCCGGCCAGGCCCACGGTGATGTTCAGGCCCGTCGCCAGCAGGATGTAGATCAGCGCTGTGGTGCCCAGGTCGATGACATAGCGGTTGGCGAAGGGCAGGAAGGGCAGGGCCGCGGCGGCCAGCACCAGCAGCGGCCCGCCCCAAGGGCGCAGGCGCTGGGCGCCCGCCGGCTGGCGCCACGTTGCCAGGGGGGCCGCGGCCTTGGCCAGCGGTGCCGCCAGCAGGCCGAGGATCAACCGGCCCAGGAAGACGACGGCACCGGCCAGGGGCACATAGGCCAGGTTGGCCTGCACCACCAGGCCCTGGTCCAGGTTGACGGTGCGCAGGCCCAGGAAGGGCACGGCCAGCGCCATGGCGACCAGGCCGGCGATGCCGGCCTCACGCAGACGGTGCACGAAGGGCATGGCGGGGCCAGTGGGGGAGGGAATGGGTGCGGCCATGACCTCACACCTTCTCGATGTCAGGACGGCCCAGCAGGCCCGAGGGGCGGACCACCAGCACCAGGATCAGGATGGAAAACGCCGCCACGTCCTTGTAGGCGCTGGAGACGTAGCCGGAGAAGAAGGCCTCGATCAGGCCGATCAGCAGGCCGCCCAGCATGGCGCCCGGCAGGCTGCCGATGCCGCCCAGCACGGCGGCGGTGAAGGCCTTCATGCCGGCCAGGAAGCCGATGTAGAAGTCGATGACGCCGTAATAGAGGGTGACCATGACGCCGGCCACCGCCGCCAGCCCGGCCCCGAGCACGAAGGTGAGGGAGATGGTGCGGTCGACGTTGATCCCCAGCAAGGCCGCCATGGTCCGGTCCTGCTCGCACGCCCGCTGGGCACGGCCCAGGGCGGTGCGGTTGATGACCAGGGTGAACCCGGCCATCAGCGCCACGGTCAGCAGGATGATGAACATCTGGATGTTGGTCAGGCCCAGGCTGAAGTCGCCGTCATGCCACAGGGTGACGCCACCCGTCATGACCGGCGGCAGCGACTTCGACCGCGCCCCCTGGGTCAGCATGACGAAGTTCTGCAGCAGGATGGACATGCCGATGGCGGAGATGAAGGGCGCCAGCTTGGGCGCCGTGCGCAGCGGGCGATAGGCCACGCGCTCGATGGTCCAGCCATAGGCGGCGGTGAAGGTGCAGGAGATGGCCAGCACGATGACCAAGGCCAGCGGGACCGAGGTCACGCCCGCCCCCAGCAACAGGGTGAAGGTGGTGACGGCGATGAAGGCGCCGATCATGTAAATCTCGCCATGGGCGAAATTGATCATGCGGATGATGCCGTACACCATGGTGTAGCCGATGGCGATCAGTCCGTAGATGGCGCCCAGGGTCAGGCCGTTGATCAAATGCTGTAGGAATGTGCCGACTGCCAGCGTGAAACCCATTGCCGCCTTAACCGCCCCTATCCATGGCTGTCCGGCGTGCTTCGGGCCGATTCCCGCGCCGGCCTTGGCGCGGGTCCGCCATGCCGGGACCGGCTGCGACCTTAACCCTAGTGCGCAGGGGCGGCAAGGCGGGGGCGGGGGGTGCGGGGGTGAAAACGCACGCACCGCAACATTTTTTACTGGCGGATACCGGTAATTGGCCGGCTAGGCACGCGTCAGTGCGCGTAATTCTCCGGCATTGGTCCTGTTAAATGCTTGTACAGAATGGTCGTCGCCAGGGCCGAGCCATCGACATGGATGGCATAGCCCGGGATGTCGCCCGCGACCTGGAACCCGGCGGAGCGGTACAGCGCCCGGCCTTCATCACTGCCGGTGTCCAGCAGCAGCAGGGTGCGCCCCTCCGTTTGGGCCAGCGCCTCGACGGCGGCCATCAACGCACGGCCGATGCCGCGTTGGCGGGCGTCGGGATGGACCAGCATCTTGGCCACCTCTGCCCGGTGGCGGCCATTGGGCGGGCCGGCCAGCAGCAACTGCACCGTGCCCATCAGGCGGTCCCCCAACCACGCGCCCAGCAGGCGCCGGCCGCCGGCCTCCAGGCCGGGTCTCAGCCCTTGCCAAAAGGCGGTGGCCTCGTCCTCGGCGAAGGGCAGGATGAAGCCGACGCTGGCCCCGCCCAGGACGCAGGCATGCAGGATGCGGCTGAGGGCGGGGATCTGGGCGTCCAACTCGGCGGCGGGGATTTCGCGGATGGCCAGGGCGGTCATGGTGGCTCGAGTGGCTTTCTCAGGGGCGGGTAATGGCGATGACGTAATGCGCGGCGTCCGGGCCGGGGCAGTGGAAGCGGCTGCCGCCCATCAGGCGATAGCGCAGCGTGTCCCCTGTCGACAGCGCGTGGGTGACACCGTCCAAGGCCAGGTCGAGCCGCCCGGCCAGCATCCACAAATGATGCTCCAGCCCCGCCACCGGCGGCGCCTGGTAGGCGATGACGGCGCCGGACGGCAGGGTGCCCTCCACCATCTCCGTCATGTAGCCGCTGGCGGGTGGGGAGACGCCCCGGCGGTGGAAGCCCGTTTCCGGGTCGGTCCAGACGGGCTGGGACTCGCGGGGGATGAACTGTTGCGGGTCGGCCTCCACCTCCGCCAGCAGGCGGGACATAGGCCGTTCGTAGGCGGTGCACAGCCGCCCCAGCAAGGCGGCGGTGGGGCTGGTTTCCCCCCGCTCCAGCCGGGACAGGGTGGCGCGGCTGATGCCGCTACGCTCCGCCAATGTCTCCAGAGTCCAGCCGCGTTCCAGGCGCAGGCCGGCGAGGCGGGCAGCCAGACGTTGGTCGAAGGGATCGGGCGTCTGTTCCATAATGGGAATATTTCCCATATATGAGAAAATCGTCAAGCCCTGCTTATCATGCCGCAGCGCAAAATCATCTTATCTTTCGCCTGCGACCTGGGCATGCTGGTTCCTTCCAGCCGGCAGGCGGGCAACGATTCCAGAACAAGAGGGGTGACCGATGGGGTCTCGGCAGAGTGGCGAGGGCATCACGCGGCGTTGGGTCAATGCGGTGGGCGCGGCGGTATTGGGCGTCGCGCTGTTTGGGGGCGTGCCGCTGGTCCAGGCCAAGGACATGGCGACCGCGCCGGCCGCCCTGCTGTCGGGTGGCGCCGTGGCCTCGGCCGACACCTTCGGCACGGGCGCCGGGGCGGAGATCCTGAGGGCCGGCGGCAACGCCGTGGACGCCGCCGTGGCCACCGCCTTCGCCCTGGCCGTCACTTATCCCGAGGCCGGCAACATCGGCGGTGGCGGCTTCATGACCCTGTTCGTGGACGGCAAGCCCTACTTCATCGACTACCGTGAGGTGGCGCCCAAGGCCGCGACGCGCACCATGTACCTGGACGCCCAGGGCAACGTGATTCCCAAGCTCAGCCTGGTGGGCGCCAAGGCCGCCGGCGTGCCTGGCACCGTCATGGGCCTGTGGGAGGCGCACCACCGCTTCGGCACGCTGCCCTGGGAGCGGGTCATCCAACCGGCCATCACCTTGGCGGAGAAGGGCTTCCTGCCGTCCGACAAGATCATCGCCTACCGCACCGACATGATGGCGCAGTTCGCGGGCACCAACTTCGCCCAGTATTTCGGCAAGATGGAACCGGGCAAGATCTTCACCCAGCCGGAACTGGCCGAGACGCTGAAGCGCATCGCCAAGGACGGGCCCAAGGAGTTCTACACCGGCAAGACGGCGCAGCTGCTGGTCGCGCAAATGAAAAAGGACGGCGGCCTGATCACGGCGCAGGACCTGGCGGACTATAAGGCCAAGTGGCGGGAGCCCATCCGGTTCACCTGGCAGGGCAACGTCGTCTACACCGCCCCGCCGCCCAGTTCGGGCGGGGAGGCGCTGGCCCAGCTGCTGAAGATGAAGGAACTGCGCGCCGCGGATTTCAAGGACGTGCCGCTGAACTCCGCCAAGTACATCCACCTGCTGGCGGAGATCGAGAAGCGGGTGTTCGCCGACCGCGCCGAATACCTGGGCGACCCGGACTTCTACAAGGTGCCGGTGGAAAAGCTGATCAGCGACGACTACCTGGCCAAGCGGGCCGGGGAGGTCAACCCGACCGCCATTTCCCCCACACCCGACGTGAAGCCGGGGCTGGAGCCCAACGAGACCACGCACTTTTCCGTCGTCGACAAATGGGGCAACGCCGTCTCCAACACCTACACCCTGAATTTCGAGTTCGGGAACGGCGAGGTGGTCAGCGGCGCCGGCTTCCTGATGAATGACGAGATGGATGACTTCAGCGCCAAGCCGGGCGTGCCCAACGGCTTCGGTGTGGTGGGCAAGGACGCCAACGCCATCCAGCCGGGCAAGCGCATGCTGTCCTCCATGACCCCCACCATCGTCACCCGCGATGGCAAGGTCAGCCTGGTGCTGGGCACGCCCGGCGGCTCCCGCATCTTCACCGGCGTCTTCCAGGTGATGAGCGACGTCTATGACTTCCACATGCCCTTGCAGGCGGCGGTGGCGGCCCAGCGGGTGCACCATCAACTGCTGCCCAAGGACACCATCTATTACGACCCCTACGCCCCGCTGACGGGGCCGGAGGCCGACAAGCTGAAGGCCATGGGCTACACGCTGGTGAACCAGGGTTGGAACATGGGCGATGTGGAGGCCGTGCAGGTGATCGGAACCGAGCTGCAAACCGCGTCCGACCCGCGCGGACGCGGCGCGGGACAGGTGGTTCGCTGAGCATAACCTATTGTTCTTATTGGGGAATGGGCCGGGCGCGTAAAGTTCCCGGCCCATTCATAATTACGGTCGCATTAAGGCAAACATCGCCCTTAAATCGTCAACATCCGCCTCCAGGATACCAACCATGGGAAGCCGATGACGGCACGAGCCGACAAGCGAGCATCCCCTTTTTGGAGGTAAGATCATGACGAGCGATTTCCTGCGTCTGGCGAAGGTGAAGCGCTTTGCCGCGGTTGCCGCACTGGTCGTGGTCGGGGTCGCCGCATCATCCGGCCTGACCGCGACCAAGGCGAACGCCGACGAATACTGGCGTCACCACCATGGTGACTACTACCGCTACCACGACTACTATCGTGGCCCGCGGGTCTACGTGGCCCCGCCGTACTACTACGGCCCGCCCCGTCCGGTGTACGTGCCGCCCCCGGTGTACTACGCGCCCCCGCCGCCGCCCCCGGTCTACTATCCGTCGGCTGGCCTGAACGTGGTCATTCCCATCCGCTAATCCCTTAACCCCCCTAATCCCTTAACCCCAATGATTTAGCCGGCATCAAGCCCGGCCCCCGGGGCGGAGTCCTGCCTGGTTCCGCCCCGGCCTTGGAAGCAGTGAGGCCATCATGTTGAAGAAAGCTGTCGTCGTCGTTGTCGCCGGGTCCCTGCTGGCCGGCTGTTCCGGTCTGAATGCCCGCCAGCAGCGCGCCCTGTCCGGTGGCGCCATCGGCGCCGCGGGTGGTGCCGCCCTGACGGCCATCGTCGGCGGCCCGGTCCTGGCGGGTGCCGCCATCGGCGCCGCCGGTGGTGCGGCCGTGGGCGCCCTGATCAAACCCTAAGGAATCAAGCCCTGAGGCTGGTTCCAGTTCGTTTCCCTGTAGTTCTTCTCATTCCCTGTTTCCCGTCCCATACCTTTCCAAGCCCGGCCGGTTTCGACCCGCCGGGCTTTTTCTGCGCCGGTTTCATGGCGGTTGGGGCATTCCACAGCATCGTTTGCGGGATAACGCCGAAGGGGCATGCGCCCGGGGAATTTCGGCCGATCTTGTCCGGCCGGCCACAAGCTGCTAGGGTCCGCGCCGCTCGCAAACACCCAGGTTAAAGTTGAAGCACCATGAAGGTTAACGCCAACACCATGCGCCCCGGCCACGTTATGGAGAATAACGGCAAGCTGTGGGTGGTCGTGAAGACGCAGATCGTGCAGCCCGGCAAGGGCGGCGCTTTCATCCAGATCGAGATGAAGGACGTGCGCACGGGCACCAAGACGATCGAGCGCTTCCGTACCCAGGAAAGCGTGGAGCGGGCCCGCCTGGACGAACATGAGATGACCTTCCTGTTCGCCGAAGAGGGCGACAGCTACACCTTCATGGACAAGGAAACCTTCGAGCAGGTCTCCATCCCCGGCGATGTCGTCGGCGACGGCAAGGTCTTCCTGACCGACGGCATGGAAGTGACGGTGCAGACCTTCGAGGGTGCTCCCCTGTCGGTCGAGCTGCCGCAGACCGTGACCCTGCGGATCACCGAGGCCGACCCGGTGGTGAAGGGCCAGACGGCCTCTTCCTCGTACAAGCCGGCCGTGCTGGAAAACGGTGTGCGCATCCTGGTTCCGCCGCACATCGAAGCCGGCACCCGCGTGGTGGTCAGCACCGCCGAGGGCGAATATATGGAACGCGCGAAGGACTAAGCTTCCTTCCCGCCGCCGCCCTCGGGCGGCTGGTTCGTTGCCAGAGCGAATTCCGCCTTCCGGTGGAATTCGCTCTCGGCTTTTATGGTAGGGCGGTCCCCCGGGGACCTGCCTGTAATGAGATCAAAAGGGACACCCCATGGCCGCCCGTTCCGCCATCCTCAACGTCATGACCAAAGCCGCCGAGAAGGCGGGCCGCGCCCTGGTGCGCGACTTCGGTGAGGTGGAGCAGCTGCAGGTTTCCCGCAAGGGTCCGGCGGACTTCGTGTCCGCCGCCGACCGCAAGTCGGAAAACATCATCCGCGAGGAGTTGTCCAAGGCGCGCCCCAGCTTCGGCTTCCTGCTGGAGGAAGCGGGCAGCGTGGCCGGCAGCGACCCGTCGCACCGCTGGATCGTCGATCCGCTGGACGGCACCACCAACTTCCTGCACGGCCTGCCGCACTGGGCCGTCACCATCGCGCTGGAAAAGGAAGGCGAGATCGTCGCCGGCGTGGTGTACGAGCCGGTGCATGATGAGATGTTCTGGACGGAGAAGGGCGCCGGCGCCTTCCTCAACCACACCCGTCTGCGCGTCTCTGCCCGCCGCAACCTGCCCGACGCGCTGATCGCCACCGGCATCCCCTTCAAGGGCCATGGCGACCATGCCGCCTACCTGCCGCAGCTGCAGGCGGTGATGGGCGAGGTGGCCGGTATCCGCCGCCTGGGTGCCGCCGCCCTGGACCTGGCCTATGTCGCCGCCGGCCGCTTCGACGGCTTCTTCGAAACCAACCTGAAGCCCTGGGACGTGGCCGCGGGTCTGCTGATGGTGACCGAGGCCGGCGGTTTCGCCACCGAGATCGGCGGCGGCAAGGTTCCGCAGAGCGGCGCCAGCGTGCTGGCCGCCAATTCCCACCTGCATCTGCCGCTGGGCACCCTGCTGCGCAACGCCGGCAAGAAGAAGGCTGCCGGCTGAGCGCCTGCGGTTTTCGTCTGGTTTTCGCGATCGGCCCGGGCGTCAGCGTCCGGGCCGATTGTCGTTCAGGCGGCGGGCAAGGTCACCCGCGCCTCCAGCCCGCCGCCGGGCCGATTGCTCAGAGTGATGTCGCCGCCGTGGCCGCGCACGATGGCCAGCGCCGCCGTCAGGCCCAGGCCAACGCCGCCGGTCACCCGGTTGCGTGACCGGTCCAGGCGGAAAAAAGGGCTGAACACCTGCTCCAGCGCGTCCTCCGGGATACCCGGGCCATTGTCTCGCACGACAATGGCCACCGTTCCCGGCACCTGCTCCCCCGGCACCCGCTCCAGCGTCACCGCCGGCGGGGTAGCGTGCTTCACCGCGTTCTCGATCAGGTTGGTGACGGCCCGCTTCAGCGCGAAGGGCCGGCCGCGATAGACGGCATGGCTGGGCCCTTCGTAGGCGACGGCCACGCCCTGGTCGGCATATTCATCGGCAATGGTGGTCAGCAAGCCGCCCAGGTCGAAGGCGGTCACCGCCTCCTCATTCGCGTCGTCGCGGAAAAAGGCCAGGGCGCCGTCGACCATGGCCTGCATCTCGTCCACGTCGCGGAACAGCCGCGCCTGTTGTTCCGCGTCCTCCACGAACTCGCCGCGCAGGCGCATGCGCGTCAGCGGCGTGCGCAGATCGTGGGAGATGGCGGCCAGCATGGCCGTGCGATAGCCCACGAACTTCTGGATCTGCCCCTGCATGGCGTTGAAGGCGCGGATGACACCACGCAGTTCGCGCGGACCCGACTCGGCGATGGGCGGGGCCTGGGGATTGGTGCCAAATTGCCGGGCGGCATCGGCGATGCGCTCGATGGGCCGGGACAGCTGCCGGGCGGCGACCAGCGACACCGCAGCGGCCGACAGCAGTAGGAAGGTCAGGACGATGCCGGCACGCAAGGCGCGGATGATGGCATCGCGGCTACGGTGGGTGTGCGCGTAGATGAGCCAGCTGTCGTCTTTCAGCCGTATCGCCAGGAACCTGGGATGGGGGTCGGACAGGAAGTCGTGATGCAGGTACGCCGCTGCCGGGCTGTCCACCGTCGCCGCGAACATCAGGGATCGCGGGTTCAGGTCCGCCAGCCACGCCAACGGCTCCTGAAGATCATTCAGACCGGTCCTCTGGCGCAGCATTGCAGCTAGGGGACCGTCCACCGGGTGCCATTCGACACGATAGATTGGTGTGGTCGTAGCGGCGGCCAGGGCGGGCCGTAGTGCCGGTGGAGCGACGTCGATGGCGTGGGTGATGCTGATGGCCGCCTGTGCCAGCCCGGCGTCGTTGGCGGGCGGCTGCAGCCAGGCCCCGGCGAAGCTGACGACCATGCCACTCAGCAACGCTGCGCTGGTCACCGCCGCCATGATGGTCAAGGCGAATCGCCGCGCGATGGTGTCCTGCGACCAGGTCGGTTCCCAGGGGGGTGATCTCATTGCCGGCGGACCTGGGGCGTAAAGATATAACCGCCGTTGCGCACGGTGCGGATCAAGGCCGGACTCTTGGGATCATCCTCCAGCTTGTGGCGCAGGCGGCTGACCTGCACGTCGATGCTGCGGTCGTAAGCCGCGTGGCTCTGGCCGCGCGCCAAGTCCAGCAGCTGGTCGCGGGTCAGCACACGCTGGGGATGCTCTACGAAGGCCAGCAGCAGGTCGAACTCCCCGCCCGACAGCAGCACCAGGGTGCCATCCTCCGACCGAAGTTCCCGTCGCGCCACGTCCAGCCGCCAGCCGGCGAAACTGAGGCAGGGGCGGGTTTCAACGGGCTGGCCGGCGGCCTCGCCGGTCCGGCGCAGCACGGCCTTGACCCGGGCCAGCAGCTCGCGCGCGTCGAAGGGCTTGGTCAGGTAGTCGTCGGCGCCGATCTCCAGCCCCACGACGCGGTCGGTATGGTCGGCCATGGCGGTCAGCATGATGACCGGCATGCGCGACGCCGCGCGCAAGGTCCGGCACAGGCTGAAGCCGTCCTCGCCGCGCAGCATGATGTCCAGGATGACCAGGTCGATGGGGCCCGCCGCCAGGGCCGCCCGCATGCCCGCGCCGTCCTCGGCCACCCGCACGGCATAGCCGTGCCGTTGGAAGAACAGGGTCAGCAGGGACAGGATGTCCTCGTCGTCATCGACGATCAGCAGGGTTGGCTGCTGGGCAGGGGCGGGCAGTGGGGCGGGCAGGGACGTCATGGGTCCGCATGCTAGCACGCGCGGGCGCCTCGCTTTGTGTCCGTTGTCCCGGGCAATTGTTTCAAGCCGGACACATTGTGCCCGTCCGGCAGCAAAGCCGACATCAGCCGTCAAGAATCGGGGCTTAGGGTCCAGCCTCGTTCCGGCGGCCGACGGGTTGGGGCCTGGCCGCCGGGCGCCGTTTCCCCAAAGCCGAGAGGCCACGCGCCCCATGCTCTCCCGCACATCCGTTTCCGTTTTTGGCGCCGCGCTGCTGGCCGGCGCCACCCTTTCCGCCGTTCCGGCCCTGGCTGATGATCCTGCCGCTTCCCAGACCCGCCAGCCGCCGGTCTGGGACATCACCGTCGGCGGCGGCGTCGCCGTGCGCCCAAACTACGAGGGCAGCGACCATTACCGGGTGGCACCGTTGCCGCTGGTCACCATCCGCTATGACGACATGCTGGCCCTGGGGCCGGAGGGGCTCAGCGCCTATTGGCACCAGGGCAATGTGCGTGTCGGCGCCGCCCTGACATTCGATCCCGGCCGGAACGACAGCAATACCAACGGCCTTTTCAGCAACGGTGACGACCGCCTCAAGGGCCTGGGCGACATCGACACGTCGCTGGGCGTCAAGCTCTTCGGCGCCTATCAGCTGGGCCGCATCAGCCTGGACGCGTCTGTCACCAAGTACACGGGCGACCAGAACGACGGCGTGGTACTGACGGCCGGTGCGGGCCTGCCGTTCAAGCTGGCCGACCATCTGATCCTGACGCCGCACGTGGGCACCACCTGGGCCAATGACAATTACATGCAGACCTACTTCGGCGTCACGCCGGTGCAAGCCGCCCATTCCCGCTTCGCGGCCTACACCGCCGGCTCCGGCTTCAAGGATGTCAGCGCCGGTGTCGGCGCCCTGTACCGTTTCAACGAGCACTGGTTCGTCACGGGCGACGTGTCGGTGAAGCGCTTGTTAGGCGACGCCGCCGACAGCCCAGTCACCTACGACGCCACCAGCGCCCGCGCCTTCACGGCGGTGGGCTATCGCTTCTGAAAGGGAAACGCCCCCGGCGCCAGCGGCTCCGGGGGCGTTTTGATCCATCCGCGCCGGTGCTTAAGCCAGCTGCGCCTCCACGGCCTGGATGATGGCCTCGTTGGACGGGCGGAAGACCGAGGACCAATAGCGCACCAGGCGGCCGTCCTTGCCCAGCAGGTACTTGTGGAAGTTCCAGCGGGGGGCGGCGTCCTCGCCCGCCACGTTGACCAGCCAGTTGAAGAAGGGATGGGCCTCGGCGCCGATCACCACTTCCTTATCGGCCATGGTGAACTCAACCCCGTAGTTGCGCTGGCAGAAGGCGCCGATTTCCGAAGCCGAGCCTGGCTCCTGCTTGCCGAAATCATTGGACGGCACGCCCAGCACCACCAGGCCCCGGGGGCCGTACTTGGCGTGCAGGGCCTGCAGATCCTCATACTGGTTGGTGAAGCGGCAGTTGCTGGCGGTGTTGACCACCAGCACCGGCTGCCCGGCGTAGGCGGCCAGCGGAACGGCGCCCTTGCCGCCCAGGCGCTGGAAGGAGAAGGCGTGGGCGGAAGTGGTGGCGGCGGTCTGCGACTGGGGCAACATGGGGTGGGCTCCTGGCCGGTGGTCTGGCGTGGGCTGGCCTTCGGGATAGGCGTCAGCGCCAATCGATAATTTAGAACTATTCTAAACTAGGCGTATCCGTCAAGCCCTGTTTAGGTGGCAAAGAACGGGTATGGCAGGGCTGCGAAACAGCGCAGGCGGGACCAAGGGGTGATAAAAAGGTTGCGCCGAACATGGATCGGCCACATTTCCAAGGTCTAGTCAGCCTGCTGAAAGTCGTCACCCGCATGCGTCGTTTCAAGATGTGTTCCTTACCCGCCGTGGTTGCCGTAGCCGTTGCAGTGCTGGCGATGCCAGTGCACGCCCAGACGACCGCGCCGCAAGCCACCGGGCCGCAAACCGACGCCGCCCCGTCCGCAGGGGCCCAGGCCGAGACCCAGCAGGCCGCGCCGAAGCCGGCCGCCAAGCCCAAGGCCACCAAGCAGAAGGCGGCCAAGCCACCCCCGGCGCCGGCCGTGCCCGGCCAATCCACGGAAAGCCAGTCGGGCAAGGCGACCACGCCGCCCGCCTCCGGCGAGCTGGGTGTGCCTACCATCGGCCGGGCGCCGGCGGCGCCCAAGCCCAAGGTGGTGCCCGTGCCGGACATGCCCAAGCCCCTGACCAAGCCGGAGGCGACCCCCATCCCAGGTCATGCGGCGGAACCGGAGGGCGCGGCCCCGCCCGTCACCACGGACATCCGCCCACGCGGCACCACCCATGTGGAGAAGGGCACGCCCGCCACCCAGGCCGATCACCAGACCGTGCCCTTCGCCGCCGGGTCCTCCACCCTGGACAAGAAACAGGAGGCGGCCCTGGTGGCCATCGCCGGACGCCTGGGGCAGGATGCCAACCGCCGGCTGGAGATCCGGGGGTTCGCGCCCCTGCCGGCCTTGGACAGGGAGGCCGCCGCCCGGCGCCTGTCCCTGTTCCGCGCCATGGCCGTGCGGGACCGCCTGATGGCCTTGGGCGTGGCCAAGGAACGCCTGGTGATCTACGCCATGGGGTCCGTCAACGGCAATGAGGACGACAAGAACGCCGTGCGCGGGGCCGCCAAAGGCTCGGACCTGCCGGCAGAGGCCTTCGACCGGGTGGAGCTGACCTTCATCCACTGAGCATTCCCAAGCGGTCCGGGACGGTGGCAGCCGCCCGGGTAAGCCGCGATAGCGATAAAGGAAAAAACGTGTCGCGCCCCACCCCCTATCTCTTCCGCATGTGCGTGTTCCTGGCGGCCATAGCCGCGGTGATGGGGGTGCTCTACCCGCAGGTGGAACGGTTCTTCATGGCCAACCCGGCCTTGAACGGCCTGATCCTGGGCGCGCTGGCCATCGGCATCCTTTACATCTTCCGCCAGGCCCTGATGCTGCGGCCGGAGGTGGAATGGCTTGAGACCTTCCGCAGCGGCGGCGCCACCTCCACCCAGCCGCGGTTGCTGGCTCCCATGGCCCATATGCTGGGGGACCGCGGCCGGGGCGGGACGGCCGGCATGAACGGCAGCCGCCTCAACCTGTCGGCCATCGCCACCCGGTCCCTGCTGGACGGCGTCAGCGCCCGCCTGGACGAAAGCCGGGAGATCAGCCGCTATCTCATCGGCCTCATGATCTTCTTAGGGTTGCTGGGCACCTTCTGGGGCCTGTTGCAGACCGTCTCCACCATCGGCGGCGTCATCTCCGGCCTCAAGATGGGCAACGGCGACGCGGTCGCCATCTTCTCCGAACTGCAGCAGGGCTTGGCGGCCCCTCTGGCCGGCATGGGCACGGCCTTCAGCGCCAGCCTGTTCGGCCTGGCCGGCTCACTGGTGCTGGGCTTCCTGGAGCTGCAGGCCGGGCAGGCGCAGAACCGCTTCTACATGGATCTGGAGGATTGGCTGGCCGGTTCCACCCGCATTGGCGGCGGCGGCCTGGTGGAGGTGGGCGACCAGCCCGTGCCGGCCTATATCCAGGCCCTGCTGGAAACCACCGCCGAGAACATCGAGAAGCTGCAGTACACGATGGCGCAGGGGGAGGACAACCGCCGCAACGCCAACAACCACCTGGTGGCGCTGACGGAACGGCTGGCCACCCTGTCGGACCAGATGAAGGCGGAACAGCAGCTGATGGTGCGCCTGGCGGAAGGCCAGATGGAAATGCGGCCCGTGCTGCAGCGCCTGGCCGACCAGCTGGGACAGGCGGGGGGCCTGGGCGGTGGCGGCATGGACGATGCCAGCCGCGCCCACCTGCGCAACCTGGACCTCTACCTCGCCCGCCTGGTGGAGGAGGTGGCCACCGGCCGTGTCCAGTCCACCCAGGAAATCCGCACCGAAATCAAGATCCTGACCCGCACCATCGCGGCGCTGGGCGAAGGGGCGGAGCGCTAAGCCATGGCGGGAATCGGCCGGCGGGCCTCGCGCCGCCATCTCGATATCTGGCCCGGCTGGGTGGACGCGCTGTCCTCCCTGGTCATGGTCATTGTCTTCCTGCTGATGGTGTTCGTGCTGTCGCAGTTCGCGCTCACCTCCCTGCTGCACGGCAAGGATGAGGCGCTGGCCCAGCTGAACAGCCGTATCGCGCTGCTGGCCGACCAGCTGGCCATGGAGCAGGCGGACAAGGCCAAGCTGGCCGCCGACATGGCGGCCCTGACGGAGCAGCTGCAGGCGTCGCTCGCCAAGAACACCCAGCTGCAGGCAGACCTCGACGCGGCCGGCAAGGCCAAGGACGACCTGGCGGCGCAAGTGCAGGCCCTGACCGATGCCGCCGGCGCCAAGCAGGCGGAACTGGACAACGAGAAGAACGTCAGCGCCCAGGCCAAGGCGCAGGTCGACCTGCTGAACCAGCAGCTGGCGGCGCTCCGCCAGCAATTGGCGCAGCTGAACGCCGCGCTGGCCGCGTCGGAGCAGAAGGATAAGGAACAGCAGGTCCAGATCGTGGATCTGGGCAAACGCCTGAACGCCGCGCTGGCCGGCAAGGTGGCGGAACTGGCCCGCTACCGCTCCGAATTCTTCGGCAAGCTGCGCGAGGTGCTGGGTGACCGGCCGGACATTCGCATCGTCGGCGACCGCTTCGTTTTCCAGTCCGAGGTGCTGTTCGACAGCGGCAGTGCTGAGCTGGGCGACCGGGGCCGCAAGCAGCTGGCCAGCCTGGCCAAGACCCTGCTGGACATCTCCAAGAAATTTCCCAAGGACCTGAACTGGATCCTGCGCGTGGACGGCCATACCGATGCCGTGCCCATCCACACCCCCGCCTTCGCCAGCAACTGGGAACTGTCCTCGGCCCGCGCCACGGCGGTGGTGAAGTTCCTGATCCAGCAGGGCGTGGCGCCGGAGCGCCTGGCCTCCACCGGCTTCGGTGAGTTCCAGCCGCTGGAACCGGGCGACACCCCCGACGTCCGCGCCCGCAACCGCCGCATCGAGCTGAAGCTGGATCAGCGGTAAGCGGCCCCATCCTCGAACAGGGACCGGTCTTCCTGGAACCGCTGCGCCAGGAAATCGGTCACCGCGCGGACGGCGGGGGCCCTGCCATCTTGCCGTCGCGTTACCATCCACAGCTCCCGAGGCGGTGGCGCTGGTTCCAGAGGGCAGGCAAGCAGTCCTTCCGTCGTCCGGCCGGTAAAATGCGGCAGCAGGGCGACACCGGCCCCAGCTTGGGCGGCGGCTGCCTGGGCGAATTGGTTGCCGGCGCGGAAGGCGATCCGAGCGCGGGGGAAGTGGCGTGCCAGCCACATGGCTTCGGGTAGATGGGCGTTGGCTTCGTCGAAGCCGACGAAGTTCGGGGATGCGCCCATCGTCAACTGTCGGCACCAGTCCCGGGAAGCATAGAACCCGAACCCCATGGACACGACTGGCCGGGCCATCAGATCGCCATCCTGCGGCTTGGCCAAGCGCAGCCCGATGTCGGCTTCCCGCCGCTCCAGGCTGACGGCACGTATATCCGACGCTACTTCGATATCCAGGCTGGGATGGCACGCTGCCAGGGTGGCCAGGCGGGCCACTAGATAGCCCTGCGTCAGGCCGGGCGTTGCGTTGACCCGCACCAGCCCTCGCGGCCCCGCCTCGGCGCTATCTCGGCCCAAGGTCGCGGCGGCAATTTCCATGTCGGTGGCGGCGTTCAGCGCCCGTTGGCCGGCGAGCGTCAGGACATAGCCGTCCGGCCGCCGTTCCACCAGCCGATTGCCCAGCGTTTGCTCCAGGGAGGCGACCCGCCGTGCCACCGTGGCGTGATTTACCGACAGGGCGCGTGCCGCCGCCGACAGGCTGCCGTGGCGAGCCAGCGCGACAAAGACACGGATGTCCTCCCAATCGGTCCCTGTGCGAATTTGATCAGCCATTGTGGGAAAATAGCAAATTTTCTCTCAGGGGCCCATGGCCTATTCATGCCTGGACCCCGCTTGCTAAAGGACGCCCCCACCCATGGCCGCCCACACCCTGACGCTGACCCTGGTCGGCGGTCCCACCGCCCTGATCGAGGTGGGCGGCTTTCGCCTGCTCACCGACCCGACCTTCGACCCGCCGGGCCTGTACCGGGAGGCGCCGGTACGGTTCGAGAAGACGTCGGGCCCGGCCTTGTCCCCAGGGGAGATTGGTCTGCTGGATGGAGTCCTCCTGACCCACGACCAGCATTTCGACAACCTGGACAACGCTGGCCGGGCCCTGCTGCCCACCACGCCCGTCACCTACACCACCCTGGCCGGCGCCGGGCGGCTGGAGGGCAACGCCGTGGGTTTGGCGCCATTCGAAACGCGGGAATTACAGGCCGCCGATGGGCGCCGGCTGTTCATCACCGCCACGCCGGCGCGCCACGGACCCGTGGGTATCGAGCCCATTTCCGGTGACGTCGTGGGCTTTCTGCTGGGCTTGGACCAGCCGGGCGACACCCTCTACGTCACCGGGGACACTGTCTGGTACGGCGGCACCGCCGAAGTCGCCCGCCGGTTCGCACCCAAGGTGGTGATGCTGTTCACGGGCGCTGCGGAGCCGCGCGGCCGTTTCCACATGACCATGGACAGCAACGACGCTTTGGAGGCGGCGCATGCCTTTCCTGATGCTGCGCTGGTCGCTGTCCATAACGAGGGATGGGTGCACTTCAAGGAGAGCGCCACGGAATTGGCGACCGCCTTCGCGACCCTGGGCGCCGCCACCCGCCTCACACCCCTGGACCGGGGCGTGCCCCGGCCATTCACGCTTTGAACGGGAGTCATCCCTCAATGACCGATATGAGTGCCAAGACTTACAGGGCTATCCAGGTGTCCCGGCCCGGGTACCTGGAAATGGTCGATCTGCCGCTGGTCCCGCCTGGACCAGGACAGGTCCGCATCCGGGTGGAAGCGTGCGGGATTTGCCACACCGACGCCATGACCGTGGAGGGTGGCGTGACCGACATCGTCTATCCCCGGGTGCCGGGTCACGAGGTGGTGGGCTGCATCGACGCGTTGGGCGAGGGGGTGACCGGCTGGGCCCTCGACCGGCGGGTCGGGGTTGGATTCCTGGCGGGAAATTGCGGCAGCTGCGCTGAATGCCGGCGAGGTCATTTCACCGCCTGCCGCGACCAGCGCTGGACGGGGGTCCATCATGATGGCGGCTATGCCGAGATGATGTTGGCGCAGGCGAACGCCCTGGTCTCCATTCCCGACGCGCTGGCCGCAGTCGAGGCGGCACCCCTGTTGTGTGCGGGCATTACCGTCTTCAAGGCGCTGAAGAAGTCCGGCGCCCGGCCGGGCGACATCGTCGCCATCCATGGGGTCGGCGGGTTGGGCCACCTGGCGGTGCAGTTCGCCCGCAAGATGGGCTTCCGCACGGTGGCCATCGCCCGGGGTAGGGAGAAGGAAGGGCCGGCCAAGGCGTTGGGCGCCCACCATTACATCAACAGTGCCGGCGAGGACGCCGCCGCCGCGCTGCTCGTTCTGGGCGGGGCCCGGGTCATCGTCTCGACGGTTACGGCGCCCAAAGCCATTTCACCCCTCGTGGCTGGCTTGGCGCCGCATGGGCGGCTGATGGTGGTGGGGGTGGGGGCGGAACCCGTCGAGATATCGCCCTTTGCGCTGGTGCAGAACGATGTCTCCGTCAGCGGCTCCTTGACCGGTACGACCATCGAAAGCGAGGATTCGCTGGCGTTTAGCGTGCTCCAGGATATCCGCGCCTTGGTCGAGACCGTGCCCCTTGCGGAGGCCCGCCAAGCCTATGACCGCATGATGCGCAACCAGGCGCAATTCCGCATCGTCTTGACGATGTGATCAGCGTCCCTCAGTTCCACACCCCTGCCAGTTCCACTTCCTCCCCGCCCAGGCCGCGCTTGAAGGTGTTGATGCCCTCCACGTCCGGCGTCAGGCCGCCCAGGTCGAAGGCGACGCGGCCTTGGGCTTTCAGTTCCAGGCAGGCCCGCCACAGCAGCAGGTGGTGGGCACGGGTGCGGCGGCCTTCCGGGCCGCTCCATCCCACCTGATAGGTCGCGGCCACGCCGTGGCCGAAGATCAGCACGCCGGCCACCGGCTCGCCGTCCAGCAGGGCGCGCAGGACCAGCACGTCGCCGTCCTTGTGCATGACGGTGCGCAGGCGGGTCAGCAGCTTGCTGCCGGCGGCGCGGTACTTGCGCTCCTTACGATCCGCCTCATGCTTTTCCAACAGCCAGGGCAGGGTGGCGCCGTCGCGGTCCACCTCCACCACCAGGCCCGACTTCTCGCCCTGGCGCAGCTTGTTGCGCCACTTGGGGTCCAGCCGCGCGCGCAAGGTCGCTTCATCCGGCGTCAGGTCCAGCCAGACGGTGCGGTAGCCGGGCCCGGGCTGGTGGCGCCAGCCGGCCCATGTCAGGGCCGTGGTGGCCAAGGGCCCGGCCGGTACCTCGGCGATGACGCTGGGCCACTGCAGTAGGCCCGTGGGGTAGGCCTGCCGCAACAGGCGACAGGCCACGCCCACGATGCCCCAGTCCTGAGCCTCCGGCGCCAGTAGGGGGCCCCGGTGGATCTTGGCGACGCGCACAGCCCGGGCCAGCCGCTTTTCCAATACCAGCACCAGGCCGATGGGCTGGCCGTCCCGCTCGAAGATGCCCAGGCGCGGTTTCCATCCCTCCACCGTCATCATGGCGGTGGCATAGCCGAAGCATTGCGTCAGGCTGCTGCGCGGCACCCGCTTCAGCAGGGCATTCCATTCGCTGATGCGGGCACCGTCCCAGCGCAGGGTGACATTGGGCGCCGCGCCCGATGCCTTGGGCTCCGGCTTGGGCGTCACCGGGGGCGGGGTCTTGGATTTTTTGACAGGGGTGGATTTGGCCACGGGACTCGACAGCGGCAGGTGGGAACGGTATGCCGCCCAGCATATCGCTTGTCGTGGAAGGACCACCAGCCATGAAGACCCCCATCCAGCCCTGGTGGCACCCCGATCGCATGGCCCGGCGCGCCGCCAACCTGAAGGCGCGCGGCGCCATGACCCGCGCCCTGCGCCGCTGGTTCGAGGATGGGGGCTTTGAGGAGGTGGAGACGCCGGCCCTGCAGGTGTCCCCGGGGCTGGAGCCGCATCTGGTGGCCTTCGCCACCGAACTGGTGGGCAGCCATCCGGACGACCGGCTGACCCTGCGCCTGCACACCAGCCCCGAATTCACCATGAAGAAGCTGCTGGTGGCGGGCTTGCCGCGCATCTTCCAGCTGGCGCATGTCTACAGGAACGGCGAGCGCTCCCCCACCCACAGCCCGGAATTTACCATGCTGGAGTGGTATCGGGTGGGTGCCGGTTACCGCGACCTGATGGACGACTGCATCGGCCTGACCCGGGCGCTGTGCGCCGCCGCCGGCGTTGATACCCTGCGCCGGGGCGACCTCAGCTGCGATCCGCATGCGGAGTGGGAGGTGCTGACGGTGCAGGAGGCGTTCCGGCGTCATGTCGGCATTGATCTGCTGGCGACGGCGCCTGACCCGGCCCGGCCCGACGTGGCCCTGCTGGCCCAGGCGGCCGCGGCCGTGGGCATCCACAGCCATGCCGGCGACAGCTGGGAGGATCTGTTCTTCCGCATCAGCCTGGACCGCATCGAGCCGCACCTGGGCATGGGCCGCCCGACCTTCCTGACCGACTACCCCGTCTCCATGGCCGCCCTGTCGCGGCCCAAGCCGGAGGACGGCCGCGTGGCGGAACGGTTCGAGCTGTACGCCTGCGGCGTGGAGCTGGCCAACGCCTTTGGTGAGCTGACAGACCCGGCTGTCCAACAGGCTCGTTTCGAGGCCGATATGGATTTGAAGCAGGCGCTGTATGGCGAACGTTATCCCATCGACGCCGATTTCCTGGCGGCCCTGGAGTTCGGCCTGCCCGACTGCGCCGGCATCGCCCTGGGCTTCGACCGCCTGGTCATGCTGACCACCAACGCCGCCGGCATCGACGACGTGCTGTGGGCGCCGGTGGCCCTGCCGTGAGGTGATTCGACTCGTTGGCAGGGCTGGCGTATAGTGGAGTTGCTCCATGGGCAACGATAGTGGAGGGAGTCGGGTATGGCACCTAATGCGACACTGGTGGTCGAGCTTCCTTCCGATGTTACGGCGCGCTTGAGCCGACTCGCGACTGTGACCCGGCGGGGGCAGTCGGCTTTAGCTGCGGACGCGATCGCCGACTACGTCACGCGAGAGGAAGCTGATGTCACTGCGCAATTGTCAGAAGCGGAATGGCAGGTGGAAAAGGAACGGCGTAACGCCTTCCTGCGCGAAATATTGAAAGAAGCCCGGCGCCGTTCAAGCGGAGAAGCATTCGATGCCGTCCGGAGTCAGGATTTTCTCTACGATGAGGATGGCCTGCCCGGATGATATCCATCGTGGTGGATAGTTCAGCGTTGATCGAAATCATCCGGGATGGTCCTCGGGCGGATGAATGCGAAGCTTGCCTGGAGCGTGCCGATCAAATGTTCATCAGCGCGGGAACTCTGGCGGAGGCGTTGATCGTTGCGCGGCGTAAAGGGCTTGGAGATCTGTTGGAACTCCTGGCTGGCCGTCAGGCAATGACCGTGGTTCCGATCACCGCGAATGAGGCGCGCCGTGTCGCCGATGCCTATGATCGCTGGGGGAAGGGCGTCCACCCGGCGGGGCTGAACATGGGCGATTGTTACGCCTATCCCTGGCGTGGGAACGCAACCTGCCGCTGCTTTTCGTTGGCGATGACTTTTCCAAGACCGACGTGATCCCGGCGCTATAGGCGCCGGGTGTTCCTCACGCCTCCGCGATGGCCTTGTTGAAGGCCCGCACCGCAGCACCCGGCCCCTCCGGGTGATGCCAGATGGAGGAGACCACGGCCAGGAAGTCGGCGCCGGCGCGCACCAGGTCGCCGCAATTCTCCGGCGTGATGCCGCCGATGGCGACGCAGGGGATTTCCATCATCTCCTGCCACCAGGTCAGCAGGTCGGGCGTGGCCCGGTGCTCCGTCTCCTTGGTGCCGGTGGGGAAGAAGGCGCCGAAGGCGACGTAGTCCGCCCCGTCCTCGCCCGCCACCATGGCCAGGTGCCGGCTGTCGTGGCAGGTGACGCCGACGATGGCTTCGGCGCCCATGATCTTGCGCGCCTCGCGATAGGGCGTGTCGGCCTGGCCGACATGCACGCCGTCGCAGCCAGTCTCGCGGGCCAGGCGGGGATGGTCGTTCAGGATGAAGGCCACCTCGCGGCTTTGCGCGATGGGGCGCAGCACGTCGATGGCGCGACGCACGGTGTCGTCGTCCACATCCTTCAGGCGCAGCTGGACGCAGGCGACGTCGCCCGCGTCCAGGGCCGCGGCCAGGTCTACGGCGAACGCCGCCGGCTCCAGGGCCGGCGGCGTCACCAGGTACAGACGGCAATCAGCCTTCAAAAACTTATTCCTTGCCCTGGTAGATGCGAACGATCCGGTCCAGCAGGGCCAGCGCGTCCTCACGGCTGCGCTGGAAGCTGTTGCGGCCGATGATGGAACCATTGCCGCCGCCGTCGCGAATGGCGCGGGCGTCGTCGAACACCGCGTCCTCACCCTTGGCCGCACCGCCGGAGAAGACCACCAGGCGCTTGCCGTTGAAGGCGGAGCGCATGACGTCGGCCACGCGCTCGGCCTGGGTGGACCGGGCGATGCCCTTGGCCTCGTAGACCTTCTTGGACTCCTTGTTGCCCAGGTGGTCGGTGGCCAGCTTCACCTTGATGATGTGGGCGCCCAGCAATGCCGCCATGTGGGCGGCATAGGTGCTGATGTCGATCGCCAGTTCGGCGTCCTTGTCCAGGTCGCCGCCGCGCGGGTAGGACCACAGCACGGTGGCGAGGCCGCAGGCCTTGGCCTCGGCCGACAGTTCGCGGAACTCCTCGAACTGGTCGAACATGGCGTCGGAGCCGGGGTAGATGGTGAAGCCGATGGCGGAGCAGCCCAGGCGCAGGGCGTCGGCCACGGTGGCGGTCACCGCCTGATCCGGTGCGTCGCCGCCGCGCGACAGGCTGTTGGAGCTGTTCATCTTCAGGATGGTGGGGATGGCGCCCGCGAAGGTGGCAGCACCCTGCTCCAGCATGCCCAGGGGGGCGGCGTAGGCGTTCAGGCCCGCGTCGATGGCCAGCTGGAAATGGTAGTGCGGGTCGTAAGCCGGCGGGTTGGGCGCGAAGCTGCGCGCGGGGCCATGCTCAAAGCCCTGGTCGACGGGCAGGATGACCATCTTGCCGGTGCCGCCCAGGCGGCCTTCCATCAGGATGCGGGCCAGGTTGGCCTTGGTGCCGGGATTGTCGCTCTCGTACCAGGAAAGGATTTCCTTAACGCGGCGGGTCAGCTTCATGGTTACGGTATCCCCGAGTCTGTTTTGAGTGTTTGTGTTTATTGTACGCGTGATGCCGGGTTGATATCCCAGCATCGGGTGCTTGGCAATCTGCCCCAGGGTCGGGGCGAGATCATGGCAGATTTCCGCCAAAAGCGATGAGCGACTAGTGATTTTGCTGGGGCCGCGCGCCGCGTTATTGCCGGTTGCCATCCGGCCCCTTGTTTTTCGCGTGGCCGGCCGCCACCCGGTCGCGGCCAGCCCGTTTGGCGGCGTACAGGCCATGGTCCGCCCGGTCCAGCAGCTCTTTCAGCGGCAGGGTGGGCGGGCCCGCGGCCACGCCGATGCTGACCGTCACGGCGATGACGCCCGCCCCCTCGATGTCATAGGGCGTGTCGCCCACGGCCCGGCGCAACCGCTCCGCCACCGCCAGGGCTGTGGTCTCGTCCGCATCCGGCATGAACAGCGCCAGTTCCTCCCCGCCCAGCCGGGCGAAGACGTCGGTCTTGCGCAGCAGGGCGCGGATGCGGGCCACCACGGCCAGCAGCACCTCGTCCCCCGCGCTGTGGCCCAGCGTGTCGTTCACCTGCTTGAAGTGGTCGATGTCCATCATCAGCAGGGCGGCGGGCGTGCCCATCGGCCGGGCCAGGGTCAGCGCCGCCTCCGCCAATTCCATGAAATGGCGGCGGTTGTGGATTTCCGTCAGCGGGTCGCGGTTGGCCAGATCCTTCAGCCGCTCGTTCGCGGCCAGCAGATCCCGGGTCTGGCGGGCCACCTGCTCCTCCAACACGGCGCGGCGGCGGCGCAGGTAGGCGGTGCGGACCTGCACCAGGGCCACGACGCCGGCCAGCGCCAGCGCGACGGCAGCCAGCTTGGCCCACAGTGTCTGCCACCAGGCGGGTTGCACCTTGATGGACACCTTGACCGGGGTGGACCAGTTGCCCGCCCGGTCGCCCGCCTTGATCAGCAGGGTGTAGCGGCCCGGCGGCAGGTTGGTGTACGCGGCCGTGCGCTGTGTGGCATCGGCTTCCGTCCAATCCTCGTCGAAACCGCTCAGCGAGTAGGCATAGCGGGCCTCCTCGGGCGCGGTGTAGTCCAGGGCGGCGAAGGAGATCTCCACGCTGCGGTCGCCGGGGGCCAGGCGGATGGGCGCGGGCGCCGCCATGGTGCCGGTGGGCACGGCCCGGCCGGCGATGCGCACCGCGGTGACGACGATTGGGGGCCGCTCGGTTTTCGGCTTGAAACGGTCGGGATGCACCACGGTCGCGCCGCCGCCGCCGCCGAAGATCAGGCTGCCGTCCCGCAGGGCGGCGCCGGAGTGAATCCAATAGGCGGGGATGGCGATGCCATCGGCTCGCCCCAACGCCCGGGTGGCCCAGGTGTCGGGATCGATGACGGCCAGGCCATCGGCCGTGCTGGCCCACACCCGGCCGCCGCCGTCCATCAGAAGGGTCCCGATATTGTCGTTGGGCAGGCCATCGGCCATGGTCAGGCGCCGGAAGACGCCACGCGGATGGTCCGGGTCCGCCGGCCGTTCCAGCACGCCGATGCCCCCGCCCAGGGTCCCCAGCCACAGCCGGCCACGGCGGTCGATCAGCAGCGTGGTGATCAGATCCGCCGGCAGGGAGTGGGGATCGGCCGGGTCGTGCAGGTAGTGGCTGAAGGCGCCGGTGGCCCCATCCATGCGGTCCAGGCCGCGCCGCGTACCTACCCACAGGCCGCCGGCGCCATCCGGCAGCAGGACGTTGACGCTGTCATCGACCAGCGAGGCCGGGTCGTCGGCGCTGTGCCGGAACACCTTGGCCTCTCCCGTCGCGGGCGCATAGCGCACCAGGGGGCCAGCGCCGAACCAGAGGCCATCGCCTTCCGCCAACCCATAGATCATGGGGCTGACGACCTGGCCGGGGAAGGGGTGCTGCTCCAGCCGGCCGCTGCTGGGGTCATGGCGGAACAGGGCGCGCCCCGCGCCAGCCCCCAGCCAGACCCCGCCATCCGGCGCGCTGGTGATGCTGACGACACCACCCGCCGGCAGGTCGGCCACGTGGGGCAGCGGCGTGACCACGCCGGCGGCCGGATCCAGCAGGGCGGCGCCGTGGTCCTTGAATCCCATCCAGGCCCGGCCGTCGGGGGTGGTTGTGATGCCCAGGACGTTCGCGTCGGGCAGGCCACCCGCGCTTGAGTCGGGCAGCAGGGTATCGACGGCGTCGATGCGCAGATCGGTGCGGCTGACACCCACGTTGGTAGCCGCCCACAACAGTCCCGTGCGGTCGCGCATCAGCGCGTGGACGCTGTCGTCCCCCAGGCTGGTGGGGGTCAGGGGATTGTGGCGCAAGGTGCGCAGCGCACCGGTGGCGGCGTCGATGATGGTGATGCCGCCGGCCACCCGGCCCACCCAGATCTCGCCCGGCCGCCCCTCGGTCAGGCAGAACACCAGCGGACCGCCCAGGGCTTGGGGGCTGGCCTCCGGCACCAGGCGGGCGGGCCCCCAGGCGGTGGCGGAGACGGGCAGTACCCGGCCCAGGCCGGAGCGTACGGTGGCGAACCACACCCGTCCGGCGCTGTCCTGCGTCAGGGCGATGACCTCGTCCGTCACCGCATGGTCATGGGCGTCCAACAGGGGGACGGGGGTGAAGGCGGCGGCGCCGGGTCCCCGGCGCATCAGGCCGGTGACGGTACTGACCCATAGGCTGCCGTCACTGGTGCGCAGCAGGGCGCGCACGCGGTCGCCGGGGGCCGAGGTGGCGTCCCCGGCATGGTGCGCCTCCGGCGTCACCGTGCCGGCGGCGTCCACATGTTCCAGCCCCGAGTTGGTGCCGGCCCACACGCCGTCGCCGCCATCACCGACCATGCTCAGCACGCCGCCGCGCGCGGGTAGGCCCGCCGGCTCCGGAAACTCCTGGAACTGCCCGGTGGCCGGATCGTAGCGCGCGATGCCGCCTGTGGCGGTGGATACCCAAAGCCGGCCGCCGGCGGCGGGAACCAGGGCGGTGATGACGTTGCCTGGCAGGCTGCCGGCTATGCCGTCCTGGTGTTGGAAGGTGCGGAAGCGGTAGCCGTCATAGCGGGACAGGCCGCCCTGGGTACCCACCCAGACGAAGCCGTCACTGTCCTGCGCCAGGGCCATGGCGATGGGATGGGGCAGGCCGGCCTCGCGACCGGTGTTGGTGAACAGGGTTGCGTGCAGCCGTTCCCATCCCGTGGGCGCCGCGCCGGCGGTGGTGGCAATGACCAGGGGCGTTACCGCAAGAATGGTCAGGATTTGTCGTAATTGCCGCACAACAGGTCCCTAAATCCCGGCATCATCCGGCACGCTGCTAGATGTACACGCGGCCAAGCCTTCCGGATAGGTCGATTGACGATGAATCGCCAGGTTGATGACTAGGCGCGCGTCGATATGGAGACTGGGGCCGCTGCCACCAATTTTAAATGGACGGCCCTTAACAGAAAGTGAATTCGCTCAATATTGGCGAGTGACAATAATAGTAATCTGGTTCTAAGGGCTGAATGTTAGATCCTCGTCAGCCACGCCCGGCTGGCCGCCACCGGGTCGCGCCGGCCCCTCAGGTCCAGGGCTTCGACCCCTTCCGCTGGATGCAGATGGGCGCCCAGGGACTGGGCGATGTCGGCCAGGCGCGCGGCGGCGGCCGCGTCGCCGGAAAAGGCGACGTCGGGGATGCCCAGCGCCAGCGCGGCGATGGCATGGCCGGCGGCATCGCCGCAATCCAGTACGGCCGTTACGCGCGCGCCGGGAAACTCCGCCGTGATGGCATCCAGCAGGGCGCGCCAGCCCCCGGCGCCCAGCGCCCCGCCGGCGTCCGGCGCGCTGACCAGACGCACGGGCGCGCCATCGGCCGCCGCCACGGCGGCGCGGGCGTCATCCAGGCACAGGACGCGGATCGGGCGGCTCACGGCGGTTCAAATCCTGAAAGAAAAAGGGCGCCGCGGCATGGCCGCGGCGCCCCATCCTACGCGATCCCGGTTGGGATCAGCCAACCTTGTGCAGGGCGACGGCGGTGTCGCTCATGCGGTTGGAGAAGCCCCACTCGTTATCGTACCAGGTCATGATGCGCACGAAAGTGCCGTCGATGACTTTGGTCTCGTTCAGGGCGAAGATGGACGAGTGCGGGTCGTGGTTGAAGTCGGTGGACACCAGCGGCTCGGCATAGACGCCGAGGATGCCCTTCAGCGGGCCCTCGGAAGCGGCGGCCTTGATGGCGGCCGAGACTTCCTCGACCGAGGTGGCCTTCTTGGCCACGAACTTGAAGTCCACGACCGAGACGTTGGGGGTGGGGACGCGCAGCGAGGTGCCGTCCAGCTTGCCCTTCAGCTCCGGCAGCACCTTGCCCACGGCCTTGGCGGCGCCGGTGGAGGTCGGGATGATGTTCAGGGCGGCGGCGCGGGCGCGATGCAGGTCCTTGTGCATCGTGTCGACCGTGTTCTGGTCGCCGGTGTAGCTGTGGATGGTGGTCATGAAGCCGTGCTCGATGCCGATGGCATTGTTCAGCACGTAGGCCACCGGGGCCAGGCAGTTGGTGGTGCAACTGGCGTTGGAGACGATCTTGTGTTCCGGCGTCAGCTTGTCGTGGTTCACGCCATAGACGACGGTGATGTCCTCATCCGTGCCGGGGGCGGAGATCAGCACCTTCTTGGCGCCGGCGGCCAGGTGCTTGGAGGCGCCTTCGCGCGAGGTGAAGATGCCCGAGCATTCCATGGCCACGTCGATGTCCAGGTCGCCCCAGGGCAGCTTGGTCGGATCGCGTTCCTGCACCACCTTGATCGTGTGGCCGTTGACCACCAGGTTGCCGTCGACCACCTCGACCGTTCCGGGGAAGCGGCCGTGCACGCTGTCGTACTTCAGCAGGTGGGCGTTGGTCTTGGCGTCGGCCAGGTCGTTGATGGCGACCACCTCGACGTCCTTGCGGCCGCTCTCGTAAATGGCGCGCAGCACCAGACGGCCAATGCGCCCGAACCCGTTGATGGCAACACGAACAGCCATGTGTCTTCCTCCGACATCGTTGAACCGCCCGAGGGACCGGGCCGGCTATGCTGAAACCTTGAAGATGGTAAACGTCATGCCGTCGTTTTAGGCGCTATGGGGCTTGCATGGCAGGCCTACCATAGTGGGACGTCTCATCCGGACGCTCGTGTCAAAGCGGGGACCCGGGATTGGTTCCCGGTTGGGTTCCCTGGGCCCCGCCTTGGATACTCACTCAGAGACGGGCCTTGGCGGCCGCGACCACGCCGTCGACGGTGATGCCGAAGTGCTGGTACAGCTCCTTGTACGGGCCCGACTCGCCGAAGCCCGGCATGCCGACGAAGCCGCCCTTGGGGCCGATCCAGCGGTCCCAGCCCATGCGCACCATGGCTTCGACGCCGACGCGGACCACGTCATCACCGCCCAGCACCTGGGCCTGGTAGGCCTCGCCCTGCTCCACGAACAGCTCCCAGCTGGGCATGGAGACGACGCGGGTGGGCACGCCCTCGGCCTGCAGCACGTCGCGCGCCTGCACCGCGATCTCCACTTCCGAGCCGGTGGCCAGCAGCACAACCTTGGCCACCCCGCCTTCGGCCTCGCGCAGGATATAGGCGCCCTTGGCGGCCAGGTTCTCGTCCGTGTGCTCGACACGCAGGGTCGCCAGGTTCTGGCGGGTCAGCGCCAGGACCGACGGGCGGGTCTTGGACTGCAGCGCCAGTTGCCAGCACTCCGCCGTCTCCACCTGGTCGGCGGGGCGGAAGACCAGCAGGTTGGGGATGGCGCGCAGTGCCGCCATATGCTCCACCGGCTGGTGGGTGGGGCCGTCCTCGCCCAGGCCGATGCTGTCATGGGTCATGACATGCACCACGCGCTGCTTCATCAGGGCGCCCAGGCGGATGGCCGGGCGGCTGTAGTCGGCGAAGCACAGGAAGGTGCCGCTCAGCGGGATCAGGCCGCCGTGCAGGGCCATGCCGTTCATGGCGGCGGCCATGGCGTGCTCACGCACGCCATAGTGGATGTAGCGGCCCTCGTACTTGTCGCGCTGCAGGCTGACGACACCCTTGGTGCGGGTGTTGTTGGACCCGGTCAGGTCGGCGGAGCCGCTGATCAGTTCCGGCACCACGTCGAAGATGGCGTCCAGCACGTTGCCCGAGGCCTGGCGGGTGGCCACGCTGGGGCGGGCCTCGCTGGTGGCGCGCTTGAAGGCGGCGATGACGGTGTCCAGCTCGGCCGGCGCGTCACCCGACTGGGCGGCCTTGAAGGCGGTGCCCAGGCTGTTGTCGGCGGCGGCCAGGCGCTGGTCCCAGGCGCCGGCGGCGGCGGCGCCCCGAGCGCCGTATTGGCGCCAGGTGTCAAGGATGGGGGCCGGGATTTCGAAGGGGCCGTGCTCCCAGCCGTAGGCGGCGCGGGCGCCGGCGATCTCGGCCGCCCCCAGGGGTGAGCCGTGGCTGGAGTTCTTGCCGGCCTTGGTCGGGGCACCCAGGCCGATGGTGGTGCGGCAGGCGATCAGCGACGGGGTGCTGGTGGTTTTGGCCTGGGCGATGGCTGCCGCGACCGCCACCGGGTCATGGCCATCCACGGCCTGCACGTCCCAGCCATAGGCGACGAAGCGGGCCTTCACGTCCTCGGACAGGGACAGGTTGGTGGGGCCGTCGATGGAGATGCTGTTGTCGTCCCACAGGACGATCAGGCGGCCCAGGCCCAGGTGGCCGGCCAGCGAGGCGGCCTCATGGCTCACACCTTCCTGCAGGCATCCGTCACCGGCGATGACATAGGTGTGATGGTCGACCAGCGCGTCGCCGAAGCGGGCGTTCAGATGACGCTCCGCCAGGGCCATGCCCACGGCCGTGGCAATGCCCTGGCCCAGCGGGCCGGTGGTCATCTCGATGCCGCGGGCCATGCCGTATTCCGGGTGGCCGGCTGTGCGGGCGCCCAGCTGGCGGAACTTCTTGATCTGCTCCAGGTCGATGTCCTCATACCCCGTGAGGTAGAGCAGCGCGTAGATCAGCATGGAGCCATGGCCGGCCGACAGCACGAAGCGGTCGCGGTCGGCCCAGTCCGGGCGCTTGGGATCGAACTTCAGGAACTGGGTGAACAGCACGGTGGCGACATCGGCCATGCCCATGGGCATGCCGGGATGGCCCGACTTGGCCGCTTCCACGGCATCCATGGCCAGGACGCGGATGGCGGTGGCGAGATCCTTGTGGGGAACGCCCCCGACGACATCTCCGGTTGCGGGCTGGGACGACATGGGCAGAGGGCCTTTCATCAAGCGGATGCGCTGTGCTCAGAAGGCCGGAAGGGCAGCCGACAGGGCGCCTGCTCCGGCGGATTCAACCGGGACGACTGCCACGGGAAGGGCATTCCCGGGAGACGATCCAGGGCCCGATGCTCCCGATGAGTTGCGCCGCCGCACCGCCTTCTTTAAGGGCGTCGTGCGCGCACAGTCCAGGCGCGAGGGGCGGGCGGCACCATGACCGCCACCGCCTGCCGCGTCAAGGTCCGGGGCCCTCCAAAAACTGCAAGCGCGGCCAGCGTTAACGCCTGTATCCGGCGGGTCTTTCCCGCCGCGCTTTGCCATTCATGATCCTGTCGCCCCCGCGCCGGCGCCTAATCGTCTGTCGGCGCGGTTTTTTCGCTGGTCCCGACCGCTTTCTTTCTTTATTCGACGCCAGAGCTTATCCATCTTATTTGCACCCGACCTCCCTTCCATTGGCTATCGGACCCGTCTCGTCCCATGGAACGACTGAAGACCGCGCTGGAACGTCTGGATGCCGCCGTCCTTGTGCTGGACGGGGCGCTGGAACGACGCCTGGCGCAGCCCGCGGTCGTTCCCAGTGATGTCGATGAGGCGGCCAAGGCCCGCATCGCCCAGCTGGAACGGGCGCTGGCGGCGGCGGAAGGGCGGGAGCAGGGTGCCAAGGCCGCGACCGCGGCCTTGTCGGAGCGGCTGGACCGGACCATCGGCCAGTTGCGTGCGGTGCTGGAGGACTGATTAGAAGATGGCCCGCGTGGACATCATCCTGAATGGACGCCCCTATGGCCTGGCCTGCGACGATGGCCAGGAACAGCGCCTGCGCGAGCTTGGCTCCTATGTCGATGCCCGCCTGCGTGAGGTGGCGCATGACGCCTCCGGCGGCAGCGAGACGCAGCTGCTGGTGCTGACCGCCCTTATGCTGGCGGATGAGATTTTCGACCTGCGCGCCGAGTTGGGGGGGCCGCGCCGGCCCGTGCCGGCCCCGGTGCAGGAGGCGACCCCTGCGCCCCGCGCAGAGGACGATAGCGTCATCGCGGCCGTCGATAGCTTGGCCAAACGCATCGAAGACATTGCAGCGCGGCTTGATCGCTCCTAAATTAGCTTTCTGGAACGGGGCTGCGCGGTTCGACAGGATGCTTTATCCCCAGGGCCGATACCCAATCCTCTAGGGGGCTGTCCCTGCCGACGCCGTGGTGTCGGACATATGGCTCCCACCTGCCTTGGCAGGCCGTGGAGGATACGCTTGTCCATCGGCCGTCGCGGCTCCTTCCAGACCCTTCCCCCTCTTGCCCCGCATGATGCCGGGGCCTGTCCTTCGAGGGACCCTATCCGCCCGTGACCGCCACACCCTCCCGTACCCACGACGTTTCCCCGGCCCCTGGTACCGCTACATCGGCCACGGGTCCGGCGGCCCTGCTGACGGAGGAGGCGGCGCGCGCCGCCAAGAAGGCGGTGCGGGTTTCGGCCCGCCGGGTGCGTGCGGAGCTGGAACTGGACCGTGCCGCGGCGTCCAAGGCGCTGGCCGACAATTTCCTGGGCGCGCTGCCCCGGATCACCGACGGCCTAGCCCCGGTGGGCCTCACCATCGCCTTCTATTGGCCTGTGGGGGATGAGATCGATCCCCGCCCGCTTATGCACCGGGTGGTCGCGGCCGGGGTGAAGGCGGCGCTGCCCGTTTGCCAGGCCAAGGGCCAGCCCTTGCTGTTCCGCCGCTGGCTGCCCGGCACCCTGCTGTCGCCCGACGTGATGGGCGTGCCGGCGCCGATGGAAGAGGCGGCGCCCGGTGGCGGTGCCGTGGTGCCCGACGTGGTGCTGGTGCCCTTGTTGGCCTTCGACCGCCGGGGGCGGCGCCTGGGCTATGGCGCCGGTTTCTATGATCGTACCCTGGCTCTGCTGCGGCGCGAGCATGCCATCCAGGCGGTGGGCATTGCCTTCGCCGATCAGGAACTGGACAAGGTGCCCTGCGACGCGCATGACCAGGGTTTGGATTGGATCGTCACCGAGCGCTACGCCGTTCGGGCCGGGCAGCGGCGCAAGCGCTGACCGCTTTCGGGGTTGAGGAAGTCATGCGTCTGTTGTTCCTGGGTGACGTGGTGGGCCGCAGCGGCCGTGACGGCGTGTTGCGGCATCTGCCGGACTTGCGCAAGGCGCTGGCGCTGGACTTCGTCATCGTGAACGGCGAGAACGCGGCCGGCGGCTTTGGCATCACCGAGAAGATCGCGCAGGAGTTCTTCGCCGCCGGCGTCGATTGCCTGACCACCGGCAACCACGTCTGGGACCAGAAGGAACTGGTGGGTCAGATCGACCGCCTGCCCAACGTGTTGCGCCCTCTGAACTATCCGGAGGGCACGCCCGGTCGCGGCGCCTCGCTGCTGCCCACCCGTGACGGCCGGCGCAAGGTGCTGGTGGTCAACGTCATGGCCCGCCTGTTCATGGATGCCCTGGACGACCCCTTCGCCGCGGTGGAGAAGGTGCTGCGCACCTATCGCCTGGGTCCCAACGCCGCCGATGCCATTGTCATCGACGTGCATGGCGAGGCCTCGTCGGAGAAGATGGCCATGGGCCATTTCTGCGACGGCCGCGTCACCCTGGTGGTGGGCACCCACACCCACACGCCCACGGCCGACACCCAGATCCTGAACGGCCGCACCGCCTATCAGACCGACGCCGGCATGTGTGGCGACTATGACAGCGTCATCGGCATGAAGAAGGAGGCGGCGGTGCTGCGCCTGACGCGCAAGCTGCCGACCGACCGCCTGACTCCGGCGGAAAACGATGCCACCGTCAGCGTTTGCGGCGTGTTCGTGGAAACGGATGATCGCACCGGCCTGGCCCTGCGGGCCGAGGCGGTGCGCGTGGGCGGCCGCCTGTCGCAGGCGATGCCCAAGCTGGCCTGAGTCGGCCGCACTTTCGCCCTGTTGCCTGCCGCCTTTCCGGTTAGCATTGCAGAAACCTCCTTGGCGCCGCCGCCGGAATTCCGCCATAAAGCGGCCGTAACTCGGACGGAAAGCACGGTCCTGTGACAAGCCTGTGGCAAGCTTCGCCCCCAGGCCTGTCCCTGGGCGTGCCTGATGCCACAACATGTGGTACAAGCTGCCCGGATATACCCCCGCTCAACCCCATATAGAGTTCAGGGTCCCATGGCTGGACATTCACAGTTCAAGAACATCATGCACCGCAAGGGCGCCCAGGACGTCAAGCGGTCCAAGCTGTTCAACAAGCTTGCGCGTGAAATCACCGTGGCCGCCAAGGCGGGCCTGCCCGATCCCAACCATAACCCGCGCCTGCGCGCCGCCATCCAGGCTGCCCGCGTGCAGAACATGCCGCGCGACCGCATCGACCGCGCCATCAAGCAGGGCACGCCCGGCGCCGGTGACGACACCAATTACGATGAGGTGCGGTATGAGGGCTACGGCCCCGGCGGCGTCGCGCTGATCGTCGAGGCGCTGACCGACAACCGCAACCGCACCGCCTCGGAAGTGCGTTCCGCCTTCTCCAAGCACGGCGGCACGCTGGGTGAGACCAACTCGGTCAGCTTCATGTTCAACCGCATCGGCCTGATCACCTATCCGGCCAGCGTGGCGGATGCCGACACCGTGCTGGAGGCCGCCATCGAGGCGGGCGCCGACGATGTCAGCAGCGATGAGGAGAGCCACTCCATCATCACCGGCATCGACAGCCTGGGCGAGGTGCGCGACGCGCTGGAAGCCAAGTTCGGCGCGCCGGAAGGCGCCAAGCTGACCTGGCAGCCGCTGAACACGGTGGCCCCATCGGAAGACGCGGCGCAGAGCCTGCTGAAGCTGCTGGACGTGCTGGACGACAGCGACGACGTGCAGAACGTCATCGGCAACTTCGAGCTGTCGCCGGAGCTTCTGGAGAAGCTGGGCTAAGCCGGACGGGAAGGGGGACGGCGGCCATGGGGGATCGGTCGATCCGCGTGCTGGGCCTTGATCCGGGCTTGCGCAACATGGGCTGGGGCGTCATCGACGTTTCCGGCAACCGGTTGACGCATGTCGCCGACGGGGTCGTGCATTCCGACGACCGGGACGACCTGGCCCGCCGTCTCGTCACCCTTTATGAGGGGCTCCAAGACGTCATCCGGACCTGGACGCCGGACGAGGCGGCGGTGGAAGAGACCTTCGTGAACAAGAACCCCGTCTCAACCCTGAAGCTGGGGCAGGCGCGGGGCATCGCCCTGCTGGCCCCGGCGCGCGAGGGGCTGCCCGTGTCGGAGTACCCGCCCAACCTGGTGAAGAAGTCGGTGGTGGGCGCCGGTCACGCCGACAAGACGCAGGTGCAGGCCATGGTACGCATGCTGCTGCCGGGCTTCCAACTGTCCAAGGCGGACGCGGCCGACGCCCTGGCCGTGGCCATCTGCCACGCCCACCACAGCCAGACCCGGCGCCTGGTGGGCGGCATCATGGCGGGGGCGGCAAGATGATCGCGAAACTCAAGGGTCTGCTCGACAGCACCGGCCTGGACTGGGCCATCATCGACGTGGGTGGGGTGGGCTATCTCGTCTCCGCCTCCTCGCGCACCTTGCGCCGCCTGGGCGGGGTGGGGGAGGCCGTCTCGGTCCTGACCGAGATGTGGGTGTCGGAAGACAAGATGCAGTTGTTCGCCTTCGCCGACGTGGCGGAGCGGGACTGGTTCCGCCTGCTGACCACGGTGCAGGGGGTGGGCGCCCGCGTCGCCCTGGCCGTGCTGTCCGTGCTGTCGCCGGAGCAGATCGCCCAGGCGCTGATGGCCCAGGACAAGACCGCGCTGACCCAGGCCGACGGCGTGGGGCCCAAGCTCGCCACCCGCATGATCAGCGAACTGAAGGACAAGGTGCCGTCGCTGGCGCTGGCCCCCACCTTGGCCGGCACGCCGGCCGGCAAGACGGACGCGGCCGCCGCGCCCGCCGCCAACGGCGCCGTAGCTGATGCCGTCTCCGCCCTGGTCAACCTGGGCTACAAGCGGCTGGAGGCCTTCGCCGCCGTCACCACCTGCGCCGCCCGTCTGGGCCCTGAGGCCGGCGTTTCCGAACTGATTCGCGCTGGCCTCAAGGAACTGAGCGCATGAGCGGCCCGGAGTCGGACCGTCTGGTGAGCCGCGAACGGGCCGCGGGCGATGGGCAGGACGTTTCGCTGCGTCCCTTGTCCCTGGCCGACTTCACCGGCCAGAAACAGGTGCGTGAGAACCTGTCCATCTTCATCCAGGCCGCCCGCTCACGGGGCGAGTCGCTGGACCATGTGCTGCTGTTCGGCCCGCCCGGCCTGGGCAAGACCACGCTGGCCCAGATCGTGGCGAAGGAGATGGGGGCGGGGTTCCGCGCCACCTCCGGCCCGGTCATCGCCAAGGCGGGCGACCTGGCGGCCCTGCTGACCAATCTGCAGCCGCACGATGTGCTGTTCATCGATGAGATCCACCGCCTGTCGCCGGCGGTGGAGGAGATCCTCTATCCGGCCATGGAGGATTTCCACCTGGACCTCATCATCGGTGAGGGGCCGGCCGCGCGCTCCGTCCGCATCGACCTGCCGCCCTTCACCCTGGTGGGCGCCACCACCCGCTCCGGCCTCATCACCCGCCCCTTGCGGGAGCGATTCGGCATTCCCCTGCGCATGCAGTTCTATGAGCCGGAGGAGCTGCAGCTGATCGTCGGCCGCGCTGCCCGCCTGCTGGACATGACGCTGTTGCCGGAAGGGGCGCTGGAAATCGCGCGCCGCTCGCGCGGTACGCCGCGCGTGGCCGGCCGCCTGCTGCGCCGGGTGCGCGACTTCGCCGCCGTGGCCGGCGCCACCGAGATCGACGCCCGCGCGGCCGACATCGCCTTGACTCGGCTGGAGGTCGACCGGCTGGGCTTCGACGCCATGGACCGGCGCTATCTCAACTGCATCGCCAACAATTACGGCGGCGGCCCGGTGGGGGTGGAGACGCTGGCGGCCGCCCTGTCGGAACAGCGCGACGTGCTGGAAGAGGTGATCGAGCCCTATCTGATCCAGCAGGGCCTGCTGCAGCGCACCCCGCGCGGCCGCCTGCTGACCGACATGGGCTATCGCTATCTGGGCCTGCCCGCCCCTGCCACCCCGGCGCGCCAGTTGGACCTGCTGGGCCCCATGGATGTGGAAGGGCCGGATGCGGAGGAGGGGCTGGATGTCTGAGGCCCTTGACCTGCTTGGGGGCCATCTCTCCGGCCACATGGTGGGCGACGTCCACCACTTCCCCGTCCGTGTCTATTACGAGGACACGGACGCCGGCGGCATCGTCTACCACGCCAACTACCTGCGCTATGCCGAGCGGGCGCGGACGGAGATGCTGCGGGTGCTGGGCGTGCCGCATGCGGAGCAAGTGGCGACGACCGGCGTCGCCTTCGCCGTGCGCCGCTGCACCATGGATTTCCTGGCCCCGGCCCGCCTGGAGGACACACTTCTGGTGCGCAGCCGCATCATCAGTGTCACCGGTGCCACGGTTTTAGCGGAACAGACCATATACCGGCCACAAAGTGGTGGCATCGTGACAGCCGGCCAGGCCACGGAAGACGATCAGGTCCTGGTCCGGCTGACTTTGACACTGGCCTGCATCAACGCCCAAGGCCGGGCGGTGCGGGTCCCAACGCCTGTGGCGCAGGCCTTCGCCCGTTTGGGTGCCAGCCGCGAAAGCGGCGAGGAAAAGGACCGCGGCGCCGGCGAAAAGATCAATTCGAAGGGTGACGGCGCGTCGGCGGACGCCCCGTCTGAAGAGTGAGAGTGGCGATGCAGCATCAGATCATGAATTTCGTGGCCCTGGGCGCCAATCCGGCGGCGGACCTGTCGGCCCTCAGCCTGTTCATGACGGCCAACTGGCTGGTCAAGGCCATCATGCTGGGGCTGTTGGCGGCCTCGGTCTGGGTGTGGGCCATCATCTTCGACAAGTCGATCAAGCTGCGCCGCATGAAGGCCGCCGCCGCCGATTTCGAGGAGCAGTTCTGGTCCGGCGGTTCGCTGGATCAGCTGTATGAAGAGGTGGGCAAGGCCCCCGGCGATCCGCTGTCCGCCACCTTCGCCGCCGGCATGCGTGAATGGCGTCACGCCAATGAACGCGGGCTGACCTCCTCCGGCGCCATGCGCGCCAACCTGGCCCAGCGCATCGAGCGCGTCATGTCCGTGACCGTCAGCCGCGAAATGGCCCAGACGGAACGCTACATCACCGTGCTGGCCACCGTCGGGTCCAACGCCCCCTTCGTCGGCCTGTTGGGCACGGTGTGGGGCATCATGCACAGCTTCACCAGCATCGCGGCGGCCGGCAACACCAGCCTGGCGGTCGTGGCCCCCTCCATCGCCGAGGCGCTGTTCGCCACGGCCCTGGGCCTGGTGGCGGCCATCCCGGCCAGCATCGCCTACAACAAGTTCTCCTCCGACATCGCCCGCTTCGGCGACCGGCTGGACTCATTCGTGACAGAATTCAGCGCCATCCTGCAGCGCCACCTGGAAGAGCGGGGCTGACATGGGCGCGTCGCTATCGGGAAAGCAGTCCACCGGCCGGGGGCGCCGCCGCGCGCGCCCCATGGCCGACATCAACGTGACGCCCATGGTGGACGTCATGCTGGTGCTGCTCATCATCTTCATGGTGACGGCACCCCTGCTGACCGTGGGCGTGCCGGTCGACCTGCCCAAAAGCAAGGCCCCGGCCGTCCCGGGCCAGGATGAACCGCTGGTCGTGTCCATCCGCGACAACGGCGACGTCTACCTCAACGAGACCAAGACGGACCTGACCGACCTGGTGCCGCGCCTGGCCGCCATCAGCCAGAACAACCCCGACGCGCGCATTTTCGTGCGGGGCGACAAGTCCCTGGCCTATGGCCGCATCGTCGAGGTCATGGGGGCGATCAGCAGCGCCGGCTACAAGAAGGTGTCGCTGATCGCGCAATTGCCTGACACCCCGGCCCGTCGCTAGCAGGAAGCCAGACCGATCCCATGCGTCCGGCCATCATCTTTTCAGTCGTCCTGCACGTCGCGCTGCTGCTGCTGGCGATCCTTGGCCTGCCTTTGCTGAAAAGCGAACCGCTGGTCATGTCTGAGCCCGTGGCGGTGGAGATGGACATTAGCGAGCTGACCAACACGTCGGTCAAGCCGCCGGAAACCCCGCAGCCGCCAGCGCCCAGGGCGCCCGAGCCGCAGCCCGACCCGACCCCACCCACCCCGCCGCAGCAGCAGGCCGAGGCCGAGCCGACTCCGCCGCCGCCGGAAAAGGTGCCGGAGAAGCCGACCCCGCCCGAGCCGCCCAAGCCGGAACCGCCCAAGCCCGCGCCCACCCCGCCGCCCCCGCCGGAGCCCGAGGCCCTGCCCATCAAGAAGATGGAGGTGCCCAAGGTGGAAGAGCAGAAGACGATGGAGCTGGAACAGCCCAAGCCGGTGCCGAAGCCGGAACCAAAGCCCGAGCCGCCCAAGCCCGAACCCAAGAAGCCTGAGCCGCCGAAGAAGGATACGCCGTCCCTGGACAGCATCCTGAAGAACGTGGACAAGCTGAAGGAAGACAAGCCCAAGGAGACGGCGAAGGACACCCCGGCGAAAGACACGCCGAAGACGCAGCAGACCTCGGTGGCTCAGCCTCAATCCGACCATCTTTCGGCGTCAGAACAGGATGCCCTGCGCTCGCAATTGGCGGGTTGCTGGGCGGTGCCGGCTGGCGGCAAGGACGTGGACAAGATGAGCGCCGACATTCGCGTCACCTTCGACAGTTCCATGCGCGTCACTAAGGTGGACTACGTGTCCGGCAACGGCTCGCTGTCCAACCCAACGTACCGCAGCTTCGTGGAAAGCACCCTCCGCGCGCTGCAAAAGGATCAGTGTTCGACCTTGCGCCTGCCCAAGGAAAAGTACGGCGGGGCCGGGTCTATCGTGTTCACGTTCAGCCCGAAGGACATGTTCTGATGACCACGCGACAGACGCTAACCGCCTTACGGCGCGCCATCGCCCTGGCTGCCGTGATGATTATGGCGGTCGCGGTTCAGGCCAAGGCCGAGCTGCATCTCGATATCACCACGGGCAATGTCCAGCCGTTGCCCATCGCCGTCACCCAGTTCTATGGTGAGGCGGTGGGCGCGCAGATCGCCAATGTGGTCGAGGCCGACCTGGAACGCTCCGGCCTGTTCCGCCCGCTGGACCACCGCGCCTTCATCCAGACTCCGGACCAGCTGGCCAACGGCCTGCCGCGCTATGGCGACTGGAAGGTCATCAACGCCCAGGCCCTGGTCAGCGGCACGGCCAGCGTGCAGCCCGATGGCCGCCTGAAGGTGGAGTTCCGCCTGTTCGACGTGCTGGCGCAGCAGCAGCTGACCGGCCTGGCCTACTTCACCCAGCCCGACGGCTGGCGCCGCATCGCCCACATCATCGCCGACGCGATCTATAAGCGCATCACGGGTGAGGACGGCTACTTCGACACCCGCATCGTCTACATCGCCGAATCAGGTCCGGCGACGGCGCGGCAGAAGCGCCTGGCCATCATGGACCAGGATGGCGAGAATAACCTGTATTTGACCGATGGCCGGGTGCTGGTGTTAACGCCGCGTTTCTCGCCCACGGCTCAGGAAATTACATACCTGAGTTACTTCAACAACAGGCCTAGGGTGTACATCTTCAACGTGGACACCGGCCGGCAGGAGGTTTTGGGTGACTTCCCCGGCATGACCTTCGCCCCGCGCTTCTCGCCCGACGGCAACAAGGTCATCATGAGCCTGGCCCAGAACGGCAACACCGACATCTATCTGCTGGACCTGCGCACCCGCCGTCAGACCCGCCTGACCGACAATCCGGCCATTGATACGGCTCCTTCTTTCTCACCCGACGGAAGTAAAATTACTTTCGAATCTGATAGAGGCGGAAGTCAGCAGATCTATACGATGAATGCTGACGGCACGAATGTTCAGCGCATTACTTTCGGTGCCGGCAAGTATGGCACGCCGGTGTGGTCGCCCCGCGGTGACCTCATCGCCTTCACACGGATCAACGGTGGCAGGTTCTCAATCGGCGTGATCCGCCCCGATGGTTCCGGTGAGCGTGAGCTGAGCACCGGTTACTTGGTTGAGGGCCCGACCTGGGCGCCCAACGGCCGTGTCCTGATGTATTTCAAGGAAAAGCCGACGGGTGAAGGCGGCCGCCAGCGCCAGGTCCGCCTCTACTCCATCGACCTCACCGGACGCAACGAACGGCAGATGCTGACGCCCACGGACGCCTCCGACCCCGCTTGGTCGCCCTTGATTCCGTGATAAGCCCACAGTACTTTCGCAGCGCAAGAGCGACGTAAGACTTGTCGGTCTACAGAGACGGGAATAAGTGGCGGTGGCGGCTTGACAGCTGCCGCCGCCACCTCACTTCAATCGAGATCGCGGTCGCGATAATAGCAATCCCACTTTAAAGTTGTCCGTAGGGGGTCTCAAACTATGCGCATGAACTATCTGAGCCTGTGTGCTGCTCTGGCCCTGGTGGCCGCTTGCTCCTCCACCCCGGAGAAGAAGGCCGAAGTCGCCACCGGCGGTACCGCCACCACCACCACCACGCCGCCGGCCGCCAAGCCGACTGGCCCGGTCCCGGGTTCCAAGGAAGACTTCGTGGTCAACGTTGGTGACCGCGTGTTCTTCGGCTACGACAAGTTCGACCTGACCCCGGAAGCCACCGCGACCTTGGATAAGCAGGCCGCTTGGCTGAAGAAGTACGGCCAGGTCACGATCACGATCGAAGGCCACGCTGACGAGCGCGGCACCCGCGAGTACAACCTCGCCCTGGGTGAGCGTCGCGCCAACGCCGTGAAGAACTACCTGACCGCCACCGGCGTCGACTTGGCCCGCGTGCAGGTGATCAGCTACGGCAAGGAGCGTCCCGCCGTCCTCGGTTCCAACGAGGCCGCCTGGGCGCAGAACCGTCGCGGCGTGACGGTCATCAACTAAGCTGCCCCCCCCCACTCGGGTGGCCAGTTAAGAGGCGCCGTTCGACCCGTGAGGTCGGACGGCGCTTTTTTATTTAGCGAATATTACTTTCGGTTAGAGTAATACTGCTTTTGAGGTAGCGTGGACCTTGGATGCCTCTTCCGGGCGGACGGGCCCCGCGCTAAGGTCGCGCTTGGCGGGCCGCCTGGCCCTTGCCAAGCTTGTCTTCCGTTCCCCGCTGATCTTCCCCGGAACCGATCCATGACGCCGTCGCTGTCGTCCCCGACCCTTTCCCCTTCCCACAACCGTGGCGGCCGCCGCTGGTGGCAGGGCGCTTCCCGTTGGATGGCGCTGTGCAGCATGGCCGCCCTGGTCGCCGTCCCGCTGCTCGCGCCGGTGCCGGCCGGGGCGCAAAGCCGGGACATGCAGGATCTGCTGAACCGCCTGTCCCGCCTGGAGACGGACGTGCAGACCCTGTCACGGGACGTCTACCGCAATGGCGTCAAGCCCTCGGGCCCCATGACCGGCACCCCCGGTGGCGGCGGCTCATCCGCGGCGGCGGAGATCGAGGTGCTGAAGCTGCAGATGGAAACCCAGACGCAGCAGCAGACCGGCAAGTATGAGGAGCTGGCCTACCAGGTCAGCCAGATGAAGGAGCGGCTGGACAAGCTGTCGGCCGACATCGACCTGCGCCTGCAGAAGCTGGAGGACAAGGCCGGTATCGGCCTGGGCGCGTCCACCGGTGGCGGCGATGCCGGGACCCCGCCGTCACCCGATCTCAAGGGCGGTGGCAAGCCGCCGCTGCCCGGCACCGACACTGGCCCGGTGCCGCCCCCGGGCGGCAACAAGGGCGGCGCCCCGGCCACGGCGCCCGCCGATTCCGGCGGTACTCTGCCGGCCGGCCCGGCGCAGGACCAGTACGACTACGCCTTCAACCTGCTGCGCCAGGGCGACGCCCCCAACGCGGAAAAGGCCTTCACCCAATTCCTGAAGCAGAACCCCGACAGCCCGCTGGCCTCCAACGCCCAATACTGGCTGGGGGAGACCTTCTATATGCGGGGCAACTACAAGTCCGCCGCCGTGGCCTTCGGTGACGGCTACAAGAAATACCCGAAGAGCAACAAGGGCGCCGACTACCTGCTGAAGCTGGCGCTGTCCCTGGACGGCCTGGGCGACAAGGCCAGCGCCTGTGTGGTGCTGAAGCAGCTGGACGCCGACAAGGACGCCGCCCCCACGCTGAAGCGCCGGGGCGAGGACCAGAAGAACCGCCTGGGCTGCAAGTAAGAGGGAAAGGGGGGCGCCATGGGCGACGGCCGGGCGCCCCCCGCATCATTCATGGAGCCAGGCGAGTCGCGGGGTGTGGCGATCGATGACGCCCAATTCGCGCGCCTTTTGGCCCCGTTGGGCCCGTTTGAGACCGCCCCCACCCTGGCCGTCGGCGTTTCAGGCGGCCGCGACAGTTTGGCGCTGACCCTGTTGGCCGACCGTTGGGCGCGCGCCCAGGGCGGCCGGGTCGAGGCTTTGACCGTGGACCACGCCCTGCGGCCGGAGTCGGCGGCGGAGGCGGCACAGGTCGGCCGCTGGCTGGCGGCGCGGGGCATTTCCCACACCATCCTCACCTGGACGGGCGCCAAGCCCGCCACCGGCTTGCAGGCGGCGGCACGGCAGGCCCGCTATGATCTGCTGGCCGCCGCTTGCCGGGCACGCGGCATCCTGCACCTGTGCCTGGCCCACCACCGGGAAGACCAGGCCGAGACCGTGGCCCTGCGCCAAGCCGGGGGCAGCGGGGTGGAGGGTTTGGCCGGCATGGCCGCCGCCCGCGCCCTGGCCGATGTGCGCCTGCTGCGCCCCCTGCTGACCGTCAGCCGCGCCGATCTTGGTGCAACCTGCCAGGCCTTCGACCAGCCCTGGATCGACGACCCATCCAACCTCATGGAGCGCTATGCCCGGGGCAGGTTGCGGCGCCAGGGCGTGCCGCTGGGCGACCTGCTGGCCCAGGCGGCGCAGGCGGGCCAAGCGCGGGTAGCGATGGAGTCCGGCTTGGCCGATGCCGTGGCCCGCCATGTGCTGCTGGCGCCCGAAGGCTATGCGGTCTTGGACGCGGATGCCCTTTGGACGCTGCCCAGGCCCGTGGCCCTGCGCCTGCTGGCCGGCTTGGCGGCGGCCGTGGGCGGGCAGCCCTACCTGCCATCGACGCAAGGGGCGGAGCGTCTGCTGGCAGCCTTGCCCGGCTTGTGGATGGCCGAGGCCGGCGCCTTGGCGCTGACCCTGGCCGGCACCCAGGCGCGGCGACTGGGCGGTAGCGGGGACAGGCGACGCTTGTTGTTATTGCGCCAGGCGGGACGCATGGCGCCGCCGGTCCCGCTGACGGGTGCGGCCTGCCGCTGGGATGGGCGTTTCCAGACGGTCGGGGATTGCGGGGAGGGGGGGCTGACGCTGGGCGCCCTGGGCCCGGTCGAGGCGCGGCGGCTGGCGGCCCTGGGCCTGCCGGCGCTTATGCGGATTCCCAAGCCGGTTTGGCCCACCCTGCCGGCCCTGCGCCGGGACGGCCTGCTGGTGGCGGTGCCACATTTGGCCTGGGCCATGGAGCCGCTTTCGGCGGGCGAGGAGACGCCGGCGGGGGAGCGAACCTTGCCCCGGCTGGCGTTCCGCCCGCTGTCGCCCCTGGCACCTCCCCCGTTTTTGCCGCCTATGGAGGCCGGCCTAGACGTGATGGCAGTTGTCTCTGACGCCCGCGTCATTATCTAATGGAAACGGTCCCGGTGGATATCCGCGTGAAATGCGCGAAATCCGCTGGGTGGGCTGCGACCCCCGCCATTGAAACCGGCCATGCGGGCCGGGTGGCAGGGCGCGGTTGGTCGAGGAAAGGCTGAGAGACGTGAACAACTTCGGTAAAAATTTGGCGCTGTGGGCTTTTATCGGCGTCTTGCTGTTCGTTCTGTTCAACCTTTTCCAGACTTCCACCAATCGGACGACGCAAGCCAGCATCCCCTTCAGCGAGCTGCTGGAAGAAGTTGATCGCGGCACCGTTGCCGACGTGACGATCAAAGGCCCGCAGGTCACCGGCCATTATCGCGACAACCGCACCTTCTCGACCTATGTGCCGCCGGAAAGCAATCTGGTGACCCGCCTGGCCGACAAGAACGTGAAGATCACCGCGGTGCCGGATGACAGCGGCAACCCGACCCTGTTCAGCATCATCATTTCCTGGCTGCCCATGCTGGTCCTGATCGGCGTGTGGATCTTCTTCATGCGCCAGATGCAGTCCGGCGGCGGCAAGGCCATGGGCTTCGGCAAGAGCCGGGCCCGCCTGCTGACCGAGAAAGTGGGGCGCGTCACCTTCGACGACGTGGCCGGCATCGACGAGGCCAAGCAGGAACTGGAAGAGATCGTGGAGTTCCTGAAGGATCCACAGAAGTTCCAGCGCCTGGGCGGGAAGATCCCGAAAGGCGTGCTGCTGGTGGGCCCGCCGGGTACCGGTAAGACCCTGACGGCCCGCGCCGTCGCGGGTGAGGCCAACGTGCCGTTCTTCACCATCTCCGGTTCCGACTTCGTGGAAATGTTCGTCGGCGTGGGCGCGTCCCGTGTGCGCGACATGTTCGAGCAGGGCAAGAAGAACGCCCCCTGCATCATCTTCATCGACGAGATCGACGCCGTCGGCCGCCACCGTGGCGCCGGCCTGGGCGGCGGCAACGACGAGCGTGAGCAGACCCTGAACCAGCTGCTGGTGGAGATGGACGGGTTCGAGGCGAACGAGGGTGTCATCCTCATCGCCGCCACCAACCGTCCCGACGTGCTGGACCCGGCCCTGCTGCGCCCCGGCCGCTTCGACCGCCAGGTGGTGGTGCCCAACCCCGACGTGCAGGGCCGTGAGAAGATCCTGAAGGTCCACATGCGCAAGGTGCCGCTGGCCCCCGACGTGGACGCCCGCACCATCGCCCGCGGCACCCCCGGCTTCTCCGGCGCCGACCTGTCCAACCTGGTGAATGAGGCGGCCCTGCTGGCCGCGCGCGCCGGCCGCCGCGTGGTGGGCATGGGCGAGTTCGAGGCCGCCAAGGACAAGGTCATGATGGGCGCCGAACGCCGGTCCATGGTCATGACCGACCGGGAAAAGAAGCTGACCGCCTATCACGAGGCCGGTCACGCCCTGGTCGGCCTGTTCATGCCGGAGAGCGACCCCCTGCATAAGGTCACCATCGTGCCGCGTGGCCGCGCCCTGGGCGTGACCATGAGCCTGCCGGAGCGTGACAAGTACGCCTATTCCAAGATCGAGCTGGAATCCAAGCTGGCCATGATGTTTGGCGGCCGCGTGGCGGAAGAGCTGATCTTCGGGGCGGAGCAGGTGACCACCGGCGCCGGCAACGACATCCAGCAGGCCACCAACATGGCCCGCCGCATGGTGACGGAGTTCGGCATGAGCGCGCGGCTGGGCCGGGTGCGCTATAACGCCAACGAGCAGGAAGTGTTCCTGGGCCATTCCGTGACCCAGCAGCAGAACATCTCCGAAGCCACCTCTCAGCTGATCGATGAGGAAATCCGCCGCATCATCGAGGAGGCCGAGGGCCATGCCCGCCGCATCCTGACGGAGCACATGGACGACCTGCACAACGTCTCCAACGCCCTGCTGGAATACGAGACGCTGTCGGGCGACGAGGTCCGCGCCCTGCTGCGGGGCGAGAGCATCGTGCGTCCGGAATCGACGGAGCCGCCCAAGGTACCGCCGCGCGGCGTCGGCCGCCGCACCTCGGTGCCCACCACCAGCGGCGCCACCAGTGCCGAACCCGGCCCCTTCACGCCGGAGCCGCAGCCTGGGACCTTATCCAGCTGCACCCTCTTCCCAGAACCCCCGGTCGCCCTGGCGCCCGGGGGTTTTGTTTTTTTGGTGGCGGTCCGCCGTGGGGCAGGGCTGTCGCCAGGGCGGATGACGCCGGCGCGGGCAGGGGACTAGGATCGCGGCATCGCGTGAGAGGACATTCATGCCATCTGACCTGCCTTCCATCCCGTTGGATCCGTGGGCTTCCGGGGCACCCGTTGCCGCCGAAGACGTGTACCTGACCCCTGTGGGGCTGTTGTCAGGTTTGCATGCCCCCGATGGGCATCCGCTGGCGGGTACGGCCTTGTCCTTCACCCAGATGGAGGTGGCGGTGCGCCGCCCTGATGCGGTCGCCCGCAAGGTGATGGAGTCGCGCGACTTGGCCGATTGGGCCGCCGCTGCCGGTGTGGGCGAGGCTGTCGGCCGGCGGTTGGCCGTCCTGTCTGCACCCCGTCCGGCCTTCGCGGGCCTGGGCCTTTCCCGCCCCCTGGTCATGGGCATCGTCAACGTCACGCCCGACAGCTTTTCCGACGGAGGGGACTACGCCGCCGCCGATGCCGCCATCGCCCATGGCCGGGCGCTGATGGCGGCGGGCGCCGACATCCTGGACATCGGCGGCGAGAGCACGCGGCCGGGCGCCGCCCCGGTGTCGCCGGCAGAGGAGACCGCGCGGGTGGTGCCCGTCATCCGCGCGCTGGCGGCGGCGGGGGCGGTCATCTCCGTCGACACCCGCCACGCCCCGGTCATGGCGGCGGCGCTGGATGCCGGCGCCCGCATCATCAATGACATCAGCGCGCTGGAGGGCGATCCCGACAGCCTGGCCCTGGTGGCGGCGCGCGGCTGCCCGGTCGTGCTCATGCACATGCAGGGCGATCCCCGCACCATGCAGCTGGAGCCGCGCTACGCCGACGCCGCCCTGGACGTCATGGACTATCTGCTGGCGCGGGTGGAGGCGTGCGTGGCCGCCGGCATCCCCCGTGCACGCATCGCCGTCGATCCCGGCATCGGCTTCGGCAAGACGGTGGCGCATAATCTGGACATTCTGCGCCACACGGCGCTCTATCATGGCACCGGCTGCGCCCTGCTGGTGGGCCTGTCGCGCAAGCGATTCCTGGCGGCCCTGTCGCGGGGGGAGGCGCCGAAGGACCGGGTGGCCGGATCGCTGGCCGCCGGCCTTGCCTGCCTGGACCGGGGCGCGCATATCCTGCGGGTGCACGATGTAGCGGAGACGGTGCAGGCGCGGGCCCTGTGGCAGGCGCTGAACGGCTTCGATATTTAGACTTCTGATAGCGGCGTGAAAGACGATGGCGCGTAAACTCTTTGGTACCGACGGCATTCGGGGCACGGCCAATACCGAACCCATGACAGCGGAGACGGCCCTGAAGGTGGCCATGGCGGCCGCCCTGCAGTTCCGCCGCGGCAACCACCGCCACCTGGTGGTCATCGGCAAGGACACCCGCCTGTCGGGCTATATGCTGGAACCGGCGCTGGTGGCCGGCTTCGTCTCCATGGGCATGGACGTGACCCTGGTGGGCCCCATGCCCACGCCCGCGGTGGCCATGCTGACGCGGTCGTTGCGTGCCGACATGGGCGTCATGATCTCCGCCTCGCACAATCCTTATTACGACAACGGCATCAAGCTGTTCGGGCCGGATGGCTACAAGCTGTCCGACGAGGTCGAGGCCGCCATCGAGGCGCGCATGGTGGAGGGCTTCGCCGGTGATCTGGCCGGCGCCAAGGATTTGGGCCGCGCCCAGCGCCTGGACGACGCCATCGGCCGCTATATCGAACAGGCGAAGGCCACCTTCCCGCGCGGCCTTCGCCTGGATGGGCTGAAGATCGTGGTCGATTGCGCCAACGGCGCCGCCTACAAGGTGGCGCCGAAGGTGTTGTGGGAACTGGGGGCCGAGGTCATCCCGGTGGCGGTGTCGCCCGACGGCTTCAACATCAACAAGGAGTGCGGCGCCACCGCGCCCAAGGCCATGCGCGACGCTGTGGTGGCCCACGGCGCCCACCTGGGCATCGCCCTGGACGGCGACGCCGATCGCCTGATCCTGGCGGATGAGACCGGCACCCAGATCGATGGCGACCAGGTCATGGCGCTGATCGGCTGCGCCTGCGCCGATGCCGGCACCCTGCGCGGCGGCGGCGTCGTGGCCACCGTCATGTCCAACCTGGGCCTGGAATTGCACCTGAAGGGCCGGGGCCTGAGCCTGGCTCGCACGCCGGTGGGCGACCGCTACGTCGTGGAGCATATGCGCGAGCATGGCTACAACGTTGGCGGTGAGCAGTCCGGCCACATCGTCCTGTCCGACCACGGCACCACGGGCGACGGTTTGGTGGCGGCCCTGCAGGTGCTGGCCGTCATCCAGCAGTCGGGCAAGCCGGCGTCTGAGGTGCTGCGGGTCTTCCAGGCCCTGCCGCAGGTGCTGAAGAACGTGCGGTTCGAGCCGGCGGGCGGCACCACGCCCCTGGCCGCCAGCAGCGTTCAGGACGCCATCCGCGTCGGCGAGGCCCGGCTTGGCGGCACCGGCCGCGTCCTGATCCGCAAGTCGGGTACCGAGCCGTTGATCCGCGTCATGGCGGAAGGCGACGACCAGGGCCTGGTGACGGCGGTGGTGGACGACATCGTCGCCGCCATCAGGGACGCCGCCCCGGCGCCCGCCTCCAAGGTCGCGGAATAAGCCCGTGCGCGGCCGTGTCCTGATCGTCGCCGGGTCCGACAGCGGCGGCGGCGCCGGCATCCAGGCGGACATCAAGGCGGTGACGGCGCTGGGTGGCTACGCCATGACGGCGGTGACGGCCCTGACGGCGCAGGACACCCATGGCGTCCAGGCGGTGATGCCCGTTCCGCCGGAGTTCATCGCCCTGCAGATGCGGCTTTGCCTGGCCGATATCGGCGCCGACGCGGTCAAGACCGGCATGCTGGCCTCCGCCGAGGTCATCGAGACGGTGGCCGAGGTACTGAGCGAGGTGGGCGTGCCCGCCCTGGTGGTCGATCCGGTCATGGCGGCCAAAGGCGGCCAGCGCCTGCTGGAGGATCGCGCCGTGTCGGTGGCGATCACGCGGCTGCTGCCCATCACCACGCTGCTGACACCCAACACGGTGGAGGCGGCGGCCCTGACCGGCCTGCCCCTGGAAAGTTTCGAGGGTGACAGCCTGGACGGCATGCGCCGCGCCGCCGACCGCCTGCTGGACTTCGGCACCCACGCCGTGCTGGTCAAGGGCGGCCACCGCGCCGGCCCGGTGGTGACCGACCTGCTGGTCACCCGGGGTGGGGAACACAGCTACAGCGCCCCCCGATTCGACAGTGTGCACACCCACGGGACCGGCTGCACCTTGGCGTCGGCCATCGCCTGCGGTTTGGCCCAGGGGCTGGCTGCCCCCCAGGCGGTGGAACGGGCGCATGCCTACGTGCAGGCGGCCATCCGCACCGCGCCCGGCTTCGGTGGCGGCCATGGCCCGCTGAACCACACGCACACGGTCAGGCCGTTTCCCTAAACAAAACTCTCCCCCATGGCGGCGGGCTCCGAGAGCAGGTTGGCCAGGATGCGCAGGCCGTGTTCCAGCACCTCCACCCGCTCCACCCCGCCGATGCAGACGCGCACGGCGTGGGGCGTGTCGCCGCGGGCCACGGCGAAGGCGTCGGCCGGCGTGACGCGCACGCCCCGGCTTAGCAGCGCGCGGGCGAAATCCTCGCGCCGCCACGGCTCGGGCAGGGGCAGCCACAGGTGCGGGCAGGCGGGGTCGGAGGCGGCGCCAGGCAACAGGCGGCGGGCCTGGGCCTGACGGTCCGCCACCAGGGCGCGACGCTGAATGGCGCTTTCCATGGCCGCGCCGGACAGGATGAACTCCGCCGACAGCTCCGCCCCCAGCGGGTTGACGCCCAGCAGGGTGGCGCGCAGCAGGGTACGCATCCGGTCCATCAGGGGCGGCGGGCACAGCAGGAAGCCGGTGCGCAACCCGGGCATCAGGTTCTTGGACAGGCTGGTCAGGAACAGCACCCGCTCCGGATCCAGCGCCGCCAGGGGCGGTGGGCCGGGATCGTCGGCCAGGAAGCCGTAGACGTCGTCCTCCACCACCCGGATGCCGGCCTGCCGGCACACGGCCATCACCGCCTGGCGGCGGTCGGGCCCTTGCGTCACCGTGGTGGGATTGTGCAGGCGCGGCATGCAGTAGAGCGCGTGGGCACCATGGGCGCGGGCCGCCTGCTCCAGCGCGTCGGGCAGCAGGCCCCCGTCATCCATGGCCACCGGTACCAGCCGCAGATCCAGCAGCCCGGCCAGGGGCTTCACCGCCGGATAGGACAGTTGCTCCACCAGCAGGCTGTCGCCCGGGCGGGTGATGGCGGCCAGGGCCAGGTGCATGGCGTTCTGCCCCCCGGCCGTGGGCAGCACCAGCGCCGGGTCCACCGTCAGGCCCGTGGTCTGGGCGATCCACGCCGCCCCGGCCTGGCGGTGGCGGGCGCTGCCGTTCACGGGGGGATAGTGCATGAGGCCCGACAGGTCGTTACGCGACGCCAGGCCCAGCAGCGCCTGGCGCAGCCGTTCTTCGTTGGGGTGCTGCGCCAGGGCGTTGACCGACAGGTCGATGATGCCGGTGTTGTCCACCGGCGCCTCCGCCGGCCGGGGATCGCGCACGAAGGTGCCGCGCCCGACCTCCCCCCCGATCAGGCCGCTGCGCTCGGCTTCCGCGTAGGCGCGGGTGACCGTGCCCACGGTGACGCCCAGGCGCCAGGCCAGATCCCGATGGGTGGGCAGCTTGGCTCCGATGGGCAGGGCGCCGCTGCCGATGTCGTCCTGCAGGGCGGCGGCGATGGCGCGATAGCGCGGGCCCGGGCGGTGGGTGATGTCGGGCAGCCAATGTGGCTGCTTCTCGGTCATTGTCATGGCGACAATATCGGCATTGATGAAGATATGTCTCTGTTTTATTCCGGAATTGTCTCCATTGTCATCTGCCTTCATGCGGCGTCACTGCCATTGCCACCCTACCGGAGGAGATTTTCCCCATGCGCCTGCCCATCTATCAGATCGACGCCTTCACCAGCGCGGCGTTCGGTGGCAACCCCGCCGCCGTGGTGCCGCTGGACACCTGGCTGCCGGACGCGACGCTGCAGGCCATCGCCATGGAGAACAACCTGTCGGAGACGGCCTTCTTCGTGCCGCCGGGGCCGCAGGATGACGGCGCCTGGGGCCTGCGCTGGTTCACCCCGGCGGTGGAGGTCGACTTATGCGGCCACGCCACGCTGGCCACTGCCCACCTGATGATGAACATCCTGCATCCGGGTACGGAGCGCGTGGTGTTCCGCACCCAGAAGGCCGGCTTGCTGACCGTGGTGCGGGAGGAGGGAAGGCTGACCCTGGACTTCCCCGCCCGCCCGCCTCAGACACCGGACAGGGTGCATGATGGCCTGATCGCGGCCCTGGGTGGGCCGGCCCCCGTCGCCATCCTGGCCGCGCGGGATTACCTGGTGGTCTACGACGATGCCGCCGCCGTGCGCGCCTTGACCCCTGACATGGCCGGGCTGCTGGGCATCGACCGTTTCGCCGTCATCGTCACCGCGCCCGGGGACGAGCCGGGCGTGGATTTCGTCTCCCGCTTCTTCGCGCCGGCCAAGGGCGTGCCGGAAGACCCGGTGACGGGGTCGGCCCATTGCACCCTCATTCCCTATTGGGCGCAGCGCCTGAACGCCGACCGCCTGTCCGCCCGTCAGGTGTCGCGGCGGGGTGGGGCGCTCACCTGCCGGCTGGATGGCGATCGTGTACGCATCGGCGGCGACGCTGTCCTGTTCCTGGAGGGGTATATCCATATCTGACCCGGCGCCCGCTGGTTCCGAGCGGCAGCCCACTGCTTCTCACTGGAAAAGGGGAGCGGTCTATGCCGTTCAGCCGATTGATCCGGCCCCCATCTTTTGGGGAGGATGCCCGAATGCTTCGGAGTCGGAAGGGGTATGGCGTCGGTTGGTCTGCCCCCAACTGATGGTTTGACCCTTCCGCTCCGGGTGACCCCGACCACAGGGTGCGAAATCCCTCCGTTTTCGCTGGCATGCCGGTTACGGAAGGGGTGGTTGCGGACATAGCCGTTTACCCGGCCCTGTGGATGCGGGATGATGCGCGACGCATTCATAAAACCGGGCGTTCAAGCTGTATTAACACTACGGCCGCGCCCAGCTATTCGTTGGAGCCAGGGTCCCGGTGGAAAGGCAACAGCAACTGGTCGGAACGGTGAAAACCGCGTTCGAGCTGCACAGCCTGCACAATGACCAGTGGCTTCTGGTCAAGGAAGGGCCTGACCTGCGGCAGATTGAGCCCGCGGCCGCCCTGCTGATCGACCGCAAGGAGGTCGACGGCGTGCGCATCGTGCGCCGCCGCGATTACCTGGACCACGACTTCAAGAGCCACATCACCGTGCGCAAGCGCTTGCGCCCCGGTGTGGCGGAAACCGACCCGCTGCAGATCGCCAACCCCGGTCGCGACGCCTCCTGGTGCGACAAGCCGGAGGATTTCACCGGCGATGTCCAGCGGCAGGTCATCCGCGGCCTGTTCGCCCGCTACCTCGATGATGTCCGCGTGACCCCGCTGGAGGTGCTGTACTACGAGGTGGCGGCCCGCGCGCTGGACAACGCCGGCACGCTGGTCCAGGGCGCCCTGCAGCGCCTGGCCAGCCAGCAGGTGCGCGGCAGCCAGCAGAGTGCTGTGTCGCGCATGAAGGAACTGATGGCCATGGTGGACGACGGTCTCAGCCGTCTGTTGGCCAAGGCCAAGGGCAACCCCGTGCCGGCGCTGGCGCCAGGCGGCCTGAAGGCGTTATCGGACAAGCTGGCCGCCGGCGGGGCAGACCCCATCCCTGGCCTTTATCGCGCCACCGCCGCCTATCTCGCCGGTTGCAAGACCTGGATGGAAAAGCTGGACCGGCTGTTCCGCCTGTTCAGCCCAGAGCTGACGGTGCGCGAGATGCGCATCATCGACAGCATCGCCGCTGAGATCATGGGTTCCTCCCTGGCCTTGCGCGAGCTGGTGGGGAAGGAGGCCGACCGCATCGAGCTGGTGTTGAACGCCATCAACCTCTACGTCGGCAAGCTGGGCAAGGTGGAGATGGACGCCGCCGGCAGCCACCTGCCGGGCGTCATCACCCTGTCGGAACTGCTGGCGCAGGGGGTGCTGCCGCGCACGCTGGCGGAGCTGCGCCTGGGCCTGCTGCGCCACCTGCACGCCCGCCTGCCATTCCATGGCGAGCGTAACATTCAGGACGAGTTGCGCGCCCTGGTGCGCATCCAGGACCACCTGAAGGTCACGGCGCCCACCCTGGTGAATGACGAGGAAATCCAGGAGGCCATCGCGCTGCGCGCCGACAAGCTGATTCAGCCGGAAGGCATGTCGGACGTCATGGCCCTGGCCCGCGGCACCTATTCCAAGATCAACCTGATCCTGAGCCTGGTGAACATGGCGCCGGGCCGCCAGGCCAAGGCCAAGCTGGCGCCCTACCTGCGTTCCCTCATCGTGCCGGACGACATCGTCTGGGACATGGGCTGCCAGAATCGGCGTATGGACATCATCCAGCCGCTGAGCGAGCTGTCCGACCGCATCCAGAACGCCGGCCTGCCTGAAACCTCCAAGCGGGAGATGCTGGACATCCTGGACAGCGCCCTGTTCGAGACGGTGCGGACGGAGATTGTCGGCAACCAGGCCATGGGCTTCGCCGACCGCATGCTGGCCCTGATCAACACCTGTGGCGGCCTGCCGGAGGGCAGGGCCCGCACCTTCGCCAGCGAGACGCTGACCACGGCCCTGCGCCGTCCGGAGTTCATCCTGAACTATCTGGAGCGATTCGAGAGCGCCACGGAGCGGCGGGACAACTACTTCAAGCTGTGTGAGAATCTGGCCGCCAGCCGCCTGGTTCCCCCGGCCCTTATCCCCCACGCGGCGGCCTGATCCCACCACCCTGCCTACATCCGAAAGGATATTTCGCGATGCGTTCCGGCATGGCAGCAATGTGTCGCGGCCATGCCGTCATGATTGACGTTCTTGCGCGGCGACCATAATGTCCGCGGCGGGACACGCCTCCCCAACGAGGCGCAACTATTCTGCAAGGAATAGCATCATGACCGTACCGCCGAAGCCCGAGAGCCGGCCGTCGAATCCGAATTTCTCCTCTGGTCCTTGCGCCAAGCGTCCGGGTTGGACGCTAGAAGCCTTGAAGGGCGCCCTGGTGGGCCGCTCGCACCGGTCCAAGCCCGGCAAGGCCAAGCTGCAAGACGTCATCGACCGCAGCCGCGCCCTGCTGAACATTCCGGCCGATTACCGCATCGGTATCGTCCCGGCCTCCGACACCGGCGCCGTGGAAATGGCCCTGTGGTCCCTGTTGGGCGCCCGTGGCGTCGACATGGTCGCCTGGGAAAGCTTCGGCAAGGATTGGGTGACCGACGTTGTGAAGCAGCTGAAGCTGGCCGACGCCCGCACCTTCACCGCCGGCTATGGCAAGCTGCCCGACCTGACGCAGGTCGACTTCAAGAACGACGTGGTCTTCACCTGGAACGGCACCACCTCTGGCGTGCGTGTGCCCGACGGTGAGTGGATCGCCGCCGACCGCGAAGGCCTGACCATCTGCGACGCGACCTCCGCCGCGTTCGCCATGGACCTGCCCTGGGACAAGCTGGATGTCGTCACCTGGTCCTGGCAGAAGGTGCTGGGCGGTGAAGCGGCACACGGCATGCTGGTGCTGAGCCCCCGCGCCGTCGCCCGCCTGGAAAGCTACAAGCCGGCCTGGCCGCTGCCCAAAATCTTCCGCATGACCAAGGACGGCAAGATCGTCGAAGGCATCTTCAAGGGCGAGACCATCAACACTCCCTCGATGCTGGCGGTGGAAGACGCTCTGGACGGCCTGCGCTGGGCCGAGTCCGTGGGCGGCTTGAAGGGCCTGATCGAACGGTCCGAAAGCAACTTGGCCGCCGTGGCCGATTGGGTTGCCGCCGGCACCACCGCGGCCTTCCTGGCCGAGGTGCCCGCCACCCGTTCCTGCACCTCCATCTGCCTGAAGTTCGCCGATCCGAAGCTGGCCGGCCAGACGCCGGAAGTCCAGGCTGAGGTGGCGAAGAAGGTGGCATCCCTGCTGGAAAAGGAAGGCGTGGCGCTGGACGCCGGCGCTTACCGAGACGCCCCGCCGGGCCTGCGCATCTGGGGCGGCGCCACGGTGGAGCGGTCGGACATCCAGGCGCTGCTGCCCTGGATCGACTGGGCCTACGCCACGGTCGCGGCCGAACTGGTCGCCTGAGCCGCGCCTTTAGCGTCTTAACGCCTATTCCCGAGACATAACGGCTTGGCGCCGCCATGCACCTGGACTCCATCCAGCGGCGGCGCCGGCCCATCCTCTAGAAGGATCAGAGAGCCATGCCCAAGGTTCTTATTTCGGACAGCCTGAGCCCCCGCGCCGTCGAGATTTTCAAGGAGCGTGGCGTCGAGGTCGACGTCATCACCGGCCTGAAGCCCGATGAGCTGAAGGCCATCATCGGCAAGTACGATGGCCTGGCCATCCGCTCATCCACCAAGGTCACCAAGGAAGTGCTGGCCGTCGCCACCAACCTGAAGGTGGTCGGCCGCGCCGGCATCGGCGTCGACAACGTGGACGTGCCCGCCGCCACGGCCAGCGGCGTGGTGGTCATGAACACCCCGTTCGGCAATTCCATCACCACCGCCGAGCACGCCATCGCCATGATGTTCGCGCTGGCCCGTGAAATCCCGGCCGCCAACACCTCCACCCATGCCGGCAAGTGGGAAAAGAACCGCTTCATGGGTGTGGAGCTGTACGGCAAGACCCTGGGCGTCATCGGCTGCGGCAACATCGGCTCCATCGTCGCCGACCGCGCCGTGGGCCTGAAGATGCGCGTCGTCGCCTTCGACCCCTTCCTGTCGGCCGAGCGCGCCCAGGACCTGGGCGTGGAGAAGGTGGAGCTGGACGAGCTGCTGCGCCGCGCCGACTTCATCACCCTGCACACGCCGCTGACCGACGCCACCCGCAACGTCCTGGACGCCAAGGCCCTGGCCAAGACCAAGCCGGGCGTGCGCATCATCAACTGCGCCCGCGGCGGCCTGATCGTCGAGGCCGACCTGAAGGCGGCGCTGGACAGCGGCCATGTCGCCGGCGCCGCCCTGGACGTGTTCGCGGAAGAGCCGGCCAAGGAAAGCATCCTGTTCGGCAATGAGAAGATCATCTGCACCCCGCACCTGGGCGCCTCCACCACCGAGGCGCAGGAGAACGTGGCCCTGCAGGTGGCCGAGCAGATGTCCGACTTCCTGGTCACCGGCGCCGTGGTCAACGCGCTGAACATGCCCTCAGTCTCGGCCGAGGACGCGCCCAAGCTGAAGCCCTACATGAAGCTGGCCGAGCAGCTGGGCGGCTTCGCCGGCCAGATCACCGAGACCGGCCTGAAGTCTGTGACGGTGGAGTACGAGGGCCAGGTCGCCGACCTGAACACCCGTCCCCTGACCGCCATCGTCCTCATGGGCCTGCTGTCGCCCCTGCTGGCGTCGGTCAACATGGTCAACGCCCCCGTCATCGCCCGCGAGCGGGACATCAAGGTGGCGGAGACCAAGCGGGATGACGCCGCCGACTATCAGACCCTGATCCGCGTGGTGGTGCAGACCGAGCGGGCGACCCGCACCGTGGCCGGCACCCTGTTCGGCGGCGAGAAGCCCCGCATCGTGCAGATCGAGGAAGTGCCGATCGAGGCGGAACTGAGCGAGCACATGCTGTTCATCCGCAACGAGGACAAGCCCGGCTTCATCGGCAAGCTGGGCACCACCCTGGGCGACGCCGGCGTCAACATCGCCACCTTCCACCTCGGCCGCACCGAGGCCGGCGCCAATGCCATCGCCCTGGTGTCGGTGGACCAGGAGGTAGGGGACGGGCTGCTGGAACGCATCCAGGGACTGCCCAGCGTGGTCCGCGCCAAGGCCCTGCGCTTCCAGGCCTGAGGCGGGATCCCGCGTCGTGATCAGAAAGGCCGCCCCGGGGAGACCTGGGGCGGCCTTTTCTTATGCCCACGGCCTCGCGTCAAGATTGTTTCGAAGCCGAACCAAATAAATCCGGCTATATGCGCAAGGGTTGATTTTGTGCGTCCCGGCCCCTGTTCTTCTGTGGTATTAGAAGGCACCGGGCTGGCCGTTCCGGCAGGGGACACCCGGCCACCATTCCCGGCCACCGATCCAGCGACACCCTAATCAACCTCAGGTGCCATCGATGAGCTCCACGCCCACCAGTCTGTCGAAGACCGAGTTGTCCTCCGCCCTCCAGGAAATCAGCCGGGAACTGGAAGGCCTGCGCGCCGAGATCGAAAAGGTGGGCACCGTTGCCCAGCAGATTGACGCCATCGCCAAGCAGACCAACCTGCTGGCCCTGAACGCCACCATCGAAGCCGCCCGCGCGGGCGAGGCTGGCAAGGGCTTCGCCGTCGTCGCCGGCGAAGTGAAGAACCTGTCGGGCCAGACCGCCGCCGCCACCGCTGAAATCTCCGCCGTTCTGCAGAGCCTGACCAAGCGCACCCAGCACCTGGGCCAGCTGGTCGAGCGGGCGATCACTTCCGCTTGATAAGGCTGCGGTGGCTCGTTCAAGAGTCGCCTTTGTATTCGCGGGCCCGCGCGGGGGAAGCACCCTCAGGCGCGGGCCTGTTTCTTTGCGCGTGCCACACGCTTTTTTGAGTGCGCCCCTTGATCGCGCAGCCTAGGGGGCAACGAACAATTTCGGATATGGCGACTCTTTCCGATTTTCCGTCGTTTCCATCCACGCGGTTTTGTGACTTATTCTTACGGGGTAGGGGCGCGGGGCGGCCGTCCTGAAAAGGTCTACCTATAGGGGTAGCGAACCGAGAACCGCCCAGCCCGCATGAGGGGGCCGTGGATCGCGCCCCGGATCAGATGGCGTAGGAGAGCACGTGCTGTTCGCGGAGGGACCACAGGCTGCCGGCCACCTCGCCCAACGGGCGATGGAGCGCATGCGCGCCGAGGCGGTGGCCCCACACCCGCACAACTTCACCGTCTGGTATGCCTACTGCAGCGGCCGCTATCCCGACCTGACCCGAGCGGTGGACATCATCGCCAGCAACGGCCTGCCCTTCACCGAGGCGCGCTGCGCCGACCTCTATCACAAGTTCTTCGCCGCCGATGACGAGATCCAGGCCATCCAGGAGATCGGCGTGAAATTGACCGAAGCCCTGGCCGGCGTCACCGGCGCCGTCGCGTCCGCCGGCAACGACGTGGGCAATTTCGGCGCGGCCCTGAAAATGTTCCAGGGCCAGGTCGACCTATCCGACACCCTCGATCAGTTGCGCGGCGTCATCCGCGCCATGACCGAACAGGCCCAGCGCGTGGCCGTGCGCAACCAGTTCCTGCAAACCCAGCTGAGCGACAGCGCGCAGCAGCTGGAAACCATGCGCCGCGACCTGGACACCGTGCGGCGCGAGGCCATGACCGACGCCCTGACGGACCTGGCCAACCGCAAGCAGTTCGACCAGGCCCTGCGCGAGGCCGCCGCCACCGCCATGGAGGATGGCCGGCCCCTGTGCCTGCTGATGATCGACATCGATTTCTTCAAGAAATTCAACGACAACCACGGCCATGTCGTGGGCGATCAGGTGCTGAAGCTGGTGGGGCGCACGCTGAAGGACTCCGTGCGTGGCCGCGATACCGCCGCCCGCTTCGGCGGCGAGGAATTCGCCATCATCATGCCGGAATGCACCCTGGACGAGGCGTTGGCCTTCGCGGAGAAGACGCGGGCCACCATCGCCAACCGCCGCATCGTCAAGCGCACCTCGGGCGCTGCCATCGGCAACATCACCTTGTCGGTGGGCGTGGCGCTGTATGAACCCGGGGAATCGCTGGGCCGTTTCGTCCAGCGCGCGGACGAGGCGCTTTATATGGCCAAGCACGAAGGCCGCAACCAAGTGCGGGCTCACGTGGACACCGAAGCGGCTTTTGTTTGAGTCCCTCAAACGGCGGGCGCGGGCATCCGCCCGCTTGCCTTATCCTCGATTTCCAGTCCGCTGACGCTTCCCGGAAATCTGCGGCGGCCGCAGTCGCGGCCTAGTTTTTACAAGCCAGTGGGGAAGGTGAAGATGCCTTCAGCGCCTCACCACTTGCGCTCGGTCTTCATGCCGCCGGCGTTGATGGCGTCCAGGAAGGGGCTGCCGGTGGACTTGCGGTCGCGGGTGGCGCGCAGCGTGCCCTGGGCGCGGGTGGCGGCCACAACCTTGATGGCGGCCTCGGTGGCGTCGGTGTGGATCTGATGCCGGACGTCCGATTCCAGCGACTCGAACGCCTCCCGGGCGAATACCAGCGCATTCTCCGACCGGGTTTCCAGAACCTGGCGCAGGGCGTTGGCCGCCATGAGGCATTCCAGCCGCTCCGGCCCCGACAGGTCGTCCAGGACGTCGGCCAGGATGCCGATCGCTTGCAGCGTCTTGGTGTCGTTCAAGCGCAGGTTCATCGGTTCACTCCCCGCTTCGCCGGCCGCCGCCCGGAGGGGCGCGGAACCATGCGAACGGCTTCATCACGTTGATCATCATCTTTCCACCATATGAACCTCTTGTGCAACGGGTAGCTGGCCGGCCTTTAGGGGAGGGCACCCTGGCGGAAAGGGGAAGGACGGGGAAAAGGCCATCGCGGGGGCAGACGAAAGCGGGCCTTGTGCTATATATGTTCCCATCATGACCGATCTGTTTTCCCGTCTGGACCCGCCCGCCCCGCCCAAGAAGGACGAGCCTGAGAAGGTTGTGCCCTTCACCGCCGCGCCTCGCCCCGCGCCGGCCCCGCCGCCGCCCATGCCTGCCCATGGGCCGGCCGGCTGGTCGCCCGCCTATCTCGACGCGCTGAACCCGGCGCAGCGCGAGGCGGTGGAGTCGCTGGACGGCCCCGTCCTGGTGCTGGCTGGCGCCGGCACGGGGAAGACCCGGGCCCTGACCACACGCCTGGCCCACCTGCTGATGACCCGGCGCGTCAGCCCCTGGAACATCCTTGCCGTCACCTTCACCAACAAGGCGGCGCGCGAGATGCGGGAGCGCGTGGGCGCGCTGATGGGCACGGACACCGAGGGCTGGTGGATGGGCACCTTCCACGCCCTGGCCGCCCGTATCCTGCGCCGCCATGCCGAGCTGGTGGGCCTGACCTCCAGCTTCACCATCCTGGATACCGACGACCAGCTGCGCCTGCTGAAGCAGCTGATGGAGGCGGAAGGGGTGGACAGCAAGAAGTGGCCGGCCCGTTTGTTGCTGTCGGTCATCGAGCGCTGGAAGGACCGGGCCCTGCCGCCCGACCGCCTGCGCCCCGAAGACGCGGGCGAGGCCGCCGGCGGCAAGGTGCTGACCCTGTACCGCCAATACCAGGACCGCCTGCGCACGCTGAACGCCTGCGACTTCGGCGACCTCTTGATGCACAACATCACCCTGTTCCAGGCGCATGCGGACGTGCTGGCGGATTACCATCGCCGCTTCCGCTACATCCTGGTGGATGAGTACCAGGACACCAACGTGGCGCAGTATCTGTGGCTGCGCCTGCTGGCCCAGGGACACCACAACATCTGCTGCGTCGGCGATGACGACCAGTCCATCTACGGCTGGCGCGGGGCGGAGGTGGGCAACATTCTGCGGTTCGAGCAGGACTTCCCCGGCGCCAAGGTCATCCGCCTGGAACAGAACTACCGCTCCACCGGCCATATCCTGGGCGCCGCCGCCGGTGTCATCGCCCACAACCAGGGCCGCCTGGGCAAAACCCTGTGGACCGAGGCCGAGGGCGGGGAGAAGGTGCGCCTGCGCGGCCTGTGGGACGCCGACAGCGAGGCCCGCTGGGTGGGTGACGAGGTGGAGGCGCTGCAGCGCAAGGGCACCAGCCTGGACCAGATGGCCGTGCTGGTGCGCGCCGGCTTCCAGACCCGCGAGTTCGAAGAGCGCTTCATCACCCTGGGCCTGCCCTACCGCGTGGTGGGCGGCCAGCGCTTCTATGAACGCCTGGAAATCCGCGACGCCATGGCCTATCTGCGCGTCGTGGCCCAGCCGGCGGACGATTTGGCGTTCGAGCGCATCATCAACACGCCCAAGCGCGGCATCGGCCCCGCCACCATCCAGCAGCTGTACCAGACCAGCCGGGCGCTGGGCGTGCCGCTGCTGGAGGCCACCTGGCGCCTGACGGAGACGGATGAGCTGAAGCCCAAGGTGCGCGGCACCCTGCGCGGCTTGGTGGAGGATTTCGCCCGCTGGCGGGCGCAGATGGACACGGCGCGCCACACCGACCTGGCCCAGTCCATCCTGGATGAGAGCGGCTACACCCGCATGTGGCAGGAGGACAAGACGCCGGAGGCGCCGGGCCGCCTGGAAAACCTGAAGGAACTCGTCAACGCCATGGGCGAGTTCGAGAACCTGCTGGGCTTCCTGGAGCATGTCAGCCTGGTGATGGAGAACGCGGAGACGGTCGATTCCGCCCAGGTCTCGCTCATGACCCTGCACGGCGCCAAGGGCCTGGAGTTCGACGTGGTCTTCCTGCCCGGCTGGGAGGAGGGGGTGTTCCCCAGCCAGCGCACTCTGGATGAGAACGGCATCGCGGGATTGGAGGAGGAACGGCGCCTGGCCTATGTCGGCATCACCCGGGGCCGCAAGCGCGTCTACATCAGCCACGCCGCCAACCGCCGCATCCATGGCACCTGGTCCACCAGCCTGCCGTCACGCTTCATCGGGGAACTGCCCGATGAGCACATCGCGGTGGAAAACGATCCCGGCCTGACCTCAGGCCATTGGGGGCAAGGGATGGCTGGCGGTGACGGCGGCTATGGCCGGGGCGGGTCGTCCTGGGGTGCCCGCAGCGACAATTTCAGCGATAGCTTCAACCGCATGGGGCGCCAGGCGCCCGCCGGCAACCGCACCAGCCGCCTGATCGAGGGCACGGCCCTGGATGTTACCCCGCGCGCCCGCCCCGATGCCCCTTTCCGCCCCGGCGCCCGCGTTTTCCACCAGAAGTTCGGCTATGGCGTGGTGAAGGCGGTGGAGAACGACAAGCTGGAAATCTACTTCGAACACTCCGGCACGAAGAAGGTCATGGACAGCTTCGTCGTGCCGGCGGACCAGGCGGGGAAATAGGGGCAGGGGCGCAAACCCTCATGCCCGCTCATACGTGCCGGTCAGGGTGCCCCAGGCCAGCACGGTCTGGGGCGTTAGGGCGGCCAGCAGGTCGGCCAGGCTGGGCAGGTCCGGCAGGGCCAGCGGGTGTTCCAGGGCCAGCAGCTGGAAGACGTAGCGATGGGGGCCGTGGCCGCGCACCGGACGCGGCCCGGCATAGCCGACGCGGCCGAACAGGCCCCGGCCCAGGATGACGCCGTTGCCCACCTGGGGGCACAGCTCCCCCTCCTCGAAACCCTTGCGCTTGGGGGCGATGGCCGTGGCCAGCAGGTGGGTCACCGGCCGGGGCAAGGGCGCGTCCGGATCCTGCATCACCAGGGCCAAGGCCGCCGTGCCGGCGGGCACGCCCGTCCAGCTGAGCGTTGGGGACAGGTTCTCGCCCACGCCGCTGCCGGCATGGTGGCGGGGAATGGCCGCGCCCTCGGCGAAGGCAGGGCTGCTGAGGCGCAGGCTGGCCGGCGCATCCTTCACCAGGGGATGGTTGACGACCAGACGGGCGTCCCCCGCACGCAGGCCCCGCAGCAGGCGGCCCAGCCAGTGGCGTTTGGGCGCGGCGGGGCGCGTGCCGTGGCCGCGGTCCAGGATCAAGGGGGGCAGGCCGCTGTCCAGGGTGGTCCTCATGCGGTTCCTCCCGCGTCAGGTGGTGAGGGGCGCCCAGGTGAGGAGGTGACGGCGGCGGCGGCCCGTGTTATGCGAGGATGGACTCGCATAACGGATAGTTGAGGATGTCCTCGCAAAAGTCAACAGCCGCCCCGGATACCGCCCCCGAGGCTGCCCCCAACGCGGCCGGGCGGGCGCCCAAACGGGCGCGCGGGCGGCAGCGCGTGGCCGCCTTGTTGGATGCTGCCACCGTGGTGTTCGCGGAAAAAGGCTATGACGCGGCCACGATGACGGAGATCGCGGCACGGTCTAGCACGGCCATTGGCTCCCTCTATCGCTTCTTCCCGTCCAAGGAGGCTCTGGCCGAGGGGCTGCTGCATCGCTATGGCGAGCGGGCGGGAGCGGGACTGGACGCCATCGCCGCCCATGCCTCCGCCATGACGGTGGCCCAGATGGCGGATGCGCTGCTGGATTTGATGATGGCGCTGAAAAGCGAGCGCACGGCCCTGAAGGTGCTGATGGACGCCCGGGTGGACGGCGCCAACCGGCGGCAGTACCTGCGCGGTGTCATCCGTGGCCGTATGGCCGGCATGCTGTCCGCCCATGCGCCTGGGCTGTCGGCGGAACGGGCCGACCTCCTCTCGGTCATGGTGCTGCACCTGATGAAGACCATTCCCGAATTGGCGGAGGAGGCGGAGGCCGCGGCCCTGTTCCAGGAGATGCGGCTGGTGCTCTCCGCCTATCTCGCGGCGGCGGTAGACGGAGGCTGACACGCCGCCGGGGCCAGCGACCGAACGTCCCTGGCAGAACGCGCACTGGCGGCCGGGGGGCGGGTTGCTGCTATGGTGGCCATCACGCGACGCGGTTGGAAGTCAGGTCAGCGATGTCGGCATCAGGTCCTTGGGAACGGTTCGTCTGTGGCGAGCCCGTGCCGTGGTTCAACGGTCCCACCCATACACATCCCCGGTTCGCGCTGGACACGGTGGCCGGCCGCCATGTGCTGCTGGGCTTCTTCGCGTCGGCCGGGGAGGCGGCGGGTGCCGGCATGCTGCGCGCGGTGGCCGCGAACCGTGCCTTGTTCGATGACGATCGGGTCTGCTTTTTCGGCGTCACCACCAGCCCCGGTGACGATGCCGCCGGCCACATCACGCCACAGCTGCCCGGCATCCGCTATTTCCTGGATTACGATTCCAGCCTCAGCCGGGGCTATGGCGCCATCGGCGCGGATGGTGCCCACACGGGCTTCTGGCTGCTGCTGGATCCCACCCTGCGGGTCCTGATGGCGGCCCCTGCCGCCGAGGCGGACCGGGTGATGTCGGCGGTGGCGGCCCTGCCGCCCTCGGATCTGCACGCCGGCATGGCGGTGCAGGCGCCCGTGCTGGTAGTGCCCCGGGTGTTCGAGCCCGACTTCTGCCGCCTGCTGATCGCCCTGCATCAGGATCGCGGCGGCCTGGATTCCGGCGTGATGAACGAGGTCGACGGCCGGCTGGTCGGTGTCTACGACTATACGCGCAAGCGCCGCCGCGACTATTTCATGGAGGAGGAGGCGCTGTGCCAGGCGGCGACCCAGCGCATCGCCCGTCGCCTGCTGCCCCAGGTGCGTCAGGCCTTCGCCTTCGAGGCCACGCGCATGGAGCGTCATGTGGTCGCCTGTTATGACGCGGCGGAGGGCGGCTATTTCCGCCCGCACCGCGACAACACCTCCGCCGGCACCGCCCATCGCCGCTTCGCCGTCACCCTGAACCTGAACACGGAAGATTATGAGGGCGGGGAACTGCGTTTCCCCGAATTCGGCCCCCGCATCTATCGCGCGCCCACCGGCGGCGCCGTGGTCTTTTCCTGCAGCCTGTTGCATGAGGCCCTGCCGGTCACCCGGGGCCGCCGCTATGCCTACCTGCCCTTCCTGTTCGATGAGGCCGGGGAGCGGCAGCAGCGCGAATACCGGGAATGGGCGGCCCAGGCGGAGGCGGTTTCCCGGGACTAAAAAGTATCCAGCGCTTCCACCACCGCCGCCATCACGGCCGGCCAATCGCCCGGTGCCGGCTGGCGGAACAGGCGCATCGACGGGTACCAGGGGCTGTCCGTGCGCTCGTCCATCCACCGCCACTCCGCCACGTAAGGCAGGAGCAGCCAGGTGGGCCGCCCCAGGGCCCCCGCCAGGTGGGCCACGGCGGTGTCCACGGTGATGATCAGATCCAGGGCGCTGATGGCCGCTGCCGTTTCGGCGAAGTCGGTAAGGTCCGGTCCCAGGGGAATGAGCCCGGTCACCGGCGCCCCGTCCTTCTGCAGGCTGTGCCAGGCGATATCCGCGCGGCGCAGCAGTGGCGCCAGCGTCTCTGGCGGCAGGGACCGGCGGCGGTCGTTCCAGTGGCCGGGGTTGCCCTGCCAGACCAGCCCGGCGGTCAGGCGCCGGCCGTTCCGGCCGTGCGCGATGCGCGGGGCCCATCGCAGGCGGCTGTCTTCCGGCGCCCGCAAATAGGGGATGGACCCGCCGGGCAGGGTATCGAGCGTGACGCCCAGGCGGCCGGGCAGGCTCATCATCGGCAGGTGGGCATCGGCTGGGGGCAGGCCGCCGACGCCGGGGAAGTCCGCCGAAAGGGGCAGCAGCGTGGGGCGAACCGCCGCCAGATCCAGCAAATCCCAGCTGGCCTCGATCAGCCGGATCAGTTCCGCCCGCGTTTCCACCACCAGGCGCGCGTTGGCGGCCCGCGCCGCGGGCGCCAGGAAGCGCAGCATCTGCAAGGTGTCGCCCCAGCCCTGTTCGGAATGGACCAGCAAGGTGCCGCCGCCCAAGTCCTCGCCCATCCACAGGGGAATGGGGAAGGGGCGGCGCTGCGCCGCCAGGCCCGCATTGCCGGTCCAGCGCCATTCGGCTTCGGCCCAGCCTTCGGCCAGGCGGCCCAGCTTCAGCAGGACCTGCGACCGGTTCCATCGAATCTTGGCGTCGTTGGGGGCCAGCGCCAAGCCTGCATCATAGGCGGCGAGCGCGCCCATGCTGTCGCCGGTGTGGTCCAGGATCGTGCCCAAATTGATCCAGGCGGGCCGGTGGGCCGCATCCGCCGCCACGGCATGGCGATAGGCCTGGATGGTGGCGGGGCTGTCGCCCAGCCCCTCATGCACCTTGCCCAGATTGTGCCAGGAATCGGCGCTGCCCGGGGCCAGCGCCACCGCCCGTTCCAGGCAGCGCCGGGCGCCCTGCAGGTCGCCTTGTTCCGTCAGGCAGACGCCCAGATTGCTGTAGGCGTTGGTATGGCTGGGATTGGCGGCGATGGCCTGGCGGTGGTGGTCCGCCGCTTCGGCCAGCCGGCCCAGGGACTTCAGCGCGATGCCCCGGTTGTCCAGCAGGGCGGCGTCGCGGGGTGCCAGGGCCAAACCCGCCTGGAACAGGCGGTCGGCCTCGGCGGCATCACCTTGGGCCAAGCGCAGGGCGCCCAGGTTGCCGAGCGCGTCGCGGTGCTCCTGCCGCTCCGGCCCCGTCTGGTCGATCAGCCGCTGATAAGCCGCCGCCGCCCGGGGCAGGTCACCCGCGCGGTGCGCGATCAACGCCTCTCGGAACAGGGCTGCGGGGGTGCTCATCTCGGGGGCCGCTCCTTGCCGTGGCGTGCCGTGATAAGACCGGCTGCCCGGCGGCAATTCAAGGCAAATGGGTGGAGGGGCTGCAGCACTTCGCCGTTACGCCCGTGTTACAAACCACCCCGCGCCTTGGCTGCAAGTGCCTGATATAAAGGGCCCCAACCTGCGGAAGCCCGTGTCGCCGGCTTCCGCCCATGAACATCGGGGGCTTTGCTTAATGTCGGGCAAGATCACTCTGCGCCGCGCCATCCTGGCGGCGGCGTCCACCGTTTCCCTGCTGGCGCTGACCCTGCCGGCGCGCGCCGCCGACGATCCCAAGGTCGATCCCAAATACATCTGGGACCTGAGCGACTACTACAAGTCGCCGGCGGACTGGGACGCCGCGCGGGCCAAGATCAAGGCCGAACTGCCGGGCCTGGCCAAGTACAAGGGCACGCTGGCCAAGGGGCCGGCGGCCACGCTGGCGGCGCTGGAGGCCATCTACGGCGTCTATCATGAGTTGGAGCAGGTGGGCACCTACGCCAGCACCATCGCCAGCACCGACACGCGCGACGCGCCGGCGCAGGAGCGGGACGGCCTGGCCCAGGACCTGTCGGGTGAGGTCTCGGCCGCGACCGCCTGGCTGTCGCCGGAGATCCAGGCGCTGGGCGCCGCCAAGGTCGACGCCTACCTGAAGGCCGAGCCCAAGCTGGCCAAGTTCGGCTTCGCCCTGCACGACGCGCTGCGCCTGAAGCCGCATACCCTGGGGGCGGAGGCCGAGGGGGTGCTGGCGGCGCTGAGCCCGGCGCTGGGCGGCGGCGGCACCACCTACAACCTGCTGTCTAACGCCGACATCGACTGGCCCACCGTCACCCTTCCCAATGGGCAGTCGGTGAAGCTGACCCAGGCCAATTACCAGAAGTATCGCGAGGATCCGGACCGCGCCGTGCGCAAGGCCGTGTTCGACGCCTTCTGGACCAAGTTCGGCCAATACTCCAACACCATGGGCTCTACCCTGGGCAACACGGTGCAGGGCGACGTCATCCAGTCCAAGCTGCGCCATTACCCATCGGCGGTGGCGGCCTCGCTGTCCAACAACGACATTCCCGAGGGCGTCTACCGCACCCTGGTGGCGGAGGCCAACAAGGGCCTGCCCACGCTGCACCGCTATTTCAAGCTGCGGCAGCGCATGCTGAACCTGCCCGACCTGCACTATTACGACATCTATCCGCCCCTGGTGTCGTCCGACGCCAAGTTCCCCGTCGAGGAGGGTGAGAAGCTGGTGCTGGCGGCGGTGAAGCCGCTGGGGGACGACTACCAGAAGGCGCTGGCGGACGGCTTTGCCCATCGCTGGATGCATGCCTACCCGCAAGAGGGCAAGCAGTCCGGTGCCTACCAGACGGGCGTCTACGGGCTGCACCCCGTTGTCTTCCTGAACTATCAGGACAACTACAACTCCGTGTCCACGCTGGCCCATGAATGGGGCCACGCCATGCACACCACCTTCGCCAACCGCACCCAGCCCTATGAGCTGGCGGGATATTCCCTGTTCATGGCGGAGATCGCGTCCACGGCGAACGAATTCCTGCTGTCCGACTACATGCTGGCCAACGCCAAGACCAAGCAAGAGAAGCTGCTGTACCTGGGCAATGAGCTGGAGACCATCCGCGCCACCTTCTTCCGCCAGACCATGTTCGCCGAGTTCGAACTGCAGGTGCATGACGCGGTGGAGAAGGGTGAGCCCATGTCGGGCAAGCGCATGACGGAAATCTACCTGGGCTTGCTGCGCAAGTACCACGGCGCCGACCAGGGCGTGATGCAGATCGATCCGGTGTACGCGGCGGAGTGGGCCTTCATCCCCCACTTCTATCGGCCGTTCTACGTCTACCAGTACGCCACCTCCATCTCGGCCTCCGCCTATTTCACGGAGAAGATCCGCGACGGTGGGCCGGCGGCGCGCGACACCTACCTGGCGGCGCTGAAGGCCGGCGGGTCGGACTATCCGGTCAACGTGCTGAGGAAGGCCGGCCTGGACATGGCCTCACCCGCCCCCTACCAGGCGCTGGTACGCCGCATGGACGCCGTCATCACCGAGATGGAACGGTTGCTGGATCAGAAGGACTGATTTTCTTCACAGGCGAATCAGCACCGTTTATAGAGAATGCGCAGGTTCCGGCGGGGCAGCCCGCCGGAACCTTTTGCCATGGGCTTTCATGATTTTGCGGGAGTGTGGGTGATGTCGGGCATGTGGCGGGTCGCACTGACGGTGCATGAGGACGTGGTGCAGAACTTCGCCCAGGTGCTGGAGAGCCATGTCGACGCCGTGTCTACCTTCGAACTGGAAGAGGGCGGCAACTGGCTGATCGAGGGCACCAGCCATGGCGAGCCCGACCAGTCCCGCCTGGTGGCCCGCGTCACCGTGCTGGCCATGGCCCTGGGCGTGCCGCAGCCCCAGATCGAGGTGGAGCCGCTGGCCCCCATAGACTGGGTGACCCAGACCTACCTCAGCTTCCCGCCCATCCGCGCCGGCCGCTTCTTCGTCCACGGCAGCCACCACAAGAAGCCGGTGCCCGCCGGCGCCATCGGCTTGCTGATCGAGGCCGCCATGGCCTTCGGCTCCGGTGAGCATGCCACCACCCAGGGCTGCCTGCGGGCGCTGAGCGACCTCAACAAGTCCATGCCCGTGACCCGGGCGCTGGACATGGGCTGCGGCTCCGGCATCCTGGCCTTCGCCATCGCCAAGCTGTGGCACGCCCCTGTGGCGGCGGTGGACATCGACGCCCTGTCCATCATGATCGCCGCCGAGAACGCCCGCCTGAACAAGGTGAACAAGCTGGTGACCTGCCGCGGCGGCGATGGCTATCGCACCCCCATCGTGCGGCAGAAGGGCCCCTATGACCTGATCGTCGCCAACATCCTGGCCCGCCCCCTGGCCCGCATGGCGCCGCAGCTGCGCCGCAACCTGCGCCGGGGCGGCGTCGCCGTGTTGTCCGGCCTGCTGGCCCGGCAGGAGAAGCTGGTCATCGCCGCCCACCGCCGCCAGGGTCTGAAGCTGGTGCGCCGCTACCAGATCGGTGAGTGGAACACACTGGTGATGAAGGGCTGAGCCCCCCAGTCCAAAATTTCTGGAATCCAAAATTTTCAGGATGTTGAACGCCGGTCCCGCCCTGGGCCGGCGTTCGTCTTTTCCGGGCGCGTTTTCACGCCTGTAAATTCATGTAACGCGTGTGTAAACGCGGCAGACAGGGGTGGGCTGCCAAGCGTATCACGAAGGCCTTGGGCACCGCCGTCCCGCGCGGGACGGACGGCCCAACGGATACGGCATCGGGCGACCGGCGCCGGTAAGTCGCGGCGGGGGTCTTCTCCCCGCGTTGGTCCCCGCCGCGACGCTTTCCCTCCCCCGCGTGAGGGCCTCCCACCAAAAAATTTGATGCTGTCAAAAGCCTCGCCTACACTGGCGGCAAGGGGGCTTTAGGGTGGTCACAGGGCATGCCCGCGATGTCCGGGATTCCATCGGGCGCATATCCTTGCGCGCGCGTGTGCCGCGTCCTAGCTTCGTCCCCCAAATCAATCGGCCGCCGATCCTCGCGGCCTTGAGAGAGGCGTCTTATCCGTGGATAGCACCCATCATACCCCGCACCCCGCCATTGAACCCTACCGGGGCGATGCTGAGCTGGCCCGCCTGCTGAGGGCCGCCGGCATCGACCGTGACGTGGCCGGGGTGCGGGAGTTGCTACGCGGGGTGCGGGCGGCGCCGGAGGATGTGGACCCGGGCCATTTCCTGTCCCTGTTCGGCCGCGACCTGCCGGAGGAACTGGCGGCCCAGCTGGCCGCCTTGAAGTCCTTGATCGAGGCGCCGCCCCCGCCGCAGGTGGGTGACATCGCCGCCCGCGTGGCAGCGCTGCGCGCCGAACTGGCGCGCATGGATTTGGACGGGTTCGTCATTCCCCGCGCCGATGAATTCCAGGGTGAGTATGTGCCCGCCCGGTCGGAGCGCCTGGCCTGGATCACGGGCTTCACCGGCTCCGCCGGTGTCGCCGTGGTGATGCGGGACCGCGCCGCCGTCTTCGTCGACGGCCGCTACACCCTGCAGGCCGAGGCCCAGGTGTCGGCCAGCCTCTATGAGCGCCATCATCTGACCGAGACCTTCCACGGCGACTGGATCGCCAGCATCGTGAAGAAGGGCGGCCGTATCGGCTATGATCCGTGGTTGCACACCGTGGGTTGGATCGACCGCATGAAGACGGCCCTGGGCCGCGCCGGCGCGGAACTGGTGGCGGTCGACACCAACCCGCTGGACGCCATCTGGCATGACCGCCCCTCCGCCCCGCTGGGGCCGGTGGTGGCCCAGGCCCTGGCCCAGGCCGGCCAGTCCTCCGCCGATAAGCGGGCGGAGATCGCGGCCGAACTGAAGCGCAATGGCGAACTGGCGGCCGTGCTGACCCAGCCGGACGGTATCGCCTGGCTGCTGAACATCCGCGGCGGCGACGTGCCCAACACGCCCCTGCCGCTATCCTACGCCCTGCTGACCAACGACGGCGACGTCGACCTGTTCATCGACAGCCGCAAACTGGTGCCGGGGCTGGAGGTCCACCTGGGCAACCAAGTCTCGGTCCGCAAGCCGGAGGAATTGCGCGGCGCCTTGGAGGCCATGGGCGCCACCGGCGGCAAGGTGCGGGTCGACCCCATCTGGACGGCGTCCTGGGTGTTCGACCGCCTGACCGAGGCGGGCGCCCGGGTGGTGAAGGAACGCGACCCCACCGTCTTCCGCAAGGCCGCCAAGAACACGGTCGAGATCGCCGGTACCCGCGCCGCCCATGCCCGCGACGGTGTCGCCGTCACCCGTTTCCTGCACTGGCTGAGCGGTGCGGCGGCGGCCGGCACCCTGACGGAGATCGAGGCGTCGGATCGGCTGTTCGAGTTCCGCAAGGAACAGCCCATGTTCCGGGGCACCAGCTTCGACAGCATTTCCGGCGCCGGGCCCAATGGCGCCATCGTCCATTATCGCGCAGCACCCGAGACCAACCGCGTGCTGGAGAAGGACAGCGTCTACCTGATCGACAGCGGTGGGCAGTACCTGGATGGCACCACCGACATCACCCGCACGGTGGCCGTCGGCACCCCGCCGGCCGACGCCAAGCGCCACTTCACCCTGGTGCTGAAGGGGCACATCGCGCTGGCCACCCTGCGCTTCCCCAAGGGCACCACCGGCTCGCAGATCGACATCCTGGCCCGCCAGTTCCTGTGGGCCCAGGGCCTGGACTACGACCACGGCACCGGCCATGGCGTGGGCAGCTTCCTGTCGGTGCATGAGGAATCGGCCCGCATCGCCAAGGCCCCCAACGCGGTGGCCATGGTGCCGGGCATGATCCTGTCGAACGAGCCCGGCTATTACCGCACGGGCCAGTACGGCATCCGCATCGAGAACCTGGTGCTGGTGCGGCCGGCGGCGGACATTCCCGGCGGCGACCACCCCATGATGGCGTTCGAGACCCTGACTCTGGCGCCCATCGACCGCAATCTGATCGAGCCCGCGCTGCTGACGGAGGCGGAGAAGGCCTGGCTGAACGCCTATCACGCCCGCGTGGCGGAAAAGGTGGGGCCACACCTGGAGGCTGATGCCGCCGCCTGGCTGGCCACCGCGACGGCGCCCATCTGAGATTAAATCCGGCGGGTTTGCGGGCCCGCCGGCATCCTTTAAGCTGCCGTCCTCATGGCAGGGGGCGGCAGTATAGGGGGCGGCAGTGGATCGGCGTTCATTCCTGGCGACGGCGGGTACCGCCGCCGTCATCGCGTCTTCGGCCGATGGCGCCCACGCGGCGTCATCACCATCGCTGATCAAGCCGACCATGCTGCGCCCCCCGATGTTGCGGGCGGGCGACAAGGTGGGCGTGCTGGATCTCAGCACCGCCGTCTATGACCCTGCCGTCGCCGACCGGGTGGCGGCTGTCGTCCAAGCCCTGGGCCTGGTGCCGGTGCTGTCGCCGCATCTCTTCGACCGCTCGCGGGCCTTCAAGGCTTCCGCCCAGGAGCGGCTGTCCGACCTGCACGGCTTCATCAACGACCCGGCCATCCGCGGTGTCTTCTGCGCGCGCGGTGGCTATGGCATCAGTGAGATCGTGGACGGGGTGGACTACGATCTCATCCGCCGCAAGCCTAAGGTCTTCCTCGGCTTCAGCGATCCGACGCTGCTGCATCTGGCCATCGCGCGCAAGGCCGGGCTGGTCACCTTCCATGGCCGCATGCCGGGCCTGGCCAAGTTCACGCCCTTTTCGCTGGAGGCGCTGCGCCGCGCCATCTGCGCGCCGGACCCCCTGGGCACCCTCCCCAATCCGGAGGAGGGCAATCCGCTCCGCCCCAACTACCCCCTGCGCACTATCGTACCCGGCCAGGCCGCCGGCTGGCTGGTGGGTGGCAACCTGTCCATGATCATGGCCGCCATGGGCACGCCCTGGGAGATCGACACGCGCGGCGCCATTCTCATGGTCGAGGATGTGGACGAGGCGCCTTACGCCATCGCCCGCATGCTGTGGACCCTGCGGCACGCCGGCAAGCTGCAGACCGCCGCCGGTATCGTCGTCGGCGCCTGCGCCGGCTGCGACAAGCCCTCCGACGCCTCGCCCTACGGACTGAACGAGGTGTTCGACCTGGTGCTGGGCGACCTGGGCATCCCCGTCTTCTCAGGATTGGCCCTGGGCCACACCGACGACACCCTGACCGTGCCACTGGGCGCCCAGGCCCACCTGGACGCTACGGCCCACACCCTGACGGTGCTGGAGAGCGGGGTGGTGGGGTAAAAAGGAGGGGGAGTGGATGAGACTTCTTGCTAAATATACAAATCACACCGGGTTCATAGACAATAATTTATTTCGATTCTCGCAACCGAAATCGCTGAATGACTTTCGGGAAGCGCTGCCGGAGGTTCTATTTAGCGGATATTCTGATGAAGATTGGGCGGTGGCGTACGCAGACGCAGCTAGTGTTGGTCTGGATGGAGCTCCTCGAAGCACGATTGAGGCGTTATTTCTAGCGTCGTGCCCAGCCCATCGCTACGATGAAGAGAGCTTCCCTGGCTTGTGGCCAATGTCGGAGCCACGTTTAAGAGCGGAACCTTTTTCTAAAATATCGGAATTTGATCAGGCGATATCCGAGCGAGTTGTCGAATTATATAACAATTATGCTAACGAGAATTTTGCCATTTTTAGTCTTTCGTCTAAACTTATTTCAGAGCCAATGTGGGCCTATTATGGTGGAAGCCATTCAGGTTTGCAGGTCCGCTTTTGGCAAGATCACCTATTCTTTAGGGATCGCTCGCATCCTGTTCAATACAGTGACGAGCCTGTTCGCGTATCTAATCAAGGTGGAATGCTACGTATCTGTGGCCAAAGAATTAGCATCGAAGAAGCTCTGGATCGGAAAATTGAAGAGGCCATAAAATCTAATGGGTTCCCGCTAGCAATATTATTAAGGAAGAAAATTGATTGGCAACATGAAGAAGAGGTTCGCCTGCTAAGAATGGTGAGTGAGGCAGTGAGGTCCGATAGCATTGACAAATTTGGAAATCGAGTCTTCCTATTTGAAATTCCATCGCAGGCGATACATTCAATCGTGATAGGTTACGATGCTGGAAAAGAATTTATTGATGAAATAATAGGAAAAGTCAAATCATCAGATCGATGGGGAAATATTGAGATTTATCGTCGTGTGCGCGGACTTATCGGCGTATTGGAAGAGAGAATTCTATAGAAATCGATACTTTTTCTCGTAGAAAAAGGCCCGACGGATCGCTCCGCCGGGCCTTGTCTTACACTCTGGGCTCTAAAGGGCTCAATGCCCGCCCGACATGGCCTTCACGATCTCCTCGGTCACCTTCTTGGCGTCGCCGAACAGCATCATGGTGTTGGGGCGGAAGAACAGTTCGTTCTCCACACCGGCGTAGCCGGCACCCATGGACCGCTTGATGAACAGCACGGTCTTGGCCTTTTCCACGTCCAGGATGGGCATGCCGTAGATGGGGCTGCTGGGGTCGGTCTTGGCGGCGGGGTTGGTGACGTCGTTGGCGCCGATGACGTAGGCGACGTCCGCCTGGCCGAAGTCGCGGTTGATCTCCTCCAGCTCGAACACCTCGTCATAGGGCACGTTGGCCTCGGCCAGCAGCACATTCATGTGCCCGGGCATGCGGCCCGCCACCGGGTGGATGGCGTACTTCACGTCCACGCCTTCCTTCTTCAGGATGTCCGCCATTTCGCGCACGGCGTGCTGGGCCTGGGCCACGGCCATGCCGTAGCCGGGCACGACGATGACGCTGGACGCGTTCTTCATGATGAAGGCGGCGTCGTCGGCCGAACCGGACTTGAAGCTGCGGTCGCCCGCCGGGCCCGCCGCGGCGCCGGCGGCGGCATCACCGCCGAAGCCGCCCAGGATGACGTTGAAGATGGACCGGTTCATCCCCTTGCACATGATGTAGCTGAGGATGGCGCCGGAGGAGCCGACCAGCGCGCCGGTGATGATCAGCAGCGGGTTCTGCAGGGTGAAGCCAATGCCGCAGGCCGCCCAGCCGGAATAGCTGTTCAGCATGGACACGACCACGGGCATGTCGGCGCCGCCGATGGGCAGGATCAGCAGGAAGCCCAGGCCCAGCGACACCAGGATGATCAGCCAGAAGAAGAAGGCGCTCTGCGTCGTGCACAGCAGCAGGATCAGCAGCATCAGGCCCGCCGCCAGCGCCGCGTTCAGCGGGTGCTGCATGGGGAAGACCAGGGGTTTGCCGCTCATGCGGCCGTCCAGCTTCAGGAAGGCGACCAGCGAGCCGGTGAAGGTGATGGCGCCGATGGCGATGCCCAGGCTCATCTCGATGAGGGAGCCGACATGGATGTCGCCGTCGGTGCCGATGCGGTATTCCTCCGGCGCGTAGAAGGCGGCGGCCGCGATGAATACGGCGGCCAGGCCCACCAGGCTGTGGAAGGCCGCCACCAGCTGGGGCAGCGAGGTCATCTTGATGGTGCGGGCGATGTGCGCGCCCGCCGCACCGCCGATGGCGATGCCGACGATGATCAGCACGGCCGCCAGGACGGAGAACTGTGGCAGCACGAACAGGCTGGTGATGATGGCGATGGCCATGCCGGCGATGCCGTAGGCGTTGCCGGTGCGGGCCGTTTCCGGGCTGGACAGCCCGCGCAGCGCCATGATGAAGCACACGGCGGCCGCGAGATAGGCGAGCGAAGTCGCGATCAGCATGATGGTCCGGCCCCCTTACTTCTTGGCGCCCTGGGCAGGGGCCTTTTTCTTGTACATGGCCAGCATGCGCTGGGTGACCATGAAGCCCCCGAAGATGTTCACCGACGCCAGGATGACGGCCAGGAAGCCCATCACCATGGAGAAGCCGAAGTGGTGCGCACCCGTGGCGATCAGCGCGCCGACGATGATGACTGACGACACGGCGTTGGTGACGCTCATCAGCGGGCTGTGCAGGGCCGGCGTCACCCGCCAGACCACGTAGTAGCCGACGAACACCGCCAGCACGAAGACCGTCAGGCCTGTGACGATGAAGGGCATGCCCTGCTGGGCCTGGTCGGTGGCGATCTGGGTCGCCTGGTTGGCCACGTTGGCGGCCTGCTCGGCCAGCTTCTGCGCGTTGGTGGCGAGGTCGGCCGCGTTCTTGGCGTAGTTTTGCGCGTCCATGGGGCTTACTCCGCTTTCTCAGGCGCGGCGGCCGGTTCGGCGGCCGGGGCGGGTTCAGGCGCGGGCGCCGGGGCGGGCGGCGGGGCCGCCGGGGCGAAGGTCGGGTGGACGACGGCGCCGTCGCGCGTCAGGGCCGTGCCCTTGATGATGTCGTCGTTCCAGTCGATCTTCAGCGCCTTGGCTTCCTTGTCCACCAGGGGGGTGAGGAAGTTCAGCAGGTTCTTGGCGTAGAGCGCGCTGCTGTCCACGGCGATGCGGCTGGGCACGTTGGTGTGGCCCACGATCTTCACGCCGTACTTCTCGACGATCTTCCCGGGCTCGCTGCCCTCGACATTGCCGCCCTGTTCCACCGCCAGGTCCACGACCACGGCGCCGGTCTTCATGGTCCGCAGCATGGCGTCGGTCACCAGCACCGGGGCCTTGCGGCCGGGGATCAGCGCCGTGGTGATGACGATGTCCTGCTTCTTGATGGTCTCGGCCACCAGGGCCGCCTGCTTGGCCCTGTACTCGGCGCTCATCTCCTTGGCGTAGCCGCCGGCGGTCTGCGCCTGCTGGAACTCCTCATCCTCCACCGCGACGAAGGTGGCGCCCAGCGACTGCACCTGTTCTTTGGTGGCCGGGCGCACGTCGGTGGCCGAGACGATGGCGCCCAGGCGGCGGGCGGTGGCGATGGCCTGCAGGCCCGCCACGCCCACGCCCATGATGAAGGCGCGGGCCGGCGGCACGGTGCCGGCGGCCGTCATCATCATGGGGAAGGCGCGGCCGAACTCGTACGCCGCGTCCAGCACGGCGCGGTATCCGGCCAGGTTGGCCTGGCTGGACAGCACGTCCATGCTCTGCGCGCGGGTGATACGGGGGATGAACTCCATGGCGAAGGCATCGACGCCTGCGTCGGCGTAGCTCTTCACCCGCTCCGCGTCGCCGTAGGGGCTGAGAATGGCGGCCAGCTTGGCGCCGCGCTTGATCAGCGCCAGCTCTTCCGGTTCCGGCCGCTGCACCTTCAGCACCACGTCGGCATCGGCCAGGGTGCTGGCGGCGTCGGGCGCGATGGTGGCGCCGGCGGCGGCAAACGCATCATCGGTGATGGCGGCGCCGACACCGGCGCCCGTCTCGATGGTGACGTCGAATCCGAGCCCGACGAATTTCCGTACCGTCTCGGGCGAGGCGGCGACGCGCAGCTCCCCCGGTCGACGTTCTTTAAGTACGCCGATTTTCATTGGTTACGCTCCCCATGATCGCTGGACCCCGTGACGCTGGGTTTGGGCCAGCTTGATTCAATTTGGCCGCGAGAACGTCTTTATCGCGGAAGGGTGATGACGCTGGGCCACCATGACCTATCCGGTAATCTTTGTGAAGAAGCGGAGGGGTGTGCGCATGGAACCGTCACGATGCGTGCAAGGCTCCGCAGCAAAAGTGATTAATGCCATCCATTCGTCCCCCTCTCCATTGCCAGGGTGTACAGGCGAAAGTGGAATTGTCCACCGGTTACCATAAGGGCCAGCCATGCGGGACGCCGGGACGGGGTCCCCGTCGATTGGGTGCCTCGGGAGGAGGTAGGGTGGGCGAGGACGCGCCGCGAGGCCAGGGGCGAAAAAGGCCTATGCGGGACATTGGGGTGGTTTGGTCCAAATCGCGCCGTTAAACTGCGCCCGGTGTTCCCCCGTCCGGCGTTGAACCGTCATCAGACAGCAACGGCCTTACAGGATGCGGGTGACGCCCATGTGGACGAGAGAGTTCGTGATGACCGATTCCCATGCGCTGGCCGCGGCCGGGCGCGCCCTGTTCAAGGAACTGACGGAAGCCGGCCGCCCGGTGGTGGGCGTGGGCATCGGCGAGGGCCTGATCTATCTGCGGGTCACGGCGCCGGACCATGGCGCGCCGGAGAACTACAACGGCTATCCCGTCGTGGTGTTCGGTGAGGACGGCGCGCGCCGCCATTAAGGGCGCTATACTCCTCCAGGCCCCTGAAAGAGAGGGCCGGACGGGGTTGGGATATGGGCCGGAAGTTCGGAAGATTGGACAAGGCTGCGGCGGTACCGGCGCCGGATTCCCAGCCGGGTCTCTGCGCCCTGTGCGGCCGTCCCCTGGTGCCCGGCCCCTCCGTGGAACAGCATCACCTGGTGCCGCGCAGCCAAGGCGGACGGGTGACGGTGCCCTTGCACCGGGTTTGCCACCGGAAAATCCATGCCGAATTAAGTGAGCGGGATCTGGCCGGGGCTTACGCCACGGTGGACGCCCTGCGCGCCCATCCCGCGATCGCCGCCTTCATCCGCTGGGTTGCCAACAAGCCGCCGGAGTTCGTGACGAGGACGGAACCGCGGCGGCGCTAACGTTTGCGCGCCCCTCGGGCGCCCGGCGGGCATCCGCCCACTGGGCTTCCTCGCTTTCCAGTCCGCTTCGCATCCGGGAAAGCTCCGGTGGATGCAGTCGCATCCTAGTCGCGCCACGGAATCATCCGCGCGCAACCAAAACGCAGGCATGACAAAAGCCGCCCACTGAGCTTCAGGGGCGGCTCCGTCCGTGCGTCTAACAGCGCGTGAGAGGCTTAGTAGCCCTCGCGCTCCAGACGCTTGCGCAGCAGCTTGCGGGCGCGGCGAATGGCCTCGGCCTTCTCACGGGCGCGCTTCTCCGAGGGCTTCTCGTAGTTGCGACGCAGCTTCATCTCACGGAAAATGCCTTCGCGCTGCATCTTCTTCTTGAGAGCGCGGAGGGCCTGATCGACGTTGTTGTCACGAACCAGCACTTGCACGGGACGTCACCACTCCAAACAGAGTAAAAGGTTAACGGGTAATAGCCAAGACGCACGGTCGCGCAGGCAGCCCGATCGGAGGCCGGTGGTATAACACAGGCCCCCCGCCCTGTGAAGTGAATCCCGCCATGGTCGCGCGGGGCCCCCATGCGTTCATGAATGGGCGTTCCCGGATGGGCGCTTTCGCAATTGGCGTAAGGGGTGCGGAATTCCGCTGGGGCGGCCTTATCCAAAGGACAGGCGGCGGGGTCCGGGGTGACAGGGCGCCTCAACCCATGGAAACTAACAGGGTACCCCCTATATCGGGGTTAGGGCGCGCCGGCGCGGGGCCAGGCGGCACTTGATCCCAAGATTCGGGGAAGGGGGAACGTTGGCCATCCTGAAGATCGCCCGCATGGGCCATCCGGTGCTGCGCCGTCCGGCGGTGCCGGTGGAAGAGCCGATACCCGCGGTGGTCCGCCAATTGGCCCAGGACATGATTGAAACCATGGTCGATTCCTCGGGCGTGGGCCTGGCGGCCCCCCAGGTGCATGTCGGCTGGCGCGTCATCGTCTTCCGCGTCCCGGCGGAGCGGGCGGGCGGGGAGACCGCCGATGTCCAGGTGCTGGTCAACCCGGTGGTGGAGCCCCTGTCGGAGGAAATGCAGTTCGGCTGGGAAGGGTGCCTATCCATCCCCGGCCTGCGCGGCGCCGTGCCCCGCTACAACCACATCCGGTATCGCGGCCTGGCCCTGGACGGGTCGGTGGTGGAACGCGAGGCGCGGGGTTTCCATGCCCGCGTGGTGCAGCATGAATGCGACCACCTGGACGGCGTGCTGTATCTGGATCGCATGAACGACCTCCGCTTCCTCAGCTTCACGGAAGAAATGAAGTATTTCGGCACCGAGTCGGTGCCCAAGCTGCCCGGTTGACCTGGACCGTCGCTTTCCTTCGAGGGGGTAGAGACGGCGGGGACGCGGGCCTATACTCGCGCCAACCTCGCGGCCGCCGGTCGGTCGCCCTCGTTACAAGGGATGGTTCCCATGGTCGCCCCCGACACCGACACCACAGCCGCCACCTTACCCCAGGATGAGCGCCTGGTTTTGCGCGACCGGCTGATGCTGGCCGTTCTGCCGCACGTGGCCTTCGACGGCTGGTCGGCCGCGGCGCTGCGCCAGGGCGCGGCCGACGCGGACATGGGGGCGGCCCAGCTGGCGGCCCTGTTCCCCGGCGGTGTGGCCGACGTGGTGGCGCAGTTCAGCGACTGGGCCGACCGCGCCATGCTGGCGCAGCTGGCGGGCCGGGACCTGACTACGATGAAGGTGCGGGCGCGGGTCACTCTGGCGGTGCGCGTGCGCCTGGAATTGCTGGCGCCGTGGACGGAGGCGGTGCAGCGCGCCAGCTCCTTCCTGGCGCTGCCCACCCATGCCGGGTTGGCCGCCCGCCTGCTGTACCGCACGGTGGATGCCGCGTGGTACGCCGCCGGCGATCAGGCGACCGATTTCAACTATTATACCAAGCGGGCCCTGCTGGCCGCGGTGCAGACCGCCACCGTGCTGTATTGGTTGAGCGATCGGTCGCCCGACCATGCCGACACCTGGGCCTTCCTCGACCGCCGGATCGAGAATGTCATGGCGGTCGGCAAGGGCATCGCCACCCTGTCGCTTCCGAAGCTGTCGTCGCTGAAAGGCTGGGGCGGCCTTGTGCCTTCCCCCCTACGCTTCTCCCGCCATCTGCGCCAACGGGTGTGATGGGGCGGGTGTGATGGGTAACGGGCGGGCGATCGCGTCGGCCACCCCATGAAGAAAGGGCCCGGACGGGGATGTCCGGGCCCTTCGCCATTCGATGCCGCAAAGCCGCGCTTACTTGTCGTGGCTGATTTCCGTGTCCTTGGTTTCCCGCACGAACAGCAGGCCGATCACGAAGGTGATGGCGGCCACGATGATCGGGTACCACAGGCCGGCGTACATCTGGCCGGTGGTGACCACGATGGCCAGCGAGATGGCCGGCAGGAAGCCGCCGAACCAGCCGTTGCCGATGTGGTAGGGCAGGGACATGGAAGTGTAGCGGATGCGCGACGGGAACATCTCCACCAGCATGGCGGCGATGGGGCCGTAGACCAGGGTCACGTAGATGACCAGGACCCACAGCAGGAAGGTCAGCGCCGGCTTGTTGATGGCGGCGTCATCCGCCTTGGCCGGGTAGCCGGCGGCCTTCACCGCGTCGGCCACCGCCTTGTCGAAGGCGGCCTTCTTCTCCTTCGCGTCCGGCGCCTTGGCGTCGTAGCTGTCGATGACCGTGTCGCCGATCTTGATCTGCGCCACGGAGCCGGCGCCGCCATCGACCGCGCTGTACGGCACGCTCTTGCCCACCAGCGCCGCCTTGGCCACGTCGCAGCTGGACGTGAACTTGGACGTGCCGGCCACGTTCAGCTGCCAAGTGCACTCGGCCGGGTCGGCCGTCACCGTGGCCGGGCTGGCGGCCATGGCGGCTTCCAGCGCGGGGTTGCCGAAGTGGGTGATGCCCCGGAAGATGGGGAAGTAGGTCAGGATGGCCAGGGCCAGGCCGGCCAGGATGACCTTCTTGCGGCCGATGCGGTCGGACAGGGCGCCGAACACCACGAAGAAGGGGGTGGCGAACAGCAGGGCGATGGCCGCAAGGGTGTCGGCGGTGTTGGGGTCGATCTTCAGCGTGCTCTTCAGAAAGATCTGGGCATAGAACTGGCCGCAGTACCAAACGACGGCCTGGCCGGCGACGACGCCGAACAGGGCCAGCAGCACGAACTTCAGGTTATAGAGGTTGCCGAAGCTTTCCAGGATGGGGGAGGAGGACGTCTTGCCCTCGGCCTTCATCTTTTTGAACAGCGGCGATTCGTCCAGCTGCAGGCGGATCCAAAGGGACACGGCCAGCAGCAGCAGCGACACCAGGAAGGGGATGCGCCAGCCCCAGGCCTCGAAGTCCGCCTTCGGCAGGCTCGTGCGGCAGGCCAGGATGACCAGCAGCGACAGGAACAGGCCGCCGGTGGCGGTGATCTGGATCCAGGCGGTGTAAGCGCCGCGCTTGCCATGGGGCGCGTGCTCCGCCACGTAGGTGGCGGCACCGCCGTACTCGCCGCCCAGGGCCAGGCCCTGCAGCAGGCGCAAGCTGATCAGCAGGATGGGCGACAGCACACCAACCGATTCATAGCTGGGCAGGAAGCCGATGACGGCCGTCGACAGGCCCATGATGACGATGGTGACGAGGAAGGTGTACTTGCGGCCCACCAGGTCGCCCAGCCGGCCGAAGACCAGGGCGCCGAAGGGGCGGACGAAGAAGCCGGCCGCGAAGCCCAGCAGCGTGAACACGTCCTTGGCGCCCTGCGTCGGCAGGCCCGAGAAGAAGCGGGCGCTGATGATGGCGGCCAAGGAACCGTACAGATAGAAATCATACCACTCGAACACGGTGCCGAGGGATGAGGCGAGAATGACCTTGCGTTCCTCCCTCGTCATGCCGGTCGAGGCCCCATTGGTACTGCTGCTGGCGATGTTCGCCATCGTGACTTCCTCCCATGGATGTTCTGGTATTGGCTGGCGGCGGGGCTGGTGCTGGCGTTCACGCTCCTAGCCCGGGGCGATCCCGGCCCGGTGGCGGCGCCGTGCCGCTGGTGGCCCCGCGGGGCCTGGTAACGGGCGTCCGGTTGGACGTCTTAAGTCGGATTGCTGCCGCTGGCCCCCCTTCGCGTATATGTCCCCCCGGCCCTGGGCGCGCATGACCCTGGGCCTGACACTCAACCGCTTTGGCGGACCCCGTTGGCCGGAGCCTCATGCGGGTCGCCCTGCCGGGGCCCGCGTTCGCCGGGTGTTACCGCTACCCCAGGTGCCAGCGCGGCCATTTGCCGCCTGGACAAAGGATGCAGTCACCGTCCCAAGCCTTGCAAAGGTAGCACCTCAGTCCTGAGGCGGCAACATGGCATTCACCTGGCAACGCACGTCAAATCAAAAGGATAGCGGCGCGTTTCCAACGGTTTGGGCGGTGTCGTAAAAAAATTATGAAGGGTGTTGCAACCCGCTGCCTCACCCGGCAAAGTGCGCCCCGCGTGGGCCTGTAGCTCAACGGTTAGAGCCGGCCGCTCATAACGGTCTGGTTGCCAGTTCGAATCTGGCCGGGCCCACCAATCTTTTCAAAGACTTAGCTGTTTGCGGTGGGGAAGTGCGCCGCGCCTGTAAATGAGCTGTAAGTGCAACGCGCATTGGCGGACGCCTGTGACCTGCCAGGAAAATCCACAAACATTTCAGGGCAATGAAATCCGGAGGAGCGGACTGGTCGGGTGTGCCCGTTTCCCAGGCTTCCCAGCGAGTTAATGATTTAAACAGACGGTTAGCTAGGGTGGCCTGTATCGGTATGTAAAGCCACCGGCGGCCATACGCCATGATCGACTTCAGAAAGAATTAGGTAGATTTCCTATTATCTATTGGAATTTCATCTGCTTTTATGGGGTCTATTTAAATTTCACTCGATATCTGTCGTATTTGTCGCTGATTGTTCAATAAATTGTTAATCTTGAACTGACTTTGGCCCCAAGCAGATGAAATTTTATTGAGTTTTCCCGCTCACCCCCACAGGCATGACAGTGGCGCGGCCGCCAGCTTATCCCCAAAGGGAACGAAGTCGGCGCTGTCATACAGGATGACGCCATAAGCGAACCGCTCTCCGCAGGCCTCGGCCAGTGCTTTCAGGCCGGTGAAATCGGTGGCCTTAACGGTGGCACTGGCCTTCACCTCGATGCCGACGACCATCCCGTCGTCACGCTCAAGGATGACGTCCACCTCGCGGCCATCGCGGTCTCGGAAATGGTGGGCGGTCACCCGCAGGTCTGAGCCGCTGATGAGCTTCAGCACTTCCGAGAAGACGAAACTTTCCAGCAGGGCGCCGAAGGCCGTGCGGTCGGACTTGATCCGGTCGAACGTCAGACCCCGCACGGTCGCCAGTAAGCCGGAGTCGAGGAAATGCAGTTTCGGCGTCTTGACGATCCGCTTCAGGGCGTTGGTGAACCAGGGTTGCACCGTTGCGACCAGGAAGACCTGTTCCAGCAGCCCGACATAGCGCTGGCCGGTCTTGTGGCTGACGTTGATGCCCGCGCCGAATTGCGAGTAGTTGACCAACTGGCCGGCGTGTTCGGCCAGCAGGCGCACGAACCTCGGCAGCTCGGTGAGCTTTTCCACATCGGCGATGTCCCGCAGGTCTCGCGTCAGGATCGATGTGAGGTAGGCGCGTGCCCAATCTTGCCGGCGCCGTTCTTTGTCGCGGCTGATCGCTTCCGGGAATCCCCCGGCCAAGACGACGCGGATCAGCTCGTCACCGACAAGCGCGTCCGGTTGAGGGCCTAGCCTGCCGTCGAACAGGCGTTCCAAGAAGCTGGGTGTCCGGCCGGCGATTTCGGCTCTGGCCAAGGGCAGCATCTGGATGGTTTCCATCCGCCCCGCCAGGCTATCGGCGATCTTGGGCAGGGTGAGCACGTTTGCGGAGCCCGTGAGCAGGAAGCGACCGGGGCGATAGTCCTCATCAACGGTCTTCTTGATCGCCAGCAACAGATCCGGCGCGCGCTGCACCTCATCGATGATGGCCTGATCCAGCCCACGGATGAACCCAGCCGGATCGGATTGGGCGGCGGCGAGGGCGGTTTGATCATCGAGCGTGATATAGGCGCGGCTGTTCGTTCCCATCTTGCGGACGAGCGTGGTCTTGCCCGCCCGGCGCGGCCCCACGACTAGGACGACGGGGGTATCGGAAAGGGCTTCCTCCACCCGATGCGCCACAAACCGTTCGAACATGCTTACCCTCAAGGCGTCGGCTGATTGGGAATATCAGTCTCGGCTAATTGGAAGTCAACAGTCCGCTGATTGGTAGTCACAAGGGCGCTGCCTGGGAGTGGTGGTCGGGCCAACGGCCCGGCTGCCGCGGGATCAGTCGCGCGCCAGGTGGGTGATCTTTTCGAACATGGCGGCGGCCAGGTCCCGTAGCTCGCGATAAGCGGCGTCTACCTTCCCCGCCAAGTCCCGGTTTCTCAAGCCCTTCTTTTCCCGTATCGTCTTCTCCAAGCGGCCCTGGACGCCGTCCGGCAACAACAAGGGGGATGGCATGGCGGTGGGGCGGATGAAGGGTTTGGCCGTCGGCGTGGGCCGCCGCGATCTGTTGGCCGGTGCGGGTGCGGCACTGATGCTGGCGGGTTGCGCGGTCAATGTGGAGGGGGGCCGGCATGGCGGCGTGACCGAGGCGGCGCGGTCGCCCCTGGCGCTGACGCCCATCCGGGCCACGCCGGACCGTATCACCCGCATCACCGTCTGCACGCGCCCCTTCCGCGCCCAGGGCCCCCGGCTGGAGGTGGAGCGCATCGGCCAGAAGCTGGTGGTCCACCATTATGGCCACGGCGGCAGCGGCTGGTCCCTATCCTGGGGGACGGGTCTGGTCGCCACGGAGAAGGCCATGGCCTTGGGCGAGCGCGACATCGCCGTTATCGGTTGCGGGGCTATCGGCCTGACCACGGCGCTGCAGCTGCAACGCGCCGGCGCCAAGGTCACCATCTATGCCAAGGACCTGCCGCCTGACACCCGGTCCAGCTTCGCCACCGGCGTCTGGTCACCGGATTCGCGCATCTGCCTGGAACAATACGCCACGCCTGAGTTCAAGGCGCTGTGGGCACGCATGTGCCTGACCTCGTTCCAGGCCTACCAGAGCCTGCTGGGCCTGCCCGGCACCCCCATCGAGTGGGTGGACAACTACAACGTCTCGGACCAGGCCAACCGGGAGCGCCACGAGCCGGTGACCGACGGCCGGCCCCCCTTCGCCGACGCCTTGCAGCACGAGCTGTTGCCAACCCTGACACCCCATTCCGTTGATGTGCCGGCGGGTCTGCATCCCTTCGGCGCGCGCTTTGTTCGGCGCAACACCAACATGGTGTTCAACATTTCCAGCTACACCCGCCTTCTGCTGGATGAGTTCCACGCCAACGGCGGCCGCATCGAGGTGCGGGAATTCCACACCCCGGCGGATTTCGCCGGCGTGGCTCAGAAGGTGCTGGTGAACTGCACCGGCTACGGCGCCCGCTCCCTGATGGGCGACAACTCCATCATCCCGGTGCGGGGCCAGCTGGCGCGCATGATCCCGCAGGACGATGTGCACTACGGCCTGTTCTACAACGGCGTGTCCTTCGTGCCCCGGCGCGACGGCTTCGTCTTCCAGGCGGTGGGGCCGGACGACTACTACGGCTACAACGACGACAGCATCGTGCCCGACCGGCCACTGGCCGAACAGTCGGTGGGCATCATCGCCAGCCTGTTCCCGCCGCCGGCGTTCGGGTGACCCTCAGCAGCCCATCCCCTCCGCCACCGCCGCCACCTGCTGGCGCAGCCAGACATGGCCGGGGTCGGCTTGGTGGCGGGGGTGCCAGGCGGCCATGAAATCATAGCTGTGCCGGTTGGGCAGGGGCAGGTCGAACAGGTCCAGCTTCTCGGCATAGCGGCGGGCCAAGCGGCTGGGCAGGACGCAGAGATAGTCGGTGGCCAGCAGGATGGGTACGGCCAGCATGAACTGGTGGATGGACAGGGCCACCCGCCGCTGCCGCCCCAGCCGCTCCAGAACCTCATCCACGAAACCGACGAAGCCGCCGCCATCGGTGGACACCAGGATATGTTCCTGGGCGCAATAGCTGTCCAGGTCCAGGGGGCCGGCACCGCGCGGATGGCCCTTGCGCTGGGCCACCAGATAGCGCTCCCCCGCCAGGCGGCGCGCCGTCATGCCGGCCTGGACCATGTTTTGCGAGCCGATCAGCAAATCGACCTCGCCCCGCTGCATCTGGCCCAGGACGCGTTCGGCGTTGGGTGCGCGGAAGGACAGGCGGATGCCCGGGCCCGCGACGGCGCGCAGGCGCTCCATCAAGCCCAGCCCCACCGCCACCGTGCTGTTGTCGCTGGCGGCGATGGCGAAATCGCGCGTGGCCGTCAGGGGGTCGAAGCCCGGCGGCCGGCGCACCACCGTCTCCAGCTCCTGCAAGGCGGCGCGCAAGGGCGCCTGCAGTTCCAGCGCGCGGGTGGTGGGCACCATGCCCCGGCCGGTTTCCGAGGGCACGAACAGCGGATCGTGGAACAGGTCGCGCAGGCGGGCCAATTGCGCCGACAGGGCCGGCTGGCTGATGCCCAGGCGCGCGGCCGCCCGGGTGACGTTGGCCTGGTCCAGCAGAGCGTCCAGCGAGACCAGCAGGTTCAGGTCCACTCCCTTGAGATCGATCATGGTTATAGGTCCAATATGGATGATCGATTTCAATTATAGCCAAGCGGGACCTATCTCACCAGGGCACCGCCTAACCCTGATCGTGAGGCAACCATGCCCCAATCCCGCTCCCCGGACCCAGCCGCCCCATGGCCCGCTTGGCCCCTGCGCCTGCTGGCGCTGGCTTATTTCACCATGGGTACCGGCACCTTGGCGGTGGTCGGGGCCTTGCCCCCCATCGCCGCCTCGCTGTCTTTGCCACCCAGCGCGGTGGCGCTGATGGTGTCCGCCTTCGCCGCCACCTTCGCCGTCGCCGCGCCGGTGGTGCAGATGGTGGCGGGGCACCTGCCGCGCCGCACCCTGTTGCTGGCCGGCCTGGGCATCCTGGGCGCCAGCACCCTGCTGTCGGCCGGGGTGGCCAGCTATCCCTTGTTGCTGATCCTGCGCATCATTTCGGGCGTGGGGGCCGCCTGCGTCGGGCCGGTGGTGTCGGCCCTGGGCAGCACCCTGGTACCGCCCCAGCGGCAAGGCCGCGCCCTGGCCATCGTCTTCAGCGGCATGACCATGGCGTCGGTCGTCGGCCTGCCGCTGTCCGCCTGGCTGGGGGAACAGATCGGCTGGCGCCCCATGTTCGTCGGGCTGGGCGTGTGGACCTGGGGCGTGGCGCTGGCCGTCGCGTTGGGCGTCAAGGACCGGGGGCGGGGTCATGCCCTGGGTCTGGGGCAACTGGCGACCGTCCTGCGGCGCCCGGGGGTGGCGGGGGGCGTCGCCCTCATGGTCTGCCAGATGGCGGGACTGTTCACCACCATCACCCTGATCAATCCGCTGCTGCGCGACCGCTTCGGCGCCGATACGGCGCAGACGTCGCTGGCCCTCATGGTGCTGGGGCTGTCTGGTCTGGCCGGCAATTATCTCGCCCGCTGGCTGGCCGACCTGTGGTCCGCCGACCGGCTGGTGGCCCTCAGCCTGGGGGGCCTGACCGTCATGTTCCTGACCATGGCCGGCGCCCCGGCCCGGCTGTGGGCCGCCTTGGCCCTACTGGTGCTGTGGGCGCTGGCCAACGACCTCTTCATGCCCTCGCAGCAGCGGCGCATGGTGGAACTGGCGCCGGAGGTGCGCGGCCTGGTGCTGGCCCTGAATTCGTCGGCCCTCTATGTCGGCATGGCCGCCGGCTCCTTTGCCGCCGGCGCGATAGAGCCCCTGGCCGGCGTGGGCACGCTGCCGCTGGTTTCGGCCGGTTTCATGGCTGCGGGCCTGGGGCTGCTGGCCGCCACCCGGCGGCGGGGTGCCACGGCGGGCGCCCCGGGGGCGGAGGCAAGCGCCACCAGGGCTATCCAGCCTCCGGCCGTCTGCCCTGCGGCGCGATGACCCGGTGGTTGCAATTCCGTCGTTTTTTCAGAGACGCGGGATTGATTTATGGCGCCGGCTCCGCACTTTCTAGCGGCAGCCGGCCGCAATGGACTTGATCGGGGAGGAACCTGATCGGGGGCCCATCCTTGGCCAAAGGCTGACATCCAGGGAGGGAAGGGAACAATGTCTCGCGTCTCCGTCATCGCGCTGGCCCTGGGGCTGGCCGTGTCCAGCCTGGCGCTCACCGCCAGCGCCGCCACCGCGCCGTCACCCGCGATCACCGCCGCCGTCGCCGACAGCAACCGGCCCCAGGCCGACAAGGATCGCGATGCCGATCGCAAGCCGGCCGAGATGCTGGCCTTCGCCGGCGTGAAGGCGGGCGACAAGGTGGTGGATTTCATGCCGGGCGCCGGCTACTTCACCCGCCTGTTCGCCAAGGCGGTCGGCCCCAAGGGCAGGGTCTATTCCCTGCTGCCCAATGAGATCGCCACCCGCTCGCAAAAAGCGGTGGACGGGCAGAAGGCGCTGGCGGGGGACAAGGCCTATGGCAACATCGTGCCGCTGGTCGAGCCCGTGAACGCGCTGACCTTCCCTGAGAAGGTGGACGTGGTCTGGACCTCGCAGAATTACCACGATGTCCACGCCTTCATGGGCGCGGAAGCGGCGGCGGCCGTGAACAAGGCCATCTTCAACGCGCTGAAGCCCGGCGGCGTCTACATCGTGCTGGACCATGTGGCCGAGGCCGGCTCCGGCGTGCGCGACACCAACACCCTTCATCGTATCGATCCCGAAACGGTGAAGAAGGAGGTGGAGGCCGCGGGCTTCGTGCTGGAGGGCCAGGACGACGCCCTGCACAACACGGCGGATAACCACACGCTCAAGGTCTTCGACCCCGCCCTGCGCGGCCACACCGACCAGTTCGTCTTCAAGTTCCGCAAGCCGAAGTAAAAAGAGGTCTTCACAACCGGGGCTGCGCCAGGGCCGCTTTGGCCATTGCGCAGCCCTTTGTTTTTGCGGACCCTTTAGCCATCAAGACCAAGAAGGGGACGGGGCATGGCGAAGGGGATCGCGGCGTTGGTGGCGGGCCTGATGATGGCCGCCGCGGGTGCGGCCACTGGAGAGATGTCGGGTTTGGCGCTGGCCGGCACGGCCGATGCCCCCTACCGGGTGCTGGACGGCTATGCCCGTCACGGCCACCAGGAACGGCTGAACACCCCGGCCGATGAGGTGGACTGGCTGCGCAAGAACCGCTTCGTACATGGCGAGCTGGACGATTTCCCGGCCGACGCCATCGTGCTGCACCGGGTGGATGTGGAGACCTACCTGGACCAGGCGGGCTTTCAGGGCAGCTACACCCGTTTGTCCTACGGCTTCACCGACCCCACCGACCTGTGGGTGGTGCGCAAGGCCGGCACGGCCCCCTTCGTCGTGGCCCGTGGCCTGCCCGGCGCCGGCGGCATCACCACCCAGGTGGCGGAGTTGCAGGCCCTGGGCGCGCGCCGCGTCATCCATGTCGGCACGGCGGGCCTGCTGTCGCCGGACGTGCCCTATGGCCAGATCATCGTATCGGATGGCTCCTACCGCGATGGCGGTGCCTTCCTGCTGGCGCCCGACGCCAAGCAGCAGGTGGCACGGCCGAACCAGGAGTTCACCGCCCGGGTGCGCGCCGCCGCCGCCCGCTCCGGCCTGCCCAGCGCCCGGGGCATCGGCTACACCATGCCCATCTACTATTTCCAGCCGGGCAGCATCCTGCGCGACCTGCTGGCCATCAAGGGTCCGGATAAGCCCACCTTCGTGGAGATGGAGGAGGGGCCGTTCTTCACCCTGGCCACCCTGATGGGCCTGAAGGCGGCCAGCGTGGTCGTGGGGTCCGACCGTCTGGTCAACGACGGCGGGCGCCTGCACCAGTCGCTGTGGGACGGTGACCTGGACGCCCTGGAACTGGCGGCGTTCAAGGTGGCGGTGGATGCGGTGCAGCGGCCTTGAACGGGAACCGGAACCCTGTGACCGGCCTCACCTCGAAAAGCCGCGCGGGCGTGCTTAGGTAACCCTTGGCAGTTCCGTCGCGGTTCGAAGAAAGGCCGGTCCCCCCGTGTCGCTTCCCATTCCCTTGTCCGTCCTGGACCTTTCCCCCATCGTCGAGGGCGGCACCGCCGCCCAGGCCCTGCACAACACGCTGGATCTCGCCCGCCATGCCGAGGCCCTGGGCTACCGCCGCTTCTGGGTGGCGGAGCATCACAACATGACGGGCATCGCCAGCGCCGCCACCTCGGTGGTCATCGGCTACATCGCCGGCGGCACCAAAAGCATCCGCGTGGGCGCCGGTGGCATCATGCTGCCCAATCATGCCCCGCTGGTGATCGCGGAGCAGTTCGGCACACTGGAGTCCCTCTACCCCGGCCGCATCGACCTGGGTCTGGGCCGCGCGCCGGGCAGCGACCAGCGCACCGCCTGGGCGCTGCGGCGCGACCGCTCAGACAACGGCGACAACTTCCCCCGCGACGTGCAGGAACTGCAGGCCTATTTCCGCCCGGCCCAGCCGGGGCAGGCGGTGCGCGCCGTGCCCGGCGTCGGCCTGGACGTGCCGATCTGGATCCTGGGCTCCAGTACCTTCGGCGCTCGGCTGGCGGCGGAGTTGGGGTTGCCCTACGCCTTCGCTTCCCACTTCGCGCCCGACCAGCTGCTGGAGGCGCTGCACGTCTACCGCCAGTACTACAAGCCCACCGCCGCCAATCCCAAGCCCCATGCCATGGTGGGCGTCAACGTTTTCGCCGCCGACACGGATAAGGAGGCGGAGGTGCTGTTCACCTCCCTGCAGGATCGGTTCGTGGCCTTGGCCCGTGGCAACCCCGGCCCCTTGCGCCCGCCGCAGCCGGGTGTGGAGTGGAGCCCGGAGGAACGCGCCTGGGCCGACCGGGCGCTGCGCTACTCCGTCGTGGGAGGGCCGGAGACGGTGCGCCACGGCCTCGGCGCCATCCTGCAGCAGACCGGCGCGGATGAGATCATGGTGACCGCCGCCATCCACGACCATGCCGCCCGGCGGCGGTCGTTCGAGATTACGGCCCAGGTGGCCGGGCTGGCGCCGCGTATCAATTGAGGCACCGGGCGGAACGCGCCGGACTGGATTAAGAGAGGGCCGCATTTCCGGTGTGGGGATGCGGCCCTTATCGTCACATCATGGGGCTACTTCCCCATGGATTTGTCGCGGGCGGCCTTGAACTCCGCCTTGTCGTACCATTTCGGCCAGTCGGTGCCGAAGGCCAGCGGGCGGCTGAGGTCATAGATCATGTTGACCTCCATGGCGCCGCCGCTGAGGTCCAGGTCCGGCGACCATTTGTCGGACGGCTGGTGGTAGTGGAGGCGGGTGAACTCATCCTCCTTGGTCTTGCCCCACTCGGCGCCGTTGGCCACGCTGTCGATGCCGCTGTGGGCGTAGATCACCGGGATGCCGATCTTGGCCAGGTTGAAGTGGTCGGAGCGGTAGTAGTAGCCGCGCTCGGGGAAGGGCTCCTGGTTCAGGGCCATCATATGGGCGTCGGTCCAGGCCTTCAGCCTGTCCTCCAGGTCGGACTTGCGTCCGCCCACCAGCACGATGTCCCGGGTCAGGCCGACGCTGCTCAGCATGTCCATGTTGAAGCCCGCGACCGTCTTGTTGGGCGCGAACAGCGGATGCTGGGCATAGTACTCGGACCCCAGCAGGCCCTGCTCCTCCGCCGTGTAGGCGATGAACAGCAGGGTGCGGTCTGGCTTGGGACCCTTGGTGTAGCGCTTGGCCAGCTCGATCAGGCCGGCGACGCCGGACGCGTTGTCCATGGCGCCGTGGTAGATGGTGTCGCCGTTGATGGCCGGACCGATACCCAGGTGGTCCCAGTGCGCGCCGACCAGGACCATCTCGTCCGGGTGCTTGGTGCCCGGGATGGTGCCGATGACATTGTGGGAGATGACGTCGCGCTCCGTCGGCGTGATGCCGACCGACATCTTCAGGGGCAGGGGCACGGCCTTGAAGCCACGGCGGGCGGCGCTGTCCTTCAGGGTGTTGAAGTCCAGCCCGGCGGCCTGGAACACGGCCTTGGCCTGGTCCAGCTGCATCCAGCCTTCCACGGCTGACCGGGTCTTCAGTCCGCCGTCGGCCGGCATCAGGCTCAGCTTGGGGATGCTGCCGCCGTTGGCGACCACGCCCCAGGGATAACCCGCGGCGCGCGTCTCATGCACGATGATGGCGGCGGTGGCGCCATGGCGGGCGGCCTCCTCGAACTTGTAGACCCAGCGGCCGTACCAGGTCATGGCGCCGCCGCCGAACAGGGCGGGATCGCCGGTGGCATAGCCGGGGTCGTTCACCAGGATGACCACCGTCTTGCCGCGCACATCGACGCCGGCATAGTCGTCCCAGCCGAATTCCGGCGCCGTGATGCCATAGCCCACGAACACCATGTCGTTGTCCTTGACCTGGACATGGGGGGTGCGCTGGCGGGTCCAGACGACCATGTCGCTGAAATACTCCAGCGACAGCGGCGCGGCCTTGGGGCCGGTGATGACCATGGGGCCGTCGGCCTTGCTGACGATCTCCGTCAGCGGGACGTCCTGCAGATAGCTGCCGTCCACGGCGGGCTTCAGGCCGATCTTCCTGAACTGGTCCTGGATGTAGGCGATGGCCTTGTCCTCGCCCGCCGTGCCGGGCTTGCGGCCCTGGAATTCATCGGATGCCAGGATGCGGATGTGCTCGGACAGGGCCTGGGCCGTCACCGGGGCCACGTCCTTGGTGACCTTGCCGGCCGCCAGCGCCGGCGTGGCCACGGCCACTGCGAGAGCCAGCGCCGCCGTGCCTTTCAGCAGGCGGGCGCCTCTGGTGTGGGTTCGCATGGGTTTCTTGCGTTCCTTATCTTTCCCCGGGGCGCGTCCATTGGCGCCCCTCAAACCGCCCATACCCCCTGCCTGGGGTTACAGGCGCCGGCAGGGTTACGGCCCAGTTGGGCCGCTCCCCCGACTGAAAAAAGGCCGCCGCACCCCTCTGCCGGGGTATGGCGGCCTTTACACTCATTTGCCCTGGGACTTGTCCCGGGCGGCCTTGAACTCGGCCTTGTCGTACCACTTGGGCCAGGCATCGCTGGACGCCAGGTCGCGGCTGATGTCGTACCACATGTTGACCTGGACGGCGCCGCCGCGCAGGTCCATGGCCGGCGACCATTCGTCGGACGGCTGGTGGTAGTGCAGGCGGGTGTACTCCTCCTCCTTCGCCTTGCCCCACTCCGCGCCGTGCTCCACGCTGTCGATCCCCATGCCGGCGTCGATGACGGGGATGCCGACCTTGGCCAGGTTGAAGTGGTCGGAGCGGTAGTAATAGCCGCGCTCGGGGAAGGGCTCCGGATTCACGACCATGCCGTGGGCATCGGTCCAGGCCTTCAGCCGTTCCTCCAGGTCGGACTTCTTGCCGCCGACCAGGACCACGTCATGCACGGGACCCAGCACACCCAGGCCGTCCATGTTGAAGCCGGCCACCGTCTTGCCCACCGGGTACAGCGGGTGCTGGGCATAGTATTCCGAGCCCAGCAGGCCCTGTTCCTCGGCCGTGTAGGCGATGAACATCAGGGTGCGGTCCGGCTTGGGGCCGTGGGTATAGCGCTTGGCCATCTCGATCAGGCCGGCGACGCCCGTGGCGTTGTCCAGCGCGCCGTTATAGATGGTGTCGCCGTTGACCGCCGGGCCCACGCCCAGGTGATCCCAGTGCGCGCCCACCAGCACCACCTCGTCCGGACGCTTGGCGCCGGGGACGATGCCGACCACGTTGTGCGAGACGACGTCGCGCACCACCGGGGTGATGCCCACCGACATCTTGGCGTTCATGGGCACGGCCTTGAAGCCGCGCCGGGCGGCGCTGTCCTTCAGCGTGCCGTAGTCCAGGCCGGCCGCCGCGAACAGCTCCTTGGCCACGTCCAGCTGCACCCAGCCTTCCACAGCCGACCGGCTCTGCAGCCCGCCGTCGGCGGGCATCAGGGTCAGCTTGGGCACGCTGTTGCTGTTGGCGACCACGCCCCAGGGGTAACCGGCGGCGCGCGTCTCATGCACGATGATGGCGGCGGCCGCACCATGGCGGGCCGCTTCCTCGTACTTGTAGGGCCAGCGGCCATACCATGTCATGGCGCCGCCGCCGAATAGGGCGGGGTCGCCGGTGGCGAAGCCCGGGTCGTTCACCAGGATGACGACCGTCTTGCCCTTCACGTCCACGCCGGCATAGTCGTCCCAGCCGAACTCCGGTGCCGTGATGCCGTAGCCGACGAAGACCAGATCGCTGTCCTTCACCTCGGCATGGGTGGTGCGCTGCCGGTTCCAGACGATCATCTGGCTGAAGTATTCGTACGACAGGCTCTTGGCCTGGCCGTCCTTGCCCGTGGCCGTGAACACCATGGGGCCGTCGGCCTTGCTGGTGACCTCGGTCATGGGCACGTCCTGAAGGTAGCCCTTAGCACCGGCCGCGGGCTTCAGCCCGATCTTTTTGAATTGGTCCTGGATGTAGGCGATGGTCTTCTCCTCGCCCACGGTTCCCGGCTTGCGGCCCTGGAAATCGTCGGAGGCGAGGATTTTGACGTGGGCCGACAAGGCCTCGGGCGTTACCGGGGCGGCGTCCTTGGCCTGCCCCACCGCCGCGGCCCCGACATCGAGCGCGAGGGCCGCGGCGAACAGCGCCGTGGTCCCTGTGCGTAGTCTGGCTCCCATAAGTGCGAATCCCCATTGTCTTGGTCGTGTCGCCGGCGGTTACCCCCGCGATAGCGCCGCTTGGGGCGAGAGCATACGGGGGTACCGGCCGGAAATCCAAGACCCTGGGCGGGCCTGCTGACGAAAGTTGGATATTGGATATGGCGGGACAATCGCCCGATCGCGATGCCTGTACGGAAAAGGCCGGCCATCACTGGCCGGCCCCGTCGCTTCAATAAGGACTGGTGGGACAGGGGGCAGGGCGGGGACTTAGGCGTCCACGCGGGTGCCCCACAGGTCGTATTCCTCGGCGTGCTCCACGGTCACCTGGACGATGTCGCCCACCGCGACGCTGGTGTCGCCGTTCAGGAAGACGCTGCCGTCGATCTCCGGCGCGTCCGCCGCGGAGCGGCCGATGGCGCCCTCCTCGTCCACCTCGTCGATGATGACGTCGATGGTGCGGCCCACCTTGGCCTGCATGCGCTCCTCGCTGATGGCCTGCTGATGGGCCATCAGGCGGTTCCAGCGCTCCTCCTTCACCTCTTCCGGCACGGCGCCCTCAAGGGCGTTGGCGGGGGCGCCGTCCACGGCCTCATACTTGAAGCAGCCCAGCCGGTCGATCTTGGCTTCCGACAGCCAGTCCAGCAGGAACTGGAAATCCTGCTCCGTCTCGCCGGGGAAGCCGACGATGAAGGTGGAGCGGATGGTCAGTTCGGGGCAGACGTCGCGCCAGCCGCGAATCCGGTCCAGCACCTTCTCCTGGTTGGCCGGCCGCTTCATGGCCTTCAGCACGTTGGGGCTGGCGTGCTGGAAGGGAATGTCCAGATAGGGCAGCACCAGGCCTTCCGCCATCAGGGGGATGACCTCGTCCACATGCGGGTAGGGGTAGACGTAGTGCAGGCGCACCCAGGCGCCCAAGCCGCCCAGCTCGCGGGCCAGGTCGGTCATGTGGGCGCGGACCTTGCGGCCCTTGAACTCGCTCTCGGCATGGCGCAGGTCCAGGCCATAGGCGCTGGTGTCCTGGGAGATGACCATCAGCTCGCGCACGCCGGCGTTCACCAGCCGCTCCGCCTCGCGCAGCACGTTGCCGGCCGGCCGGCTGGCCAGGTCGCCGCGCAGCGAGGGGATGATGCAGAAGCTGCAGCGGTGGTTGCAGCCTTCGGAAATCTTCAGATAGGCGTAGTGGCGCGGCGTCAGGCGCAGGCCCTCGGGCGGTACCAGGTCGGTGTAGGGGTTGTGCACCGGGGGCAGGTGGTCATGCACCGCCGACACCACCTGCTCGTACTGGTGGGGGCCGGTGACGGCCAGCACGTTGGGGTACATCTCCCGGATGCGGCCCTCTTCCACGCCCATGCAGCCGGTGACGATGACGCGGCCGTTCTCGCGCATGGCCTCGCCGATGGCATCCAGGCTTTCCTGCTTGGCGCTGTCCAGGAAGCCGCAGGTGTTGACCAGCACCACGTCGGCGTCGTCATAGCTGGGCGACACCTCGTACCCTTCCGAGCGCAGCTTGGTCAGGATGCGTTCGCTGTCTACCAGCGCCTTGGGGCAGCCCAGGCTGACGATGCCGACCTTGGGGGCGCCAATGGGGGACGAGGTATTGGTGATGAGGGTGGGCTTGCTCATGGCGGCGCTCGGGAATCCAAAAGGGCGCCAGCAGGGGGACCCTGTGCCGCATGCGGTCGGCCGGGTCTCTCTCGAAAGCGCGCTTACACTATACTATAAGGTGAGCGTCCGACCTTGGTGGTGCCGCCGCCCGTCTGGCCCGGGTATATAGCGGCACCGGGGCCGTTTGCCCATCCCCCGCGCTGTCCGGAGCGCGTGCCAGGCGCGCAGGGGAGGGGCCCGCAATTGTGGGGCCGCCCCCTGTCCTGGACGCACGGCTTACCCTGGATTTTTGAGTCCAGAGCGCTTGACGGGCGGGGCCGACCTCCATATAGTCCGCCCACATTTTTCGAGGGGCAGGCTGTAGGCCGCCCTTGCGGGCTAGACGCTGTCTCTCAAAAAGACCCCCTCGAAAATCTGTATAGCCGCACCCGAGTCCTTGTTCGGACGGCGTTTGCAAGGCCCGCGCGGAGCCAGTCAGTGCTTCGTGACGGGACTTTCGTCGTTCTGGGCATGCGTTTGGGTGCCTTGTTGTTGGAACTGTGAACCGAGAGCGGTAGATGCCGACGATCAACCAGTTGATCCGCAAGTCCCGTGAGGGCGTGCCGGAGCGGGACAAGGTCCCGGCGTTGCAGGAATGCCCCCAGAAGCGCGGTGTCTGCACGCGCGTCTACACGACCACCCCGAAGAAGCCGAACTCGGCGCTGCGTAAGGTCGCCCGCGTGCGGCTGACCAACGGCCACGAGGTCATCAGCTACATCCCCGGCGAGGGTCACAACCTGCAGGAACACTCCGTGGTGATGATCCGCGGCGGCCGTGTGAAGGACCTTCCCGGCGTGCGCTATCACATCATCCGCGGTTCGTTGGATACCCAGGGCGTGAAGGACCGTCGCCAGCGTCGGTCCAAGTACGGCGCCAAGCGTCCGAAGTAAGGAGTTATCTCATGTCCCGTCGTCGTCGCGCCGAGAAGCGTGAAGTCCTGCCGGACGCCAAGTATGGCGATATCGTGCTGACGAAGTTCATGAACTGCCTGATGTACGACGGTAAGAAGTCCGTCGCCGAGCAGATCGTGTACGGCGCTCTGGAGCGTATCGAGGGCAAGGTGAAGGCTGATCCCATTCAGCTGTTCCACGATGCCCTGAACAACGTCCGTCCCTACCTGGAAGTGCGTTCCCGCCGCGTCGGCGGTGCGACCTACCAGGTGCCGGTTGAGGTCCGTCAGGACCGCGCCCAGGCCCTGGCCATCCGTTGGCTGATCGCCGCCGCCCGCGGCCGGTCGGAGAACACGATGACCGAGCGCCTGTCGGGTGAGCTGCTGGACGCGGCCAACCAGCGCGGCGTTGCCGTGAAGAAGCGTGAAGACACCCACCGTATGGCGGAGGCCAACAAGGCCTTCTCGCACTACCGGTGGTAAGGTTGGGACCTGCTTAGGCCTTAAGGAATCATGGCGCGCTCCCATCCTCTCGATCGTTACCGGAACATCGGCATCTGTGCCCACATTGATGCCGGCAAGACGACGACGACCGAGCGGATCCTGTACTACACCGGCAAATCCTATCGCATGGGCGAGGTCCACGAGGGCACCGCCGCGATGGATTGGATGGAGCAGGAACAGGAGCGCGGCATCACCATCACTTCGGCGGCCACGACCTGCTTTTGGCGTGACCACCGGGTGAACATCATCGACACCCCCGGGCATGTCGACTTCACCATTGAGGTCGAGCGGTCCTTGCGGGTGCTGGATGGTGCGGTGGCGCTGTTCGACGCTGTGGCCGGGGTCGAGCCCCAGTCGGAAACCGTGTGGCGGCAGGCGGACAAGTACCGCGTGCCGCGCATGTGTTTCGTGAACAAGATGGACCGGGTCGGCGCCGACTTCTTTGGCACCGTCCAGATGATCCGGGAGCGGCTGGGCGCCAATGCGGCGGTCCTGCAGCTTCCCATCAAGACGGAAGCCGGTTTCTCCGGCGTCGTCGACCTGGTGAAGAACAAGGCCATCGTCTGGAAAGAAGAGACGCTGGGCGCCGAGTTCTTCGAGACGGAAATTCCGGCCGCCCTGGCCGCGCAGGCGAGCGAATACCGCGCTCGTCTGGTCGAGCAGGCGGTGGAAATGGATGAGGACGCCACGGAGCGCTACCTCGAGGGTGCGGAACCCGACGAGGCGGCGCTCAAGGCACTGATCCGCAAGGGGACGATCGCGCTCCGCCTGGTTCCGGTGCTGTGCGGCTCGGCCTTCAAGAACAAGGGCGTTCAGCCGATGCTGGACGCCGTTGTCGACTTTCTGCCCTCGCCGCTCGACATCAGTGATGTCGCCGGCGTGACGCTGGACGGAGAACCGGCCAGCCGGCGGACGGACGACGCGGCGCCCTTCGCCGGCTTGGCGTTCAAGGTGATGAACGATCCTTTCGTCGGCGCGCTCACCTTCGTCCGGATTTATTCGGGGCGGATGGCGGTCGGCGATCGCGTGCTGAACGCGAGCAAGGGTGAGAAGGAGAGCGTCGGCAAGATGTTGCTGATGCACGCCAACACCCGGGAAGAGATCGAGGCGGCCTGCGCGGGCGACATCGTGGCCCTGGCGGGGCTGCGGAACACGACGACGGGTGAAACCCTGTGCGATCCGGAAGCGCCGCTGGTGCTGGAACGCATGGAGTTCCCGGAGCCGGTGATCGAGGTGGTGGTCGAGCCGAAGACTCAGGCGGATCACGACCGGATGGCGATGGCGTTGCAGCGACTGGCGTCGGAGGATCCGTCCTTCCGCGTCGGCCGTGACTCCGAGACGGGGCAAACCGTTATCGGCGGCATGGGCGAGTTGCACCTGGAGATCATCGTCGATCGCATGCGCCGGGAATACCGGGTGGAAGCCGACGTCGGCGCGCCGCAGGTGGCGTACCGGGAAACCATCGCCCAAAAGGCGGAGGCGGCCCACACGCTGAAGCGGCAGGTCGGCGCCATGGGGCAGTACGCCCAGGTGACGCTGTCCTTCGAGCCGTCCGAGCCCGGCAGCGGGTTCCGGTTCGAGAACAAGGCGGGCAGCCATCTGCCCAAGGAATTCGCCCACGGGGTCCAGAACGGCGTCCATGCCGCCAAGGACAGTGGGGTGATCGCCGGGTTCCCGGTGATCGATCTGAAGGTAGAGCTGGTCGACGGTGGCTTCCACGACGTCGACAGCTCCGTCGAGGTGTTCGAGCAGGCCGCTCGCGCCGCGTTCAAGGAAGGGATGGCGAAAGCCAAGCCCGTTCTCCTGGAGCCGGTGATGGCGGTCGAGGTGGTCACCCCCGACGACTACATGGGTGATGTCATCGGCGACCTGAACAGCCGCCGGGGACAGGTGACAGGAATGGATCAGCGGGGCAATGCGCGCGTCATCATTGCCAGGGTCCCGCTGGCCAACATGTTTGGGTATGTGAACAACCTGCGCTCGATGAGCCAGGGCCGGGCGCAGTACTCGATGCAATTTGACCACTATGAGCCGGTGCCGGCTGCCATCGCGGATGTCGTTCGCGCCAAGATGGCCTGATCTGGCAGAAGTCAAGAGAAGGAAGAGTAACCATGGCGAAGGCGAAATTCGAGCGCACCAAGCCGCACTGCAACATCGGCACCATCGGTCACGTTGACCATGGCAAGACGTCGCTGACGGCTGCGATCACGAAGGTGCTGGCTGAGACCGGTGGCGCGACGTTCACCGCGTACGACCA